>JAYUAE010000062.1:0-2147 GCA_043741515.1 Candidatus Eiseniibacteriota bacterium | reverse complement strand
GGAGCGTGATCGGGTTCACGATCATCCCGCTCTCGGAGCGCTTCACCCGGTCCACTTCCTCGACCTGCTCCGCCACGGGCAGATTCTTGTGGATGATCCCGATCCCGCCCTCCTGCGCGATCGCGATGGCGAGCGCGCTCTCGGTGACGGTGTCCATCGCCGCGCTCACGACCGGAACGTTGAGGGTGATCTCGCGCGTGAGCTGCGTCGTGGTCTCGACGTCGCGCGGATGGATCTCGGAGTAGCCGGGAAGGAGGAGGACGTCGTCGAAGGTGAGCCCCGGCTCCGTTCCCACGCGCGCCTCGGGGCCGGCCTCTCGGGCCGGTTCCACCTTCGCTCCGGGCGCGGCGTAAGTTCTCATGCCTATTCGGGGAGCCCCGAGTCGATCTTCTCGCTGAGCGAGAAGAAGAAGCTCACGCCGATGCGCGCCTGCACGTAGGCTTTGTCTCGGTTGTACCCGCTCGGGAAATGGATCAGGTCCTTGGCCATGATGTAATGGTACCCCAGATCCCCGGTCATGCTGATGTGCTTCGACATCCGGCGCTCCATGCCGACCAGCCCGTGAAAGCCGGGCCGCGCCCTCCGGAGCCGCTCGAAGGTCACGGGATCCTTCGCCGCGCTGAGATCCTGATTGAGCACGGACCAGACATACATCCCGCCCCCTGCGCCGACATACGGGCGCCAGGTTTTTCCGTCACGGAGAAAATAGCGGGCGGTCAGCGTGACGGGCGTGGCGGTGATGACGTAGAACTGAGGAGTGCCGCTGCGAAGCCGGTTCCAGCCGTATCCGCCCGTGACGTCGAAGGTAACGTGATCCGTCCAGACGTAGCTGAACACGATGTCGCCCGAGAGACGCGGGCTCGCTTGCTTCTTGGTCGGCACGTCCTGGGTGAAGAGCAACGAGCCCCCGCGCGCGCCGATCCCGCCCGAGCCCACCAGATCCGTGGCTTGAGAGGGTGTGGCCCAGCCCGCGAGGAGGATCACGAACAACCCCCCTACGAAATTTCGAGACATGAGGTCTGGAGATCTCCCTGAAGGCACAGGTAGCGCCCAGTGAAGCCGGCTGAAAACGAGTAGTTGCCGAGTATACGGAGCCGGGCATGCCGCGTCAACTTGACAGGGGAAGCCCCTATGACTAGGCTCTGCCTTGAACTGGCGGTGTAGCTCAGCTGGTAGAGCAGGGGAATCATAATCCCTTGGTCCGGGGTTCGAATCCCTGCGCCGCCACCAACCTTTTTCCGCTCCCCGGCGCAAGCCCTCGCCCGGTCTATACTCTCCGGATGGACACTCGCTCCCTGAAACCGCCCCGCGGCCTGAAGGCCGCGCGCCCGAACCCGCGCGACGAGCGCCTGGAGCTTCGGGCCGAGCAGCTCATCGCCGAGCACGAGCTGATTCCCCGCGAGGGGGCTCTGGTCGTGGGCGTCTCGGGCGGAGCCGATTCGGTCGCGCTCCTGGATTTCCTCGTCGGCTACCGCGCGCGCACGGGAGCGCCGGACGGCGAGATCGTGGCCGGCCACGTGAATCACGGCCTTCGCGGAGCGGAGGCGGAGGCGGACCAGGCCTTCGTGGAGGAGCTGGCGCGGACGCTCGATGTCCGCTGCATGACCGCGCGCGTGGATCCGGCCGCGCGAAAGGCGGAACGCGGCGAGTCGCTTGAGGAGGCGGCGCGCAAGCTCCGCTACGGCGCGCTCCGGCGCATGGCGTCCGACGCCCGCACCGGGCGCGTCGCGGTGGCCCACACGGCCGACGATCAGGCGGAGACGGTGCTGCTCCGGCTGATCCGCGGCGCGGGACTCACCGGGCTCTCCGGCATCCGGCCGCACCGCAAGGTCCACCGGCTCGACCTGGTCCGGCCGCTCCTCACGACCGGCCGGGAGCAGGTGCTCGACTATCTGAAGCGCCGCGGGCTGGGGCACCGGGTCGATTCCTCCAACCTCTCGACCGATCCGAGGCGCAATTTCGTGAGGCTGGAGCTGCTGCCCCGCATCCAGACCGTAAACCCTTCCATTCGTGAGACGCTTCTCAGGGAGGCGGCCCTCTTTCGCGCAGCCGACGCCTATTTCGCCGGCGAGGCCGGGCGGGCGCTCAACAGCGTGGTCGTTTCGCGCGAGCCGGGGAAAATCGAGCTTGATGCGGAAAGTTTGCTC
>JAYUAE010000061.1:0-12048 GCA_043741515.1 Candidatus Eiseniibacteriota bacterium | reverse complement strand
TCTTGAGGTAGCGCCCCAGCCACGCGTTCACTTCGCGATTCCAGACGAGCGAGTTCCGCGGCTTCAGCACCCAGTGGTTCTCATCCGGGAAGAACACGAGCCGGGCGTCCACGCCCTTCGCCTTGTAGATGTTGTACACGGCCAGCGCCTGGTTGTGCGGCACGCGGTAGTCGCGCTCGCCGTGAATCACGAGCATCGGCGTCGTGAATCCCCGCGCGAACCGCGCCGGATTCCAGCGATCGATCGCTTCGAGCCGGTCCCAGGGCTCCCCGCCGTAGGACTGGTGGCGCCCTTGCGTGATGTCGCTCCCGTACTCGGCGAGCAGATCAAACACGCCCGCGTGGTTGACGAGGCAGGCGAACCGGTCGGTCTGTCCCGCGATCCAGCACACGAGGTACCCGCCGTAGCTTCCGCCCGTCGCCGCCATGCGCTTCTCGTCGATGAATCCCGTCTCGATCAGGGTATCGGTGGCGCGCATGATGTCGGCGAACGGCTTGTCTCCATGCCCTCCCTGGATGCAGGCTGCGAAGTCCTGCCCCCACGAGGTCGAGCCGTGGAAGTTGACGCACGCCACGACGTAACCCGGCGCCGCGAAGGCCTGAGGGTTCCAGCGGAAATGGAAATTGTCGCCGGCGATGCCGTGGGGGCCACCGTGGATCACGTGGACCAGCGGCCATTTCTTCGCGGGGTCGAATCCCGGGGGCAGGACCACGAACATCTGGACGCGGTTTCCATCCGCTCCGGCGAATTCGATCTCCCGCACCTCACCGAGCGCGACCTCGTTCATCAGCGCGTCGTTGAACCCGGTCAGCTTTCGGAAGTCCGAACCGTCGAGCTTGCACGAGGCGGCCTCCGGCGGCGCGGAGAGCGTCTGGACGGTGAAGTAGATGCGCCCGTGACCGCCGATGCGGAGCCCCGAGATCGTGCCCTGACCGACGAGCCGCTTCGGAGTGCCGCCCAGAGCGCCGAGGGAGAACAGGAGCACGCGCCCTTGGTCCTCGGCTTCGAGGATGAGGGTGCCGTCCGGAGCGAACTCCCATGCCGCCGGCGAGCGATCCCAGTCCTCGGTGAGCACGGTGTGGGTCCTGGCGCTCCTGTCGTAGCGCACGAGGCGGATCTTGTCGGCGTAGAAATAGGGGTCCCGTTGCAGCCCGTAGCAGATCGACTTCCCGTCCGGGGAGTACCGGGGCCGCCAGGCATCGGCGCTCTGGGGAGGCGTTCCCTCGGGCGTCAGGCATTGAGGCTGGCCCTTCCCGCTCGCCGGCACCGTGTACACGGCCCAGCGGAGGAGATGATGCGGCGGCAGGCTCGCGTTCGCGGCGAACGCGATCTCGGTCCCGTCCGGCGAGATGTCGTACTGCCCGGAGGGGTCCATCAGGTCGAACCAGCCGGTCCCGGCCGGCGTCAAGTCGGTGAGCCGGCGCGTCTCGAGATCGCAGACGAAGAGGTGCGGCTTCTCGCCGTCCAGGAGCCAGCGGTCCCAGAAGCGGTAGACCCGGTCCTCGGTGATCTGCACCTTGACCGGATCCTTGGCGCGCTTCTCGAGCAGCTCCTTCGTGCCCTCGGGGGTCGGAGCCTCCGCGAGGAGCATGGTGACGAATGCGATGCGCTTGCCGTCCGGAAACCACTTCGGGTCGAGCGCGCCCAGCGGCATATCGGTCAGGCGCTCGGCTTCGCCTCCGTCGAGCGGCATGACGTGGAGCTGCGGCTTCTCCTCACCCCGCGCGCGCAGGAAGGCGACGCGCCTGCCGTCCGGCGAGACGGCCGGATCGGCGCTCCCCTGCTCCTCGGAGGTGAGCGGACGCGGATCGCCGCCGGCTTCCGGAACGAGCCAGAGCCGCGGCTTTCCCTTGTTCGTGTCCAGATCGTAGATGGTCACGGGAACGATCGCCCTGCCGTCCGGGGTGGGAACCGGGGCGCCTACGCGGGCGATCTTCCAGAGGTCTTCGGCGGTAAGCCGCCTCTTGGCCGTATTGACGGCGGGATACAGGACGGTGGTCTGATTGTCGGTGACGTGCAACGTTCCTCCGGCGATTCCGGGAGCCCGGCGCGGGGTGGGATTCACGATACTAGGAACCGGAGACTATAAGACGCCCGGGCTGACGATTCCAGTGAGGACTTGGGGGGCGCCCGGGATGTTCTAGGCGGGCTTCGGCGCGGGCGGCGGAAGCGCGCGGGCCACCACGACCGACTGGAAGGCTACCTTCGAGTGCGTGCCGTCGCAGAACGGCTTGTTCGAGGACTGTCCGCAGCGGCAGAGCGAGATCGTCGTGCGTCCGGCGAGATCGAATGCTTTTCCATCCTGATCGAGGATCGTGAACTCCCCCTCGATACGGATCGAACCGTTGTTGCGAATGGTGATGCTGGCTCCCGGCATGGACCCTCCTGTGTGCGCCATGATTCCGCGGCGCCGTGCGATCGGCGCCACGTAAGCGTCCCGTTGAGTATATACTCCGTCCCCTTATGGCACCCCAGTACATCTTCACCATGAAGGATCTGCGCAAGGTCTATCCGCCCAACCGGGAGGTCTTGAAGGGAATCTATCTCTCGTTCTTCCCGGGAGCCAAGATCGGCGTGCTCGGTCTGAACGGGGCCGGCAAGAGCACCCTGCTCCGCATCATGGCGGGCGTCGAGGAGCCCTCGGGCGGAGAAGCGCGCCCCGCGAAGGGAATCCGCGTCGGCTACCTCTCACAAGAGCCGGCGCTGGATCCTTCGAAGGACGTGCTCGGGAACATCGAGGAGGGGGTGGCCGGGACGCGCGCGCTGCTCCATCGCTTCAACGAGCTCAATCTCAAGCTGGGCGAGAGCCTGGACGAGAAGGAGATGGAGCGCGTGCTCGAGGAGCACGGGCGCGTGATGGCCGAGATCGAGACGACCAACGCCTGGGAGCTGGACCGGACCGTCGAGATCGCGATGGACGCGCTCCGGGTGCCGCCGGGCGACACGCCGGTGGCGACCCTTTCCGGTGGAGAACGCAGGCGCGTCGCGCTCTGCCGCCTCCTGCTCCAGCATCCGGACCTGCTTCTTCTAGACGAGCCCACGAACCATCTCGACGCGGAGTCGGTGGCCTGGCTCGAGCGCTTTCTGAAAGAGTATCCGGGGACGGTGGTCGCGGTGACCCACGACCGCTACTTCCTGGACAACGTGGCGGGCTGG
The DNA here is from genome assembly GCA_043741515.1 of Candidatus Eiseniibacteriota bacterium. GTDB lineage: Bacteria > Eisenbacteria > RBG-16-71-46 > SZUA-252 > SZUA-252 > WS-7. The sequence goes on along the minus strand of JAYUAE010000061.1, from coordinate 8,892 downwards.
ATCCTGGAGCTGGATCGCGGCCAGGGCATTCCGTGGGAAGGCAACTACTCGTCGTGGCTCGAGCAGAAGCAGGGGCGGCTCGCGCTCGAGGAGAAGACCGAGAGCGCGCGCCAGCGCACGCTGCAGCGCGAGCTGGAGTGGATCCGCATGTCGCCGCGCGCGCGGCAGGCCAAGAGCAAGGCGCGCGTCACCGCGTACGAAGATCTGCTCCGCCAGGAGACCGAGAAGCGGCAGGACACGGTGGAGATCTCGATCCCCGCCGGGCCGCGTCTGGGAAATCTCGTCGTGGAGGCGCGGGACCTCGTGAAGGGCTATGGCGACCGCGTGCTGATCGACGGGCTCTCCTTCCAGCTCCCGCCGGGCGGGATCGTCGGAATCATCGGCCCGAACGGCGCCGGCAAGACCACGCTGTTCCGGCTGATCGCGGCGCTGGAGTCCCCCGATTCGGGCACCGTCCGGATCGGCGACACCGTGAAGCTCTCGGTCGTGGACCAGAGCCGCGACGCGCTGAGCGGCGAGAAGAACGTCTGGGAGGAAATCTCGGACGGGCAGGACGAGATCGAGCTGGGGAGCCGCGCCATTCCGTCGCGCGCGTACGTGGCGATGTTCAACTTCAAGGGCCAGGACCAGCAGAAGCTCGTCAAGAACCTGAGCGGCGGCGAGCGGAACCGGGTGCACCTCGCGAAACTCCTCCGCTCGGGCGGAAACCTGCTTCTCCTGGACGAACCGACGAACGACCTCGACGTGGACACGCTGCGCGCTCTTGAGGAAGGGATCCTGAACTTCGCGGGCTCTATCTGCGTCATCAGCCACGACCGCTGGTTCCTGGACCGCATCGCCACGCACATGATCGCCTTCGAGGAGGACGGAAGCGTGGTCTGGTTCGAGGGCAACTACCAGGACTACGAAGCGAACCGCCACATGCGCCTGGGCTCGGCGGCGGACCAGCCGCACCGCCTGAAGTACAAGAAGCTCGTCCGGAAGTAACCGCACCGTCGGGTGGCGACGGGTCAGACCCGGAGGGAATCATGCAAGGGAAACAGCTCGGCATCATCCTCGTCATTCTCGGAATCGTCGCGCTCTGCTATGGGATCATTGGATATAGCCACCAGGAGACGATGATCGACGTGGGCGGATTCAAGGCCACCGCCAAGGAGCAGGAGAAATCGCCGGTCGCGACCGTGGTCGGCATCGTCGCGCTCGTCGCCGGAGCCGGGCTCCTGGTCTCCTCCTCGAAGCGGAGCGGTTAGTCTCCGCAGCTCCACCGCAAACCATCCCCGCGAAATTCTCCTTGCGCATGTGATATCACTATGCTATCTTAATGATGTCACCCTCAACGCAAGGAGAAGAGAACCATGAGCCAGGAACGCGTCGCGACACCGGTGAGCGGAAGCATCGGGCTCACCGTCACCATCCTCCTCACCCTCTCGAGCATCGCGCTCTTTGTGCGCGCGGCCGGAGATCCTCAGCCGCTGGCCGAGATCCTGCTCGCGGTGCTCTCCCTCGGCCTCGGAGTGCTCTCGGCGGTCGGGCTCTTCACCGCCCAGCCCAATCAAGGCGTGGTGCTGATTCTCTTCGGAACCTATGTCGGCTCCGTGAGGTCCAGCGGCTGGTGGTGGACCAACCCCTTCATCACGCGAAAGAAGATCTCGCTCCGCGCGCGGAGCCTGAACGGCGAGCGGCTCAAGGTGAACGACCAGCACGGGAACCCGGTCGAGATCGCCGCGGTCGTGGTCTGGAAAGTTCGCGACACGGCGCAGGCGACGTTCGACGTGGACGACTACGAGCGGTTCGTCACGGTGCAGAGCGAGACCGCGGTGCGGCATCTGGCCAGCTCATACCCGTACGACGACTACGAGACCGACGGGATCTCGCTTCGCGGCAGCATCGACAAGGTCTCGGAGTATCTGAAAACGGAACTGCACGAGCGGCTGAAGTCAGCCGGTGTCGAAATTCTGGAAACGAGGCTCAGCCACCTGGCCTATGCGCAGGAGATCGCGCAGGCCATGCTCCAGCGCCAGCAGGCCGGAGCGATCATCGCGGCCCGCACGCGGATCGTGGAGGGCGCGGTCGGCATGGTGGAGATGGCGCTCGACCGGCTCGGCAGGAACAAGGTCGTGGAGCTGGACGAGGAGCGCAAGGCGGCGATGGTCTCGAATCTGCTCGTCGTGCTCTGCGGCGAGCACGCCGCGACCCCCGTTCTGAACACCGGGACGCTGTACAAGTAGGGGGCGGATTGGCCGAGCGAAAGGCCTTCCTGCTACGGATCAGCCCGGAGCTCTGGGAGAGCCTCGAGCAGTGGGCGGCCGACGAGCTCCGGAGCGTGAACGGCCAGATCGAGTTCGTGCTGGCGCGCGCCGTCAGGGATGCCGGCCGCGAGAAGAAGCGCCCCCCGCGGACCCGAGCGCCGAAAGGAGCGGCTCGGTGATCTTGATCTCGGTCAGCGGCCCGTACTTCTTCACCGTGGCGCGGATTGCGGCCGCGTTCCCCACGAAGACGAACGCGATATCCTCGGCGGGCGGATACACGCGGCCGATGGCGCGCTTCACGTCTGTGGGACTGGCGGCGGCCACGCGATCCGTGTAGCGGGCGAGCTCGTCTCTGTCCTGCCCGTAGAAAGCGAGATCGGCCAGCGAGCCAGCGATCTGGTCTTCGGTCTCGAGCCTCGGCGGGAACTGCCCCGTCATGTAGGTCTTCGCCGAAGCCACCGTCGTGTCAGCGATGCCCGCGCGGCGCGCCGTCTCGAGCGTCGCCAGCGCCAGGTCCACCGCCTTTCCCGTGGATTCGGTCTTGGTGTAGGAGATGATCGCCCAGGGACCCGCCTGCGTGAATCGCGGCCCGCTCACGCGCACCCCGTAGGTCAGCCCGCCTTCGATCCGGAGCGCGGTGTTCAGGATCGACGTGAACCGGCCGCCGTAGGCGGTGTTGGCCACGTCGAGCGGAATGCGATCGGGATCGGAGCGCGATACCCCCAGGGTGCCGAGCCAGAAGTAGGTCTGCGTGGCGTCGGGCTTATCCACCAGGAGCACGCGCCTCCCCGTGCGGCGCGCAGGAGCGGCCGCCTTCGGTGCTACGGCTCCGGCCTTCCCCCAGTCCGCGAACCGGGCGCGAATCTTCGCCTCCATCGCGGGCGCGCTGAAGTCCCCTGCCACGCTCAGGATGAGACGGTCGCCGCCGTAGTTCTCCCTGTAGTAGCGGAGGATGTCCTCGCGCGTGATGCCGCGGACCGTAGCCTCGTCCCCATCGGTGGGCCTCCCGTACGGGTGCTCGCCGTAGAGGAACGCATATCCATAGTCGCCGATCACGTTCCGGGGATCGTCCTTGTCGGCGGTGAGGGCGTCGATGGATTGCGATTTCAGCTTCTCGAACTCGTCTTGCGGGAACACCGGCCTGCGGAGGACATCGGCCAGGAGATCGAGCATCACGGCCTGGTCGCGGGCCATGAACTCCCCGGAAGCGTAGGAACCTTCGAGGCCCGAGCCCGTATCGAAGCCGGCGCCCAGTCCGTCCACGAGTGCTGCGATCTCCTGGGCGGTGCGCGAGCCTGCGCCCTTGCGGAGGAGCCCGCCGGTGAGCGACGCGACCCCCTCCATCCCCGGCGGGTCCGCGATCGAGCCGCCGCGGAGAAGCGCGCGGAACGCGATCAGCGGCACGTCATGCTTCTCGGCGAGGATCACCAGCGCGCCGTTCGGAAGCCGGACCTCGCGCGAAGGCGGCAGGCCGATCGCGCGCGCGGGAGCCGGACACGCCGCGATGCCCACGAGCGCCGCGAGCAGCACGCTCCGGATCATCGCGCCGCCTCGTCCTTCATAGGGTAGAGCACCCCCACCGTCCGGTTCTTCTCTACGAATGATTTCCGCGCGAGCGCCTGGATCTCCGCCCCCGTGACACGATCGTACCGGTCCGGCGCCGTGAAGAGCTTCCGGTAGTCGCCGCGGAAGATCTCGTAAGCGCCCAGCGCTTCCGCTTTCGCATTGATGGTCTTGAGTTGCTGCCAGTACCCCGCCAGCGATGAATTCTTCGCCTTCCGAAGCTCGGCGGCCGTCGGCCCCGAAGCGGAGAGCTTCGATAGCTCGTCCAGGAGCGCCGCCTCGGCGGCCGCGGGGGTCTTGTCCGGAGCGACGGTCACGTAGAACTTGATCAACCCGGGATCGAAGCCGTCGGGGCCCACGAGCGCCGTCGCGCTGAGCGCCAAGCGGTCCTGGTCCACCATCCGCCGATAGAGCCGCGAGGATTCACCAGAGATCAGGATGTCTACGAGGAGAGCGCGCGCCTCGGCCTCCGTGTCGCCGGCGGCGCCCGTGTGAAACGCCATCTCGAGGAGCGGCGTCTGTCCTGCCTTCCGGATCGAGACGCGCCGCTCTCCGATCTGGGGCGGCTCCTGGGTGATCTCCGCCTTGGGCTGGGGCACCGCGGGGATCGGGCCGAAGTGACGCTCGGCGAGCTGGAAGACTTCCTCGGGCGTTACGTCGCCCACCACGATCATCGTCGCGTTGTTCGGCGCGTAGTGGACCTTGAAATACTCGCGCAGGTCCTCGATCGTCCAGCGCTCGATGTCGCTCGGCCAGCCGATCACCGGATTGTGGTAGGGGTGGCCGACGTATGCGGCCGCCTGCACCTGCTCGTCGAGGAGGCTCTCGTTGTCGTCGTCCACCGAGGTCCTCCGCTCCGAGTACACGACCTCCCGCTCGCTCTCCACCTTCTTGGGATCGAAAGAGAGGCAGCACATCCGGTCCGCCTCCAGACGGAAGATCAGGTCCAGGATGCCCTTCGGAAACCAGTCCTGGTAGCAGGTCACGTCCTCGCTGGTGAAGGCGTTGTTGGAGCCCCCGTTTCGCTCCATGACCCGGTCGAACTCGCCCGGCGGATAGTGCGCGGAGCCGTTGAACATCATGTGCTCGAAGAAATGGGAGAGCCCGGTGATCCCCGGGCGCTCGTTCCGGCTCCCCACGCGGAACCAGTCGTAGATGGCGACGTTCGGGATGTCGTGATCGGGCCAGACCAGGATCTTCATGCCGTTCTTCAGCGTGTGCACGCGGATCTCGCGGGCCGTTGCCGCGAATCCGGCCGCGCCCGCCCCGCGCGCCGAGGCAGGGAAAGCCGCGAGAGAGACGGCTGCGAGAAGGAGGAGGGTCCGCATGGGCGCGATCTTAACCCGAAAACCGCCCAACAACCGCCTATAGAAGCGAGGCGCCCTGCCGATAAGAAATCGACATGGAGGGAATCATGAACGATCGAATCGGATTCAGGCCACGTCTCATCGTTGGGCTCGTCGTCGCCGGATCGCTCGCGCTCTCCTGCGCGGGCCCGAGCAAGCTTGCGCAGCAAAGTGAGAAAGCGTACGGCCAGGGAGAGCTGGAGAAGGCCTACCAGAAGGCCGCACGCGCGCTCCGGAAGGATCCCGAGAACCAGCGCGCCCGCGCCGCGATGACGCAGGTGTCGACCCGCCTCGTAGACGAGCGGCAAGTCGAGATCCGGGGCCTCGCGGCCCGCGATACGGTCGCGGCCGCCAAGCGCTCGCTCGAGCTGGACCGGTTCCGCGACGAGCTGGCGAGCTATCACATCGTGCTTCCTCCCGATCCTGCCTTCGACCGGGACGAGGTGGCGATCCGCCTCGGGGCCGCGGGCATCGTGTACGGCCAGGCCGTGGAGGATCTCGAGGGGGGAGCTCCCAAGCGCGCGTACGACGAGTTCCAGACGGCACAGGCGTTCCAGCCGCGCTACAGGGACGTCGCGCGACGGATCCAGGAGGCTTACGACGGCGCGATGCCGCGCGTGGCCTTCTTCCCGTTCGCGAACGAGACCGATCTGGAGGCGCTGTCCAAGGGCTTCGCGGATCGCGCCTATACCGAGCTTCTGCGGCGCGTCTCGTCGTCCGATTTCCGATTCACCGAGCTCCTTCCCCGGGAGCGCGTGTACCAGGCCGTTCCGATCGGGATGATGGACCACGTGTCCGCGCGCCAGGCCGCCCGCATCGGGCGCGGGCTGGGAGTGGATCGCGTGATCGTGGGCCGCTTCTACGGCATGCGCTCGAACACGAACATGGGCGCCTTCGTGCAGACCGTCTATCACAAGACCGTGGACAAGGACGAAACCGGCGCCGTGCGGGAACGCTACGTCGAGCGCACGATTCCCGTGCTGACGCGGGACCGCGAGTTGTCCGTGGGATACGAGTACTCGGTGGTGAACGTGCAGGACGGTAATGCGATCACGGGAAATACAGGGACGCTGCGCGCCGCCGCGCACGCGATCTACACTTTGAACGCGTTCGACGGCGAGGGGGACGATTACTGCCTGGTGCCGCCGGACGTGAGGAGCAAGGACCCGGAGCGCGCCAAGCGGGTCGAGTCGGACTGGGGAGACCGCTGTGGCGACTGGAAGCTGTCGGACTTCGTCGCGCGCTCGCGCAAGCACGCGAGCGGTTACGAGTCACGCTACCAGGACGGCTGGGTGCTGGCCGCGAACGGACGCGCGGTCTTCCTCGGAGAATTGCCGCCCGAGGGAGAGATGGTGAAGCTGGCGTTCGGGCAGGTGTGGGAGCCGCTGGCGCACACGCTGCGCGATCTGGACCGGGCCGAGCCGCGGGAGTCGGCGGGCGTCAGGCCCTGAGGATCACGTCGCGCAGCGCAGCCCTTCCACCACGCAGGTGTGGCAGGGGCGCCAGTTCAGCGTGATCGAGCGCTCCGCCTGGCGCAGTGAATCCCCGAGCCGGGCCCCGGGGACCTCGACCAGGATCGGGCACGTCATGACGCCGTGCGCCGTGACGGTCCGGCTCGTCGAGCAGATCAAGGACTCCTCGATCTCGGGCGCGAGCGGCTCCGGATCGAGCCTCTCCCGCTCGAGGTAACCGCGCGAACGGCGCTCTTCTCTCCCGATCCGGAGCAGCGGGAGGAACTTGACGCGCGGGCGCCCGATCCCCAGCCCGCGCAGGAACTCCGTGAACGTGACCCGCGCCTCGGCCGCCTTCAGCGACTCCTCGTGCTCCACCACGGTGACCACCGGCGACACGCCGGCGCGCGCCAGACGGCGGAGCGCCTCCACGACACGGTCGTAAACGCCGCGCCCCCTCACGCGATCATTGGTCGCCGCGGTCATTCCGTCCAGACTTACGCGGAGATCGAGGGAATAGCGGCTCCGGGCGAAACGGTCTCCGATCCAGGCAGCGAGGTCGTCGTCGATCATGAGCGCGTTCGTCAAGATCGAGAGCGGCATCCGCTCCAGCGCGAAGTCCACGAGGCCGCGGATATCGGGATGCAGGAACGGCTCGCCGCCGGTGAAGTAGGCATCGCGCGCGCCCAGCTCGGTGGCCTCCTCGAGCGCGGACTCCACCTGAGTCCGGGTCATGACCGGAAGGGAGTCGCTCTTCGGGCCCGCGCTCACGAAGCAATGCCGGCAGCTGATGTTGCAGAGCGTGCCGGTGATCTGGATCCAGACCGTGTCGAGCGAGCGGAAGGGGACCTGGGGGCCGTGGGAAACCTCGGCGCTGTGGGTGCCCCTGGCGCCATCGGCCACGTCACACCTTCCCTTCGCGCATGATCACCGGCGAGGCAGGGAGGAGATCCAGCTTCAACGTCTTCCCCTTCCGGTCCACCTGGCCGAACTGGAGCACTCCCGTGGGGCACATCTGCACGCACGCGGAGCAGCGGACGCACTCGGGGTCCTGCATCGGCGCGCCCTTGTTCGCGAAGTTCATCACGTCGATCCCCTGGTGGCAGACCGAGGTGCACACATTGCAGGAGATGCACTTCTTCTTGTCCGACACGATCGCGAATCGGGAAAAGCGCGCGTAGATGTGCATGAGCGCGGCGAGCGGGCACATGAAGCGGCACCAGACGCGGCCGGAGAACCAGAAGTAGAGGCCGTAGCCCAGGACGCCCGCGAGAAACACGTCCACGCCCCACTTGTAGGGCGTCTTGAACCACGCGTCGAAAACCGAATCGATCGCGTTTCCGTCCGGGAGGATCCAGCCGGCGATGCGCACGATCAGGATCAGGACCGCGAGCAGGAGCACTCCCTGGCCGACCATGTTCATGCGGTTCCAGAGCGGCCCGTGCGGCATCTTGTGCCGGTGCGTGTCGCCCAGCGTTTCCGCCAAAGCGCCGCACGAGCAGATCCACCCGCAGTAGACGCCCTTCCCGAAGAAGTAGATCCCCACAGGGATCAGGACGAGCGTTTGCACGATCCCGATCCCGATCCACCACCAGAGCGGATCGTGGGTGAAGATGTTGTACACGTTGAGCGGCCACGCGAGGATGAGTCCGTATGCGCGCCAGAATTCGCGGCCGTGCCCGTAGGTCACGGCCGGAAAGAGGGCGTCCAGGAGCCCGCGCGGCAGGAGCCCGTGGTAGGCAAGCTGCGGCAGGATGACCTCGGGCAGGAGGAAGAGCGGGAGAACCTGGACCAGCATGAGCGTCGAGGTCTGGACGGTCACGTAGGGCGTCCGCCTCCGCCGGATGCGCTTCAGCCCGAAGACCACGACCACCGTGGAGTAGGCGAGCGTGTACCAGAACGAGGGGCCCGAGGCGCTGATGGCCAGCGTGCCGAGAAGCGTCGAGGGCTTCTTCGCGTCCGCCGCGATGGCGCCTCCCGCCCCGCTCAGGAGGTCGGGAAGATTGAACGGAAACCAGTGGCGCGCCGCGAAGAGCTGCGACATGGAACCGCCCGATTTCCAGTTGTAGAGCCAGGCGCAGAAGAGGAGGAAGGCCGCGAGCGCGGCGAGGCGGGCCGGGCGCATCTCTCCCGCGATCCGGATCCCGGATCGCCGGAAGAAATCGAGCGGCGCCTCACGGCCGAGCATCGTGAAGACGACGTCGTTCCGGACCGTCTCCTCGCGCTCGCCTGCGAGAACGGCCTCGCCCTCGCGAATCTCCTTCACTTCGGTGCCGAGCTTCA
>JAYUAE010000060.1:0-26315 GCA_043741515.1 Candidatus Eiseniibacteriota bacterium | reverse complement strand
TTCCGGCGCCCCGGAGCCTGCCCGCTATGCGCGCGCGCGGGGCGACCGCTTCGAGGTCGTCGCGGGCGGCGTGGCGCGGCCCATGTTCATCCGCGGGGTGAATCTCGGGGCCGCTCCGCCGGGCCACTTTCCCGGTGAATTCGCGATCACCAAGGCCGAGTACCGCCGGTGGCTCCGATTCGCCCGCGCCCTCCGCGCGAACGCGATCCGCGTCTACGCGCTCCACCCTCCCGAGTTCTATCAGGCGCTGAAGGAAGAAAACGACGCCCATCCGAAGGATCCCATCTGGCTCTTCCAGGAGGTCTGGACCGAGCTTCCGGATGGAAATGACTTCTGGGACGATGCGTTCACGAGCGATTTCGAATCCGCGATCCGGACGGCGGTGGACGCAGTCCATGGGAGCGCTTCGATCGCTCCGCGGCCGGGCCACGCCGCCGGTCGCTACACGGCCGATGTCTCGCCCTACCTGGCCGGCTGGCTCCTGGGACGCGAGTGGGAACCCTACGCCGTGCGGGTCACGGAGCAGCGGCATCCCGCGACGAGGACCTTTCGAGGAACGTTCTTCTCGGTCGATTCGGGGACTGCCATGGAGTGCTGGCTGGGGCGTGAGCTCGACCTGGCGGCGTCGTACGAGTCCGGAAGGTACGGGCTGGCTCACGCCGTCTCGTTCGTGAACTGGCCCACCCTGGACGTCATGCGCCATCCGACCGAGTACGAGCGCGGCGGCGCTCAGGCGGAGCACGATGAGGACGCGTTCTCGGTCGATCCTTCGAGGATCCATCCCATCCGCAAGGCCTCCCCCGCGGCCAGGACTCTCGGCTACTTCGCCAACTATCACGTGTATCCCTACTACCCCGACTTCATGAACCTCGACCCCGGCTACTCCGCCCATCGCGACAAGCACGGCGCATGCAACTACGCCGGGTACCTCGCTGACTTGAAGGCGCACACCCGCGGGCTCCCCCTGCTGGTCGGCGAATTCGGCGTGCCGACGAGCCGCGGCATCGCGCACCAGCAGGCCCAGGGGATCGATCACGGAGGAGCCTCGGAGGAGGAACAGGGTAAGAACGACGTCAGGCTCCTCGAGGACATCCAGGAGACCGGATGCGCCGGCGGACTCCTGTTCGCGCTCTACGACGAGTGGTTCAAGGTGAACTGGCTCGTCGCGCGGGGGGAGCAGCCGCGCGAGCGGGATCCGATCTGGCACAACCTGCTCGACCCCGAGGAGAACTACGGCCTTCTGGGCTTCGATCCGCCGTCCGCGATCCACGTGGACGGCGACACCGGCGACTGGTCCGGGATCGCGCCGTACGCCTCGGCGCCGGACGGGGCGTTGATCCGCGCGCTCTACGTGACCTCGGACCAGGACCGCTTCTACGTGAGGCTGGACCTGGCGCCCGGCGCGCCTTCGGCGGTGGGTGTCGCGCTCGATGTTCTGGATCCGGCGCGCGGCGACCGGAGGCTTCCGCGGCCGCTTCACGCGATCTGGTCCCGCGGGGCGGAATTCATGCTCCTGGTCGAGCCCGGGGATCCGTCCGCGCGCGACCGCGAGAAACGTCCGCCCCGCGCCGAGCTCTTCATCGACCAGGCCATGAACTACTCGAGGTGGGCCCGCGTGATGGTGGATGGCAACGCCTCGACCCACGCCGCGCCGTACCGTCCGGTGGCGAACCAGGACGGGCGCTACATCCCCCTCCTCATCGAGACGAACCGCGAGCGCGTCTCGCGCAGCGGCGTGGTGTACCCGGCGCGTCATCTGGACTGGGGCCGCCTCGAGCCCGGACGCGAGCCGCCGCGAGCCGCGGCCTGGCCCGGAGCGGAGCCCGGCTACGCCTACGATCCCCACGCGGAGTGGACGGTCTCCGACACGCGCCGGACGATCGAGGTCGCGATTCCCTGGGGGCTCTTGAACGTCGGCGATCCCTCCAGCCGCTCGGTGCTCGACGACAAGGCCGGAACGGACGAGGTGGAAGTGACGCAGACGGCGGGAATCGGCCTCCTCGCATGGGCAACGAAGCGACCTTTGTTCCGCGCCGATTCGCTCGGGCCCGCGCGCTCGGGCGCACCGACTTCCGTCCCGGGCGCGGAGATCCAGGTCCTGGGCCCGACGGGCACCACGCAAACTGCTGTGGGGGATGAGCTTAGGATTACATCTCCGGAAGCTGCATCGTATGTGTGGAATGGATGGAACGTGCCGATAATTTCAGAGCGGATCAAGAACTCTGCGCAGTTCATACGAGAGACATTCGAGGGAATGGATGCCCGTGACAAGCGAAGCCCGACCGAGCCCGAAGCCAGACCGCGCTAGCGGCCAGGCCGCCGCTTCGTCGCGCGCAGCCCGCGTCGCGGCGCCACGCGCGCGCCGCGCGCTCGCGGCATTCCTCGGCGCGCTCCTCGCGAGCTGGATCCTGGTCGCGGCGGCTCCCGCGCAGGACGCCGAGACTAGATCGGACCAAGCGCTCCGGTCCGCGCGCGAATCGAGCGACCGCAAGGAGTTCGACCGCGCAGCCTCGACTCTCCGGAGCTCGCTCCGCAGCGATCCTGACAACAAGGAGCTCCTCTCGCTTCTCGCGCGCGTCCTCGCGTGGTCCCGGCATTTCGACGAGTCCTTCACGGTCTACCGCAAGCTCCTCGCGCTCTACCCCGACGACGCCTTCGATCGCGCCGGCTACGCCCGGGCGCTCGCGTGGTCGGGGCGGAACGGAGCAGCCATTCCGGAATTCCGGCGCGCCATCGCGCAGGACTCGACCGATCTCGAGAGCCGGATCGGATACGCGCGCGCACTCTCCTGGGGCGCCGATCTTGCCGGCGCCTCCGCTGAATTCATGCGCGTGATCGACGCAAATCCGGCCTCCGGCGATGCCTGGCTCGGGCTCGCCACCGTGGCGCGCTGGCGCGGCGCTCCGACGGCTTCCGACGCCTTCGCGGAGCGGGCGGCCGCCCGCGGCGCCGACAAGGAAGGGCTGGAGGAGGAGCGAGGCGCCGTGCGGCTCGCGCTCCGGCCGGCCGCTGGGAGCGGATGGACCCGGGCGCGCGAGCGGCAGATCACTTCGGATTCCACGGCCTTCAGGCTCGAGACACGGGGGGAATTCGCCGAGGGCCGGGCAACGCTCGCGCGCTCCGTCGGGATCCGCGCCCGCGTGTCGCAGCTGCATCACTGGGAGGAGAACCCCGGGCTGCCCACGGACACGACGCTCAACTACGACCTCCGGAGCACCGGCTTCCGGGGAGACCTGGCCTTCCTCCGCCACTATCCGGTGCAGGCCGCGGCGGGGATCGACGTTCAGCGCTTCGAGGCGCGCAGCCCGCTCGTGCTCTTCCCGCTCGGCGCCGACAAGAGCTTCTTCGGCTTCAACGCGCGCGTCTGGGGGTACGCGGGCCGGCTCTCGCCGAGCCTCGGCGCGCATCGTGAATTCATCGCGATCAAGACCACGGACGCGCTCACGGGATCCCGCGTGGTCGTGCCCGGCGGCGTGACGAGCGCCGACGCGGGGCTCCAGTGGGACTGGAACGGGCGCGGAACCGCGACCGGCGCCTTCTCCAGAGCCTTCTACACCGACGACAATCAGCGCACGAGCGTGGGAGGCACTCTGGCCTATCGCCTCCGCCGCGCGCAGCCGCGGATCGCGGCCGACTACGGCCTCACGTGGTCCGACTTCTCGAAGACTTCCTCCAGCTACTTCACGCCGCTCGAGAGCGTGCGACACGCGGCCGGCCTCACGGCCGCGGGCTATTCCGAGCGGGGCGCCCTCGATTACGGCGCCCGCTACGAATTCTCGTTCATGCAGTCCGGCAACTTCGACGATATCTCGACGAACATGTTCTCGGCCTACGTGAACGGCACCGTGCTGGACGCGATCCCCCTGGGGATCGAGGCCTATACCTCGGTGGACAACCATTCGTACCGCACCTGGGGCCTCACCCTTTCCGGCTCGGTGCGCTGGTGAGGGGGCGCGCGTGATCGACTTCAAGGTCCTGGTAATCACTCTGGGAATCCTCCTCCTGATCGTGGCGCTTACCACAATCGCCGCGATCGGAAACAAGGTGTATTCGAGCCGCGAGGAGTCCTCGAAGAAGAGTTTCCTGGACCGCCTGCGGAAGAGCTTCCTGCTCCTCAAGACCGGGGTCCCGGAGGATCACGCGGACGGAATGCGCCGAATCTTGCAATCCCTCTCCGGACGGTGGTCCGAGCTGGCCGCCCAGGAGGTGAGCCAGCTCGAGCTCGCGATCCGCCTCGATGTGATCCGCGCCCTCGAGGAGGGCGGCGTGATCGCGCGCTACCTGCGTCAGGCCCGGAGCCCGATGAAGTGGAATCGCGCGCACGCGCTCCGCATCATGGGCGAGCTCAAGGTGCCGAGCTCGGTGCCCACGCTCCTGACCGCGCTCGAGGACAAGGACCCCGACGTCCGGAACGTCGCGGCCCGTTCGCTGGGGCGCATGAAGCTCCAGGCTGCCGAGGAGGCCCTGGTCGAGCTCCTGGGCAAGCACGACCAGGCGGTTTCGGCGCGCATCGCGGCGATCTGCATCGAGATGGGCCCCCGCACGGCTCCCCTTCTGATCCGGGCGCTCCGCGAAGGCACGCCGAAGGCCCGGTTCTGGGCCGCGCGCATCCTGGGAGAGATCCGGGACACGCGGGCCACCCGCTCGCTGGGCGACGCCCTGGGCGACAAGGAGCCCGACGTTCGCTCCGCCTCGGTCTGGGCGCTGGGGATGATCGCGGACCGCGCGAGCTCCGGTATGGCCGAGCCCCTCCTTCGCGATCCGATCTGGTACGTCCGCGCGCACGCCGCCGAGGCGCTCGGGCGCATCGGGGATCCGCATGCCATCGCGGGGATTGCCGAGGGATTGAAAGACAGCTCCTGGTGGGTTCGGAAGAACGCGATGGACGCGCTCGTCCGGATCGGGGAGCCCGCGAAGGCAGCGCTCTTGCAAACCCTGAACGGCGAGGACCGCTTCGCCCGCGATTGCGCCGTCGAGGCGCTCATGACGCTCGGAATGCCGCTCCCGGAGACCGCGGTGAGCGAAAGAGGGAGATCCTAGGATGCCCGCATTCGCCGCGCCCGGCTGGCTGATCCCGGCGGTCAACGCCATCAGTTTCGTGATCCTGATCTATTTCAGCGCCCTCCAGCTCGTGCTCTTCGGGCTCTTGACGCTCTCCTTCTTCGACATGCGCCGGCGCCTCGCGCAGAATTTCTACGCGGACTACGAAGCCGTGGCCAAGTCGCACTTCACGTTCCCCATCAGCGTGCTGGTCCCCTCCTACAACGAGGAGTCGAACGTCGTCGAGGCCGTGCGCTCGGTGCTGGCCCTGGATTACCCGCAGCACGAGGTCATCGTCATCAACGACGGTTCCACCGACGACACGCTGGAACGGCTGAGGCGGGAGTTCAAGCTCGCGCTGCGCGATACGGTGTACCGGAAGAGTCTGCCGGTCGAGGGCGCGGTCCGAGGCATCTACCGCTCGCCCACGCATCCCAATCTCGCCGTGATCGACAAGGTTCATGCGGGAAAGAGCGCGGCCCTGAACGTCGGAATCAATCTCTCGCGGTACCCGCTGATCTGCACGATCGACGCCGATTCCCTCTTCCAGGAGAACGCGCTCCTCCGCGCGGTGCGGCCGTTCCTCGAGGACCCGGATCGCGTCATCGCGGTCGGCGGGCAGGTGCGGGTGGCGAACGGGTGCCGGGTCGAGCGCGGCCGCATGGTCGAGCCCAGGCTGCCGCAGAACATCCTCGCCGCGTTCCAGGTGGTCGAGTACCTGCGCGCGTTCGTGGCGAGCCGGCTGGGGCTCTCCGCGATGAACAACCTGCTCATTCTGTCGGGCGTATTCAGCCTCTTCCGCAAGGACGTCGTGATCGAGGTGGGAGGCTACCGCTCGGACGTCATCACTGAGGACATGGAGCTGGTGCTGCGTCTTCACCGCTTCATGCGCGAGCAGAATCGCCCCTACCTGGTTCAGTTTCTACCAGACCCAATCTGCTGGACGGAGGTGCCGCAGAAGGTCGGCGCGCTCGCCCGCCAGCGCGGCCGCTGGCATCGCGGGCTCATCCACTCGCTCTGGATCCACCGTTCGCTGGTCTGGGGAAAGCGGTCCGGATCGCTCCGCTGGATCGGCATCCCCTACTACTTCTTCTTCGAGGTCCTGGGGCCGCTCGTGGAGCTTCTGGGCTACATCCTGATCCCGATCGCCTACTTCCTGGGCTTCCTGTCCCCCCTCTATTTCTGGGCGTTCCTCTTCCTTGCGATCACGTCGGGCGCGTTCCTCTCCATCTCGGCCGTCTTTCTCGAGGAGCTGTCCTTCGGCCTCTACCGGAGCTGGGGGGATTTCGCCCTCATGATCGGGGTCGGGGTGCTGGAAAACTTCTCCTACCGCCTCCTGACTCTCCTCTTCCGCCTAGGGGCCATGCTCGATATCATCATAGGGCGCGGTGGATGGGGGAAGCAGGAGCGCGCCGGCTTCGACAGCACCGGTTCTTCCCCCGCCAAAGCTGCCTGACCAACCTGCCGCGCGACTCGCCATTCGAAGGGAGGTAGTTCCGTGCGGCTGTGCAGGTGCCTCGTCGGGGCGTGGCTATTGTTCTGCCTGGCGCCCCCGGCCTCGGCCGTGGCGCCCATCTTCACCGAGATACCGCAGCTCCGAGGCACCCCCAGGGCAGCCGCCGCCCTGGAGAGGCTCGCCCGGAAGCCCGCCGGGGTAGACCGCGCCGAACGCCTCCGATCCGTATCCCTCCGCCACTACAAGGCGCTCGCCATCCTGCTCCAGTTCCCGCCGGACCCGTTGATCCCGGGCGATCCCGGCGTCCTGGCCGATACGCTGGCGCATCCCCCGCAGGCCTACGACTCGCTCCTCTTCAGCGTGGGCACGCAGCCGCTGGGAAGCCTTCGTGATTACTACCGGGATGTTTCCCGGGGGCAATTCGACATCGACGGCGTGGTGACGCGCTGGTACACGGCCCCCCATCCCTACAGCTACTACGTCGCCGCGCAGTCCGGCTTCGGGGATCCGCCCCGCAACGCCCAGCAGATGGCGCGGGACGCCGTGGCGCTCGCGGACCCGGACTACGATTTCAGGCTCCTCGATAACGACGGTCCCGACCAGATCCCGAATTCGGGGGATGACGACGGCTTCGTGGATGGGGTCTTCGTGGTCCACGCGGGCCCGGGCGGCGAGGAGACCGCATCGGCAAATGACATTCACTCGCACAAGTGGACGCTGGAGACCGTGTACTCGAGCGGCGACATCGGGGCGAGTGGCGCGATCAAGGTCAGCGCCTACACCACCGAACCGGAGAAGTGGATCGGGCTGGCGCCGCACACCTCGCCCAATCTCATCATGTCGATCGGGACCTTCTGCCATGAGTTCGGCCACGTGCTTGGCCTTCCGGATCTGTACGACACGAGCGGGCTGGCCGACGCGAGTGAAGGAATCGGAGAGTGGGACCTCATGGGGTCCGGGAACTTCAGCCATGCGCTGGGCGAGTCGCTGGGCACCAGCCCCTCCAACTTCTCGGCATGGTCCAAGCAGACTCTGGGGTGGGTCATCCCCTCGAACATCTCAGCCGATCAGCTCGGCGTGACCATCCAGCCCGTGGAGTCGGGCGGGCAGACCTACCGCCTCTGGACGAACGGGGACAACGTCGGGGAGTACTTCCTCGTCGAGAACCGGCAGCCCATCGGGTTCGACCGGGGCCTCGTCCGCCGCTCGATCGAAGTCGACGGGGTTCCATCGCACGGCCTCATGATCTACCACGTGGATGAGTCGGCCACCGGCAACAACATCGTCACGCGCAAGCGGGTGGACGTCGTGGAGGCCGGCGGCGCCGAGTCCGTATCCGGGCCGGCCGGAGTCCAGAACCTGGATTTCGCGCGCAACTCCACCGCTTCGCGGCCGGTTTGCGGCACCTCGGCCAGCATCACCGGCAACCGCGGCGACCGGTACGACCCATGGCCCGGGGCGCTCGCCGTGCCCGATTTCAGCTCCGCCTCGTGCCCCGCGTCCCTCTCGAATTGCGGAGACCTGACGCAGGTGGGTATCTTCAACATCGCCGAGAACGCGGGGGTGATCACCGCGGATTTTCGCGTGCACGCGGCCGCGGTGCAGAGGCTGGCGAGCCAGATGGATGACTCCCCGCGAACGGGAACCACGAACAATGGGAACGGGAGGGCGGAGCCTGGAGAGTCGGTGCGGCTCCGGATCCCTCTGCTGAACGTGAACGGGGCCGTCTCCCCGGCGCTCTATGCGAAGCTCACCCCGCTCGACGCCCACACGACGGTCACCGCCGGGGACTCGATCGATTACGGAACGATCGCGCCGGCTCAGGCCGGTTCCGGATCCGCGGTGGACGTGACGATCAACCTTTCACCGGATCCGATCGGAGCCTGGTTCCGCTACGATCTCCACTCGACGTCCGGGCTCGCGCGCTCGGACACGGTGCAGATCCTGCTCGGGACGAAGACCGGGATCTGCGACGATTTCGAGGGCGTCTCGCAGCGCTGGTATCCCATTTCGAACGTGGCGGCCTGCGCGAACACCGACGAGTGGCATCGTGAGTCCGGGATCAACCACACGCCGGGCGGCGCCTGGGCGTGGAAGCTTGGGCCCGTGGGCAGCGTCGGGAGCTATGCGCCCAACCAGGACGCCCGGCTCGTGAGCCAGCCCGTCCGGCTCACGGGAACGGCCGACACGCTCACCTTCTGGCAGCGGTACGGAAGCGCCGCCGGCCAGGACGGGCTCTCCCTCGAGATCAGCGCCGATAACGGCTCGACCTGGACCCTGCTGCACCCCGTGCCCGACTATCCGTTCATCGACCGCTGGGGAGGGCCGCAGACCACGTTCGCGCAGGCCAAGGTTCCCCTCACCGGGTATTCCGGGGTCGTGCAGATCGGCTTTCGCTTCCGCTCCCAGCTCCTCGGGGGCGGCGTCGGATGGTGGATCGACGACGTGTCCGTGAACGGGGATGCAACGTGCGCGACGACCGGCGCCTCGTTCATCCCTCTCGACGCGCAATACGACGCCGCGCGCTCGCGCGTGGTCGTCCGCTGGGATCTTGGAAGCGCGGGCGTGTCCACGGTCGGGATCGACCGCGCCGCCGGGGGCGGGCCGCGCGTGCGGGTGGCCGATCCGGTGGGCTATTACGGAGCGGGAAGCTGGGAAGACACGGACCTGGCCCCAGGCCGGACGCAGGACTACTGGGTCCTGGTATCGGGGGAAGGCGGGGCGGTGACCGGGTACGGACCGGTCGAGGTCACGATTCCCGCGGGCTCTCGCGCTCCACGGTCCCTGGCGCTCGGCGCCATCCGTCCGAATCCCTTCAACCCCGAGGCCACGCTCCCCGTCTCGCTCGACCGGGACGGCCCCTTCGCGCTGCGCGTCTACCGGGTCGATGGGGTCCTTGTCCGCACGTTGCATGATGGTCCGGGCGCGGCGGGGTTGTACGCTTTCCGCTGGGATGGCCGGGACGCCGCAGGCAAGCCGCTGCCGGGGGGCGTCTATCTGATCGAGTTGAAGTCCGGGAATCGAGCCCGGGTGGAGAAAGCGATCCTTCTTCGATGAGCACTGGAACGAACACACGAATCGACGGACCGCTCGTATACCTCGAGTCGCCGGGTCCCGAGCACCTGCCCGCGATCTGGAAGGTCTATCTGGACGCGCCCGATTATTTCGAGGCGGTGACCGGTAGCGCGGACTTCGATCCCACCGCGGTCGAGATGATGTACGAGGAGGCGCTCGCGGAGGACAATCGCTACTACCTCGCTATCCGCCGCACCGACAACAAGTCGCTCGTCGGCACGATCGAGTTCGAAGCCGGCGCCGACGAGGTGCCCGCGACGCTGCGGGGTCTCGTCGTGGCACAGGGCGAGCGCGGGAGAGGTTACGGGCGCGCGGCGCTCGAGCTGGCGGAGGGATTTCTCGTCAACGAGCTGGGGTCGCTGACCATCGCCGCCGACGTGCCCGGCGGTTACGACGACGGTGAGCGGTTTCTGGAAGGGCTCGGCTACCGGAAGCGCCGGCTCAAGTCTGGGGAGTACCGCTGGGTGAAGCGGGCCGCCGAGTCTTAGGCGCCCGCGCGGCGAGCGTCTCGTTCACCTTCGAGGCGAGCGTTCCAACCTCGAAGGGCTTGCTGACCACGAAGTCGATCCCGTGGGCGTCCATCACCTCGTCGCTCACCGTGGCTCCCCATCCCGTGACGAGCCCCAGCACGATCTTCCGTCCCCCCTCCTTGCGCACGACCCGCGCCACCTCCCACCCGCTCACGTCGGGCATCCCGAGATCGGTGAGGACCGCGTCGAACGTTCCCCGACGGAACTCCTGGATCCCCTCCTGTCCGCCGGTCGCGGTCGTCACCTTGTGCCCCTCGCGCGTGAGCGAGTCGCGCATGATCGAGACCAGCTCCATCTCGTCGTCCACGACGAGGATTTTCGCGCTGAACGGCGCGGGGACGCTTTTCGCCACGGAAAGGCCCGCGCTGCTGGGATCCACCGCCGGGAACCGCATGCGAACGACGGTGCCGACGTTCTCCCGGGACTCGACCTCGATCGCGCCCCGATGCCGGGTCACGATCCCGTAGACCATCGAGAGCCCGAGGCCGTTCCCCGAAAGCCCCTTGGTCGTGAAGAAGGGCTCGAACATCCGGCTCTTGACCTGCTCGGCCATCCCGACCCCGTTGTCCTCGACCTCCAGGATCGATTCCTGGTCCCGTGACTGCACGCGGATGACGATCGTGCCCCCCATCGGGAGCGCGTCCACCGCGTTGAAGATCAGGTTCGTGAGCGCCTCGCGGACCTCCGCGCGGGTGCCCATGATCGGAGCGGGATCGCTGGCCTCGATTCGGATATCCACCTTCACGCCGCGGCGCTGGGCATCGTTCTTCCACTTGCCCCTCGTGATCTCGATCACCTCGGCCGCCACCGAAGGCAGATGGAGCACCTCGTGCTGCAGCTCCTCGCGGACCCGCGTGTACTGCTGGATGCGCCGCACCGTCTGGCCGCCGTCCATGGCGGCCTGGCGAATGACCTCGAGGCCCGAGATCATGTCGGGATCCGTCATCTTCATCTGGAGCAGCTGAGTGCGTCCCAGGATGATCCCGAGGTTGTTGTTGAAGTCGTGGGCCACGCCCGCCGCCAGCTCGCCGAGCGCGCGCAGCTTCTCGCCGCGAATGAGGCGCTCTTGCAGGTCCCGCTGTGCCGACACATCCGACGCCAGGATCATGGTCGCGGGCATGTTCTGGAAGACGAGCCGCGCGGTCTGCACCTCCACGAAGATCTGCTTGCCGGAAGGCTGGCAGATCTGCGCTTCCAGCTGAGCGTCCGTCTCCGTGTCCTGCACCACCTTCCGGATCCGATGCTCCGATTCGGGATCGAACACGCAGAAAGGGTCGGTCCCGTTGGAGAGCAGCGTGGAAGGCTCCCTGCCGCTCATCCGCTCGAAGGCCTTGTTCGCGAACACCGCCCGGCCTCCCTGGACGATGAGGATCCCCAGGGGCGAGCTCTCGACCAGGATCCGGTACTTCGCCTCCGATTCCACCAGGGCGTGGGTGCGGGACTCCACCGCGGCCTCGAGGCTCTCGTTCAGTCGGCTCAGGTCCTCGCGGCTCGCCAGAATCTGTGCCTGCTGGAGCTGGACCTCGTCCGCCATGCGGTCGAAGTGCCAGGCCAGGGTCTCCAGTTCATCCCCGCTCCGGAGATCCACCCGCTGCGAGTAATCCCCGCGCGCGATCGCCCGGGTCGCGACGACGAGCCGCTCGATGGGGCGCGTGATCGCCCGCGCGGCGAAACGCGCGCCGATCAGGCAGAGAACGGCCGCGACCAGCCCCGCGAGCACGAGGTTGTGGGTGGTCCTCTGGATGTCGGCATTCACCTCGGCGAGCGAGATGCCGACGCGCACGGTGCCCCACTTGACGGAGCGGCCCTCCACGTAGACCGGGACCAGGAATTCGATGACGGACGCGTCTCCCTCACGGGCCGGCGGCGCGATCGTCCACCCATCCTCACGGGCCCCGGCCGCCTTGACGTCGGCCCGGTCGCGCGGAGCGTGGCCGAAGGAGTTCCGCTCGCGGCTGTCGGCCGCGACCTGCCCCTCCTTGTCGTAGATGACGACGTACGCCACTGCGCCATCGCCGCGGGAGCGCGTCGCGGCCTGGCTCAGGGCGACGTAGTTGTACGAAAGAAGGGACGGCGTGGAGAGCCACGCGATGCTGTGGGCGAGCGCGAATCCCTTCCCGCGGGTCTGCTCCAGAAGCGATTCGCTCTGGTTGCGAACCACGTACAGCAGTGAAACGCCGACGAGACCGACGACGATCAGTCCGAACGTCAGAACGATCCGCGCCTGGAGCCCGAACCGGCACCCTGAAGGCGGGTCAACGGAGCGCTTGTCGAGGCTCACGGTCGTTGACCGGCTTTCCAATCCGGAGTTTTTCCATCGCGAGGGTCGAGATGCCGAGCGGGTTCACCTCCAGCCCCGAAACTTCCTCCCTGAGTCCGACGAACGTGGAGGAGTGGAACAGCGGAACCAGCGGCGCGGCCTTGATCACGCGCGACTCCACGGCGTGGTAGACGTTCATGCGCAGCTCCTGGTTCCCGGTGCGCTGCGCCAGATCCAGGAGCGAGTCCACGGCCCGGTCCGAATAGCGGAAGTAGTTAGTTCCGCTCGTGGAGTAGAAGAGCGACCGGAGGAAGGTGTCCGGATCGGGGATGTCGGCCACCCACGCCAGCCCGAAGAGCTGCGCGCTGCGCTCGGTGATGGCCTTGTCGAGCTCGGCCCAGGAGACGTACTTGAGCTTCACGCGGATGCCGGCTTCCGCCAGATTCCTGACCATGAGCGCGTCCACCTCACGGATGCTCTGGTTCGCGATGGCCTTCCAGAGGATCATGGTCGGCAGCGGATGTCCGGGCCCGTACCCGGCCGCGGCGAGCAGCCTGCGGGCCGCGTCGGGATCATGCGGGTACGTGCGAGGCTCAGGGGAGTAGCCGGGCAGGCCCGGTGGAAGAATCCCCTGGGACAGCATCTTGCCCGCGGGCCAGAGGCTCAGCATCCGCTCGCGCCCCATCGCGAGGGCGATGGCCTGGCGAATTCGCCTGTCGTCGAGCGGCGGCCTCCTCGCATTCATCCCGATGAAGGAGAGGCTCAGGTCCTGCCAGCGCACGATCCGGATATTGGGGCGGTTCCTGACGGCGTCGAGCAGGTTGAGCGGCAGGTTGGCCATCGCGGCATCGCCGTGGATCAGGGCGCGCGCGCCGTCCGTGTCCACGCCTTCCACGCTTCCCTTCGGGGTGTAGAAAATGATCGAGTCAATGGCGGGCTTCCCGAGGAAGTAGCGGGGATTGGCGGCAAGGATCAGCCGCTCGGCGTCGCGCCTCGACGTCAAGCGAAAGGGACCGCATCCGACGGGACAGCTCGAGAACGGCCGGTCGCCCTTCGCCTCGACGCATTCCCTCGGCACCACGGAGGCCTGGTCCAGCGCGAGGGCGCTCAGGAGCGCGCCGTAGGGGCGGATCAGCCGGATCTCCAGGCGATAGCGGTCGAGGGCGCGGATGCCCCGGATCCCCTTCGCGCGCCCCGATACGAACTCGGGAACACCGACGATGGCGTCGAGGTAACCCGCGGCGAGACCCTGCGAGCGGTACGGCTCCTTGAAGAGACGAGTCAGGCTGTAGACGAAGTCGCTCGCCCTGACCTCGCGTCCGTTGTGAAATAGCACCCCTCGGTGGAGCTGGAACAGGTAGACCAGGCCGTCGCGCGAGATGGTCCAGCTCTCGGCGACCTGAGGCACCGGCTCGAGATCCGACGTGAGACCCACGAGCGGGCTGAAGATCTGCGCGATCACGATCGAGGAATAGGCGTCCGCCGCGAGGGCAGGATCCAGCGTGCCGGGCTGCTCGCTGAAGTAGCGGAAGACCTGGGGCCTGCCGGCGGAACCCCCGACGCCGTCATGTTCGTCCGCGGAGTCGCCTGTTTCCGATTTGGGTCCGGGCGCGGGACCGCGAAGCCTCGGAACGGCCACCGCCGCGGCGATGATCAGGACGAGGACGGCGGTGATCGCGACGGGGTTGAGCCGGCTGTCGAACCTTTGATTCCTCGGCACCGAGAGCCCCCCTGGACGCGCTGGGTTTGCCCGAATCCAAGGGTCGCTCGCGCCGGATTGAAATGCCCTGCGCGCCGCGGCCCTTCGGACGGAAAGCGTTACGTAGATGTATCGACTGTGGCCAAGGGGTACTTGAGATGAAGTTCGGGCGCGGGCAGGACCTTCTGGTAATTTAAGTTGCTGGCGCAACTACGTTTACCGGCTGTACGGTGTCACCCATCGGAGCGGTCGCCGCGCGCGCCGCGGCCACCTCGGAGCCGCTTGATGCTTCCCCTGCGCTTCTTGTCGGCGATCCGCGCCTCCTCGGATTTCCGGGTCGGCGCCGTGGCGCGCCGGGCTTTCCGGGGCGCGAGCGCCTTCGCCACCAGGGACTGCAGACGCTCCAGCGCGGCTTCCTTGTTGCGGAACTGGCTGCGATGACGCTGGCTCGTCACGCGCAGCACGCCGTTCGGACCGATCCGCGAGCCGAGCGCCGTCTTGATGCGCGTCCGCTCCTCGGCGCTGAGCGACCTGGTCTCGTCCACGTTCCAGCGCGCTTCGACCTTGGTCTCGAGCTTGTTCACGTTCTGTCCGCCGGGGCCGCTCGCGCGCGAGGTGTGAAACTCGATTTCGCGAAGCGGAACGCGTAGCTCAGGGCTCAAGAAGATAGCCCTTGCGCCCAGCGCTCTCGAGGAGGCGCTGCATCGTGGCCTCCCGAAGCTCGGGAAGACCCTCGCGCGTGAGCGCCGAGGCGAAGACCGCCCCCGGGTAGCGGGCCCGGAGCCCCAGAGCGGAGACCTCGTCGGAAACAGCGTCGATCTTGTTGAACACCGAGAGCCTCGGCCTTCCCAGCGCCCCGATCGATTCCAGAACCGTCTCGACCGCCTGGATGTGCGCGTCGGTGTCGGGCTCGGTCGCGTCCACGACGTGGAGCAAGAGATCGGCCTCGGTCACTTCCTCCAGCGTCGCGCGGAACGACGCGATGAGGTGGGGCGGGAGTTTCCGGATGAAGCCCACGGTGTCGGTCAGCAGCGCCCGCGTGTCCCGGTTGACCGAGAAGACGCGCGTCGTGGGATCTAGCGTGGCGAAGGGCTGGTCCTCCACGTACACGTTCGCGCGCGTGAGCGCGTTGAAGAGGGTGGACTTGCCCGCGTTGGTGTATCCGACGAGCGAGACCTTGTAGCTGTCGCGGCGGCCGCGGCGCTGCACGCGCCGCTCATTCACGACGCGCTCCAGCTCGCGCTTCAACTTCGCGATCCGCTCGCGGATCCGGCGCCGGTCCACCTCGAGCTGGGTCTCGCCTGGTCCCCGCGTTCCGATGCCGCCGCCGAGCCGGGAGAGGTGCTCCCACATGCGCGTGAGCCGAGGCAGGAGGTACTGGAGCTGAGCCAGCTCGACCTGGATGCGAGCCTCGCGCGTGCGCGCGCGCCTGGAGAAGATATCGAGGATGAGCCCGGTCCGGTCCACGACCTTCATGTTGAGCTGCTCGCCCAGATTGCGGCTCTGAGCGGGGGAGAGATCGTCATCCAGGAGGAGAAGTGTTGCCTTCTCCTCGCCGGAGAGGGTGCGGACTTCGTCGATCTTGCCCTTGCTGAGGAAGGTGGATGCGCGGACCGGCCCCCGCCGCTGCAATACCTCGCCGCACACCGTGGCCCCGGCCGTCTCGGCCAGGAGGCGCAGCTCGATCAGGCCGTCGCCGCTTTCCCCCTGGCGCGTCCGCGTCTTGAGGCCCGCGAGGATGGCTCGTTCGCTAAGCGGGCGCGATCTCCAGCTCGTAGGGGACATGGGTGAGGTTTTCGAAGCTCCCATCGTGATGAGCGTAGATGACGTCCTCGATCCGCACACCCATTCCGCGCGAAGGGTAGTAGAGCCCCGGCTCCACCGTGAAGAGCGAGCCGGGGAGGATGAGATCCGGATTCAGCGCCGCGCTCAGCCGGGGCCGTTCGTGCACTTCGAGGCCGATGCCGTGCCCGAGTCCGTGCACGTATCCCTCCTGCACCCGCTCGTCCTGGCGAATCGTGCGGTGGCCGTGCGCCTCGAAGAGGTCGCAGACCCCTTCCTGATAGACGCGGCCCGGTGTCCCGACCGCCAGCCGGTCGAAGGTCTTCTCCACCGCGTCCTGCACCAGCGCGTGGAGCTCCTTGAGCTCCTGCGGAGCGCGGCCCACGCAGTAGGTTCGCGTCACGTCGAAGTAATAACCGCCGTTTTCCTGCGCGGGATACAGATCGATCACGATCGGGCTCCCTTCCTCGATCACGTCCTCGTCGTTGCCCTCGTTGTGCGGCACGCCCGCGTCCCGCCCCATCGCGATGATGTTCCCGTGCGGCTCCACCAGGCCCGCCTCGAAGAAGATGCGCCGCACCTCGCGCCGCAGCCGGCCGATCGTGACCCAGCCCTCGGCGTCGCCCAGCTTCTTGCCCGTAAGGCGCGCGCTCTGGATGACCTCGCGGATGCGCGCGTAGGCGCGCTCGCAGACTGTGGCGACCGTGCGCACGGTCGTGACCTCCTCCGGGTCCTTGGTGCTGCGAGCCAGCTCGAAGAGGCCCGGGTCCTGATCTTCCGCGATCTCGATGTCGCGCTTGATCTCACGCAGATGATTCAGCACGTGGTAGTACCAGCCCACCTGCGCCACGCCGTCCACGAGAATGCGCCCGCGCAGGTTCAGCCGGTCGAGCACGGCCTGGATGAGACGCGCGGTGGCCTTGACCTGGTTCCCCTCCTCCTGCTCCAGAATCTTCATCCATCCGAGCGAGCCGTAGTCCTCCAGCTCGAAGCCGGTCGCGGCCGCGCTGTCGCGCTCCATCGAATGATGCACGAGGTAGGGCCTGGCTCCGGGGCGCCACACCACGATGCCTCTCAGGTGCGTGCGCGGCCCGGTCAGGTAGCGGAAGGTCGGGCTCTGGTGCTCACCCTGCAACACGAGCGCGGCGTCGAGTCCGCGCTCCTTCATGAGGTGCTCGATGTCCTGTTTCATGCGCGGCCCTTCATGTCCGGAAGAGAACGGACTCGTTGGAGAACAGTCTCGTGGCGACCACCAGCATGATCGCCGCCATCGCGACGCTCGTCCCCACCGCGATCGCGGCATGGGTCCCCACCACGGTATCGGTCAGGATCTCCCGATGGAGGAGCGCTGTGTTCAGGATCGGAGTCATGAAACGCGAAAGGGGCGGCGTTCCGACCTGCCGGAAGCTGCCCAGGCCCAGGAAGATCGATGCCATGTAGACATAGGTGGCGTAGGTCTGGCCCTCGCGCATGCTGCGCGCGAAGCAGCCGATGGCGACCAGGGTCGCGCCGAGGAGGATCGCCGTGGGGAGCATCGTCACGAGGATGAAGAGCGCTTGCTCCGGACGGATGGAGAACTGGACGGACTGGCTCGCGAGACCCGGCATGAGGTTGGCGAGGACGCTGAAGTTGAACCAGAGTCCGAAGATGCCGATGAGCCCGGCCAGGAGCGCGGTCGCGATCACCGCCATGCACTTCCCGACCACGATCTCGCCCCGGGACGTCGGGGTGGAGAGGAGGGTTTCCAGCGTGCTCCGCTCCTTCTCGCCCGTCGTCGCGTCGACCGCGATCTGCATGGCCCCCGCGGCCACCATGAAGACCAGGATGTACGGGATGATGAGCGCGGCCATGAACCGGCCCTCCTCCGCCTTCGAGGAGATGTCCCGGTGCTCGACCGAGATGGCGGGGGGCTGGTCGGCGCGCGCCCCGCGGCTCTGCGCCCACATCACGGTCAGCTCTCGCCGCACTTCGTCCAGCACGGGCTGCATGCGCTCGTCTGCGGCCGAGGACTTGTGGTCGGCGTCCTTGTAGAGAAGCTCCACCTTGACCGAATCCCCGCTCGCAACGGACTCACTCAACGAAGGAGGGACCACGAGAACCGCGTCCACCCCGGCCGATTCGATCGACGCGGGCGCCTGGGCGAGCGGCACCGTGGAAACCCCTTCCAGCTTCTGGAGCCGGTCGTGCAGGCCCGGAACCTGCGCCTCCCCCACGACTCCCACGCGGACTTGGAGCCCGCTTTGCTCCTTCTTGTTCGCGGCTTCGATCGAGCCCATGAACAGCATGAGCCCCGGGTAGAGCACGAGCGGGACCACGAACACCGCGATGATCGTGCGCCCGTCCCTCAGGGCGTCGCGAAGCTCCTTGCGGCAGACGACCCAGGATCTATGCGTCACTGGCCACCGGCTCCACCGTCTTCACGAACAGGTCCTCGAGCCATCCGCTGCCGCTTCCGTTCCGGAGTGAGATGGTGCTGCCCTGGGCCAGGATCGAGCCGCGCTCGATGATCGCGATCTCGTCGCAGATCTTCTCGGCGTCGCTCAGGATGTGGGTCGAGAAGATGATCGTGCGACCCTTGGCCTTGAGCTCCTGCACGATCTTGAGCACCTCGCGGGCACCCATCACATCGAGCCCCGACGTGGGCTCGTCGAAGATGAGGATCGGCGGATCGTGGAGCACCACGCGGGCGAGGGAGAGCCTCTGCTTCATCCCGGTGGAGGTCTTGCCCACCCTCTTGTCCAGGAATTCGCCG
Source organism: Candidatus Eiseniibacteriota bacterium (assembly GCA_043741515.1). GTDB lineage: Bacteria > Eisenbacteria > RBG-16-71-46 > SZUA-252 > SZUA-252 > WS-7. The sequence goes on along the minus strand of JAYUAE010000060.1, from coordinate 7,721 downwards.
AGGCCGAATGACACCTGGAGCTCCGCGATACGACCCGCGATGGAGGGCCGGGTCATCCCGGCCAGCTCGCCGAAATAGGTGAGCAACTCGCGGCCGGTCAGCCGGTCGTAGAGCTTGGTGTCGCCGGAGAGATATCCGATCCGCTTCCGGACCTCGCCCGGCTTCTGGGTCACGTCCAGCCCGTCAATGCGGGCGGTCCCGGACGTGGGGGCAAGGATGGTGGCCAGCATGCGGAGGGTGGTGGTCTTCCCGGCGCCGTTCCTGCCGAGAAGGCCGAACACGCGGCCCGGGCCGCAGGAAAAGGATATGTCCCTGACCGCCGGCACGTCGCCTTTCTTGCGATCGTGGAACGTTTTACGCAGGTTCAAGACTTCGATCAATGAGGCTCCGAGAGCATCCAAGGAGTGAAGTGGGCTGGGCAGAGGCCTGTAGCGCCGCCAGTTTAGGCTCCTCACGGCGGGGTGTCAACGCCGGGCAGGCGCGGGGCGAATCCAACCTTGATGCGGGGAGTCTAAATCGTTACGTTCTCGCAACTCATGCGGTAGCCATTTCAGCAATGTGTGCGGTTCACTCATCGTGCAAGGAGTTTCCCCCCATGGCCGACGCGGTAGTCCAGGTGAGCGACAGCACGTTCGACTCCGAAGTGCTCCAATCGCAGATTCCGGTGTTGGTTGATTTCTGGGCCGAGTGGTGCGGGCCCTGCCGCATCGTGTCTCCGGTCGTCGAGGAACTGGCGAAGCAGTACCAGGGCCGGGTCAAGGTCGCCAAGGTCGACGTGGACCAGAATCAGCGCATCGCGGCGCAGTACTCGATCCGCAGCATCCCCAGCCTCTACGTGTTCAAAGGGGGCAAGGTGGTCGAGCAGATCGTCGGAGCGGTCCCCAAGCATCAGATCGTCTCGGTGCTGGACTTGGTGCTCGCCCCGGTCTAGACCGCCGACTCGGGGCAAATCGGACGGCAAGCGCAGATCGAGCAGTTGTGCTCGCTCGGGCGCGCGGGAAAGTCCCCGGAACGAATGGACTCGGCGATCGCGAGAATGCGGTCCCGGGTCCGTTCCAGTTTTTCCTCCGATCGGGTCGCCCTACCAACCGCGCCGCTCAGGACGTAGCGCAGCTCGACCGTGCCGGGCGCCTGCCCGGTCAACTCCCTGTGGGCCAGGGCGTAGATGGATAGCTGAAGGCTCTCCCGCGCGTTCTGGTCCGCCTTCTCCCCGGCCTCCCCGTCCGGATCCAGCTCGCTCGTCTTGTAGTCCGCGATCACGACGCCCCCGGGTCCCTCGTCCACCCGGTCCATCCGTCCCTTCACGACGACGTCCCCCAGCTTGATCCGGAATGCCCGCTCCACCTCGGTGGGCGGCTCCCGGCCCTCCACCTCGCGCGCAAGGAACGCGCGCAACGCCTCGACCCCCTGATCGAAACGGCGCCGCGCGTGCTCCTCGGAGCGGTAGCCCTCCTCACGCCAGTTGGCGCGGAACACCTCCACCACCTGCTCGAACGTCGGCTTCTCGCGCAGCCGGTGGCGCTCGAGCGCGAATGCCACAGCCTGATGGATGGCGTTTCCGAAGTTCACCCGATGGTCCAGCGTCAGGATGGGGTTGATCGCCAGCACCTTGACGAAGTGGTACTTGAGCGGGCACGTCTCGTAGTCGGCGATCCGATCGTGGCTCAGGAGGATCGGCTCCCGGGCCGCGGGGCGGGTCAGAGGGGGCAGGCCGGCCGCCGGAGCTTCCGATGCCGCGAGCTCCTCGAGCGCCTGCTTCTTTTTCTTCGCGGAGGCGGGCTTGCCGAGATCGAACGCTTCCGAGAGGAACTGGCTCCGCTGGCGGAGCATCTTCCCGCCGTAGTCCGTCGCGTAGGTCGCGATCAACTCTTCCTTCGCGCGCGTGAACGCGACGTAGCAGAGCCTCCGCTCCTCCTCCTTGTGCAGCTCCGTGCTCGGCGCCTCGCCGGGCGCCAGCGCGTACGGCACCTCCAGCCCCTCGCGGCGGCTGCGCGTCGGGAAGAGGTCCGTGGCCGCCTGCACCAGGTAGACCACGGGGAACTCGAGCCCCTTGGCCCGGTGGATGGTCAGCACCTGGACGACGTCGGACTCCTCGCCGATCTCCGCGACGGCCGGATCCTCCCCGTGCTCCATGACCATTCCCAGATGGCGCAGGAAGAGCGGCACACGGTCCACCACCGCGACCGCTCCGAACGACTGGATCAGCTTGAAGAACTTCACGATGTTCCGGGCCTTGATCTCGTCCTCGAAATCGGAGGGCGCGCGCAGCCGCTTGATGATGTCGCGCCGCTCGAGGTAAGCGCGCAGCACCTCACCCACGCGATGGTCCCGCGCCAAGAGCTCGAGCGCGCGCAGGTCGGCCAGCATGCTCCCGATGCGCTCCCGGCCTTCATCGGAGATCTCCATTGCGACCGATCCCCGGAGCGCGCGCTCCATCAGCACGCGGAGCGTCACCGGCGACGTCGCCCGCGCGTGCACGAGCCGGTTCAGGTCCTCGCCCGGAACGTCGTAGGCCGACTGCGCCAGAAGATAGAGATAGTCCTCCCGCGAAGATTGCGAGAGCGAGTAGAGGAGCGCGATCAGCTCCTTGATCTCGGGCCGCTGGAAGAGCCCGCGGCTCCCCGAGAAGTAGTAGGGCACCCCCTGCTCGTCCAGCGCGCGAAGGAACGGCTCGGCGTTCTTGTTCGAGCGAACGAGGATCGCGAAGTCGCGGCAGCGCCGGGCGCCGGAATCCACCGCCGCGCGGATCTCCCCCGCCACCCACGCCGCCTCCTCCGCCCCGGTGGTCAGCTCCTTGATGCGCGGAGCCGTCCCGGTCTTCCCGGTCGCGAGCTCCTTCGAGATGCCGAGCTTCGTCTCCAACCGGTCCTTGTTGATCAAGATCAGCCGCCGCGCCGCCTTCAAGATCTCGCCCGTGGAGCGGTAATTCCGCGTCAGGACGATGGACTGGGCCTCAGGGAAGTACTCATGGAACTTGAGGATGTTCTGGAGGTGCGCCCCGCGAAAGCGGTAGATGCTCTGGTCGTCGTCACCCACCACGACGAGGTTTCGGTGCAGCGCGGTGAGCCTCCGCACGATCTCGAACTGGACGGGGTTGGTGTCCTGGAATTCGTCCACGAGGACGTACCGGAAACGCTCCTGGAAGCGCCGGAGCGCCGACGGGCTCTCGTCGAAGAGACGAAGGGTGAGCGCCAGCAGGTCGCCGAAGTCTACGAAACCCTCCTTCCAGAGGAGGCGGTCGTAGGCGGCGGCGGCGGTCGCCAGCTCCAGATCGCGCGCCCCGCGATCCCGCGCGGCCGCGTCCTCGCCGGAGGCCGCGATGGCGCTCTGGGCGTACTCGCGCAGCCGGCCGGTGGGGATCGGGTAGTCCTTCAGCCTGTTGAAGTACCGCGCGAGCCGGCCCAGGTGCTTCGTCGGATCGGAAAGTGGCGCGTAGTACGTAAGCCCGAGCGCCTCCAGGTGCTCCGCGAGGAAGATGGCCTGCGCGGTCTGATCCAGCACCGTGAACCCCGGGGCCAGCCCGATCTCGATTCCAAACGTCGAGAGCACTTCCTCGCCGAAGGCATGGAAGGTCGAGATCAGGGTGTCGGCGTAGCCGTACGGAACGAGCAGATCTACCCGCTCCTGCATCTCCGCCGCGGCCTTTTCGTTGAACGTGAGGGCCAGGATCTCCGACGGGCGGGCGCGGCCCGAGGAGATGAGGCGCGCGATCCGGCGCGCGATCACGGTGGTCTTGCCGGTGCCTGCGCCGGCCACGATGAGGAGCGGCCCCTGGTCGTGCTCCACCGCCGCCCGCTGCTCGGGGTCGAGCCCCTCCAGCTCGGATGCGGCTGCGGTGGTGAAGGAGAGCTGGGTTGGGTTCACGGTTCCAGAATACCAGCAGGGGACGGCATCGGCGATGGCAACGCGGGCGGGAGCGGCGTAGAATACGCGGCCATGAACGCCGATGGGATTGCGAGCCGGACGCGAGGCCGGCTTCCGAGCATCCCCGACTACCTGCGTGCGGTGTGGGACCTGGGCCGCCGCTCGCTCCGTCCGGCCCTTCCCGCCCTGGCGTTCATGTATTTCTATCGCGTCGGCATCGGCGTCTACACGGCCCTGTCGCGGGACACCGTCGTCGCCGGAACCGGCCCGGCGGCCGAGATGGTGCCGATGCTCGCGACCGCCGCCACGTTCGTGCCGCTCCTTCTCCTCATCTACGTCCCGTTCCTGCCGCTACAGGACGAGCTCTTGCGCGGCCGCGTGATCGGCTTCATGGCTTCGATTCGTCGCACGTTCGAAACATCCTGGAAGCTGACGGTCTCGGGACTCTTGCAGGGAATCTTCCTGTTCGCGCCCTTCGTGGTGCTGATGGCAGTCGTCGGCATCCTGGCGCGAGGGCTGGAGGAGAGCGATCCCCGCCGGATGGCGGCGCTCTTGATCGCCATCGCGCTGGGGGCAGTGTGGTTCATGATCGGGAGCCTCCTCATGATGTTCGCGACCCCTGCCGTCGTGCTCGATGATGAGCCGCCGGTGCGGTCGGTGGGGACCAGCATTCGTCTCGCGACGACCCACCTGCCGGGTCTCCTGGCGCGTTTGATCGCGTTCGGACTTCTGGAGGTGGTGGCCTACGTCGTCCTGGCCATGCCGGCGTCCATGCTCACGGGCCTCCAGCACGCGGCGGACCTCACGTCGTCTCCGCTCAAGATCGCCGCAGCCATCTGGTCGAGCGCGGTTCAAACGGCCATCTTTCCCTTCTCCGTGGCCGCGCTGATGGTGCTCTACCGATCGACCGTTCCCTCGGCGGAAGCGGCCCGGGCGGGCGTGCCCGTCGCGGCCGACGAGGATCTGGGACCCGCGATCGCGATGCGCGCGCCGTTCGAATAGCGCGTGCCGTCGCCGGCGGTCGTTCACTCGGACGGGTACTTCGCCGACATCGGTCTCCACGTCTTTCCGACGCGAAAGTTCCGGCTCGTGCGCGAGGAAATCGTTCGCCGCGGGCTCCTCGCCGATTCCGAGGTTCTGATTCCCGATGCCGCGAGCAAGGACCAGGTGGCGCGCGTGCACGACCGGACCTATATCGAGAAGCTGGCGCGAGGGAAGCTCAGCGTGCTCGAGGAGGCCGCGCTCGAGCTCCCCTACTCCAGGCAGCTCGTCCTCGCCTCGTTCCTCTGTGCCGGCGGAAGCATTCTCGCGGCGCGCGAGTCGCTGAGCCGCGGCGCGGGAATCAACCTGGGCGGCGGCTTTCACCACGCGTTCCCCGACCACGGCGAGGGGTTCTGCGTCTTCAACGACGTCGCCATCGCGATCCGCGCGCTGCAGCACGAAGGATTGATCCGGAGGGCCGCGGTGATCGATCTCGACGTCCATCAGGGAAACGGCACGGCCGCCATCTTCCGCGACGATCCGTCCGTCTACACCTTCTCGATGCATGACGAGCGGAATTACCCCGCGATCAAGCCTCCCAGCGACCTCGACGTCGGCCTCGACCAGGGCGCGGGCGGGGCCGAATACCTTGCGGCGCTCGAGCGCCACGCGCCCGCGATCCTGGACCGCCACCGCCCCGACCTCGTCGCGTACGTCGCCGGAGCGGACCCCTTCGAGCAGGACCAGCTCGGCGGCCTGAAGCTCACGCGCGAGGATCTGAGGGGGCGGGATCGCCTGGTCTTCGAGACCTCGGCCGCGCGCGGGATTCCGGTCGTCGCGTTTCTGGCGGGCGGTTACGCCGCCCGAATCGAGGACACGGTAGGCATCCACGCCGACATGGTCGAGGCCGCGTTTCAGGCGACCAGGGCTTGATTTTTCGCGGCATATCCCCTATGATTACAAGGAGTTGACCGAGATCGTCGCAAAGCCCCTTCCCGTAACCCATTCCCTCGCTGGTGATTTACCGTCCGATTCCGCCGCTCGCCTCGGAATCGTCCTCCACTGGCTCTTCCGTATCGGAATGCTCATGGAATTCGTGGGCCATGGGGCAGCCGGCCTGAGCCTGAAGGAGGGGTGGGTCAAGTACTTCGCCGTCTTCGGATTCGACCGTTCGACCGCGTTCACCGTCATGCCGATCGTGGGAACGATGGACATCTCCCTCGGAGTTCTCGCCTTTGTCAGCCCGCGGCGCTGGGCCCTGATCTGGTGCGCGTCATGGGGATTCATGACCGCCTGGCTCCGGCCGCTCGCGGGGGAATCCATCTGGGAAGTCCTGGACCGCGCGGGCAACTACGGCGGTCCGCTGGCGTTCCTCGTGCTGAGCGGCCTCCCCCACACCGCGCGCGACTGGACCGCGCCCATCCGCTGGGCCCCGGTGACGCGTGCCACGCTGAAGCGGCTCGCGGTCGTGCTCCGGTGGATCGCGGCGCTCACTCTGATCGGGCACGGAGCGTACGGCGCCCTGCTGCAGAAGCAGCAGCTCCTCGACCAGTACACGAGGGTGGGGCTCACGTCGCTTCCGCTCTTCGGCCTCCAGTTCGAGCCCGCCCTGGGCTGGCTGGAGATGGCTCTGGGGGCCTCCATCGCGCTCCGGCCGATCCGCGCCCTGGTGCTCGCCGCCTGCGTCTACAAGATCGGCACGGAACTCCTCTACCCGCTAACGGGTTATCCTGTGTACGAATTCATCGAGCGCGGGTTCACCTACGTGGCGCCCCTCGCGCTCTTTCTTCTTCCGCCGCACGCGAAGCCCCCAACCGAAAGAGGCGTAACGTGAACGTCGCACATCCGAAGCCGAAGCTTCGCGGGCTGGCCGGGGCGATCCTCGCCGTGGCCTCGGCTCTCGTGCTCCTGACCGCCGCTGCCCCTGCTCCGGTCAGGATCATTCCGACCGTTCCGAACGAGGCCCTGGTCTCGATCCCGGTCGTGGCGGATTCAGCGCTCATGAAGGAGCTCCAGCACGGCGGCTACGTCATCGTCTTCCGGCACGCCATGACGAACTGGAACGAGCGGGATGCAGCCGAGGGGAATTTCTCGGACCGGTCGCACCAGCGCAATTTGAGCCAGGCGGGACAGAAGCAGGCCGCCGTGATCGGAGTGTCGATCAAGGCGCTCAAGATTCCGATCGCGAAGGTGCTCGCGAGCCCCATGTGGCGCTGCCGCGACACCGCGCAGCTCGCTTTCGGCGAATACGACACCACGAGCCTCCTCTTCTGGAAGGGCCCATCCTTCCGCGAGGAGCGCATCGAGATGCTCAGCACCCACCCGCCCGCCGGAAAGAATCTGGTGCTCGTCGGACACCAGGATCAATTCATCCCGATCGTGCCGGGCCTCAAGCGGGATCAGCTGAAGGAGGGCGACGCGCTGGTGTTCGAGCCGCTCGGCCAGGGCAAGTATCGCGTCGTGCGGCAGGTCACTCCCGCCGAGTGGGCGGCGCTCGCTGGCGTGAAGATGCCGGACCTGGGGCCACCCTCGCCGCAGGGCTCGATGCCGGCGGCGCAGGGGTCGATGCCCGAGACGCCCATCAGGAAATAGGAAGAGGGCGGAACCTCTCGGTCCCGCCCTCTCTGTTTCGCTCTGTTACGACCCTTCTCTAGTACATGTCCTCGTAGCCGCCGCCACCGCCGCCGTGCGGTCCGGCGGGCGCGGCCCTCTTCTTCTCGGGAATCTCGACCACCAGCGCTTCCGTCGTGAGGAGCAGGGAAGCGACCGATGCGGCGTTCTGGAGCGCCGACCGCGTCACCTTGGTCGGATCCACCACGCCCGCCTCGAACAGATCCTCGAACTTCTCCGCCTCGACGTTGAAGCCGACCGTGGAC
>JAYUAE010000059.1:0-12084 GCA_043741515.1 Candidatus Eiseniibacteriota bacterium | reverse complement strand
TGCGGGCCGGTCCACCCCGGCGAGATGCTCGAGGACGTCTTCCGGAAGATGCAGGAGAGCGGCTGCCAGGCCGTGCCGGTGGTCGAGCCGGGGAAGGGAATCGTGGGGATGGTGACGCTCGAGAACGTGGGTGAGTTCGCGATGGTGCAGGCGGCGCTTGCCCGCGCGCCTCGGGAGGGTCTGGCGGGCCACGATCCCCCGGTGTACGGCCCTCGGGGTTACGAGACCCGGAGCTGACCCACCGTCACTGCTTCTGCCACATCTGCTCCGCGAAGGGATCGTGGCCGAGGACGTTCTCCAGCGCGCCCGCGCGCGGGAGGCGGATCCAGAACGCGGCTCCGGCCCCGCTGGGGCTCTCGCCGACTCCCACCTCGCCTCCATGCAGCTCCACGAATCGCTTCGCAAGGTGGAGACCGAAGCCGAGGCCGTCCTTCACTCGCTTCGAGATCCCCGAGCCCTGGGCTTCGATGTCGAACACCATCGCGGCGGCTTCCGGCTCGACCATGGGTCCGGAGTCCCGGACCTCGAGCTGGACGTGATCGTCCCCGAGCCAGGTGCTCAGCGAAACGCGTCCCTTGGCGGGCGAGAAGCGGATGGCGTTCTGGAGCAGGTGCAGGATCGCCTGACGCACCTTCGCGGTGTCCAGGTGCTGATCCGGGATCTTGTCGTCCAGCTTGAGCTCGAGATCGACCTGCTTGCTCACGGCGAGCCCGCGCATGGTCTCGGCCGCGTCGTGCGCGATCTTGTTCACGTTGTCGACCCTGAGGTCGAGCAGAAAACGTCCCGTCTCGAGACGCGCCAGGTCGAGCACATCGTCGACGAGGTTCAGGAGGCGTTGCGCCTCGCCTCGCAGCCGCCCCGTGAACTCCCGCCGCATCGACGTCGTCATCCGCTTGTCGTTCTGGTCCAGGACTTCCGCGTAGGCCATGATCGTCGTGAGCGGGGTCTTGAGCTCGTTCTCCGCGGCGGACAGGAACGAGTCCTGGAACGGCGTCACCTGCTGTCCCGGCGTTTCCCCCGGTGCGGCCGCCTTCGCGTCGCTGGCGCGTTCCTCGAGATGCTGCACGACCAGCGCCCGCTCGATGACCCCCGCCACGTTGTCCGCGAAGAGCTGGCCGACGTCGCGATGCTCGAGCCGGAAGGGCTCCGCCTTCAGCCCGCGATGCACTTGCAGGACCGCGACGCACCGGTTCTCGAAATTGACCGGCAGGATGAGCGCCGATCCGGCGTCGGGGTGGGCCATGAAATGCTCGGCGAAGCGCGCCTCGCGGTCGGTCGCGCGCATGAGGATCGGCTCACGGTGGCGCCCGACCCAGCCCACCGCTCCGTCCCCGAGCCGGATCTCCTGATCGGGCTCCCGCGGCGTGAGGCCGGATCTCGCGCGGCACCTCAGCGTCTTCGTCTCCGGCTCGACGAGATAGATCGCAACGTCGTGCGAGTGGAGCGTGCTTGCCACGCGGCGGACCGTGATCTCCAAGATCGTGTCGAGCGGGAGGTCCATGTGGAGGCTGTTGCCGAGCTGGAAGAGCGACGTCAGCTCGGCCAGCCTCCCGCGCGATTGCTCGAGCTCCATCTGGTCGTTGAGGAGCCGCGACCGGAAGCGGCTGATCTCTGCTTGCTGGTGGAGAATGTAGAGGCAGAACAGGACCGTCAGACCGACGAGTCCGACCAGGAGCATCCATCCGCCGACCGGAAGATTGTCGCCGAGGAATCCGGAGCGGACGACCGAGACCCAGAGGGTCTGGACGGTGAAGGCGAATCCCAGGAGAACGAGGATGACGAGCCCGAGGAGCGCGGTCGTCCTGCGATCCGCCTGCTTCTGAACGGCGTTGGCCCTATCCTGGGACAAAGTCACCCCCTCCGACCGCGACAACCGCGAACTCAGATGTTCCATCGGCAGCCGGGTTCCCCACCTGAAGCCCCATCGGGACGTCATTCTCCCCTCTTTGCCTTTGGCCCATCAGCGGTTAGAGTGTCCGCGTTCCCATGGATATCTTGAGAAGCCACATCAAGACCGGCTCGCCCGAATTTCAGCGCAACCGCGCCCATCACGAGGCGCTTGCGGCCGACCTTCGCAGCCGGCTCGAAGCCGTGGCGAAGGGGGGCTCGGCGCAGGCTGCCGAGCTCTCGCGCAAGCGGGGGAAGCTCCTGGTGCGCCAGCGGATCGAGCGGCTCCTGGATCCCGGCACGCCTTTCTTGGAGCTGTCGCCACTCGCCGCCACCGGCCTCTACGGCGACGAGATTCCGGCCGCCGGCATCGTCACCGGGATCGGGTCCATCTCCGGCGCCGAATGCGTGATCGTCGCGAACGACTCGACCGTCAAGGGCGGCACCTACTACCCGCTCACCATCAAGAAGCACATCCGGGCGCAGGAGATCGCGCTCGAGAACCGGATGCCCGCGGTCTACCTGGTGGACTCGGGTGGGGTCTTTCTCCCCCTGCAGGCCGAGGTGTTTCCCGACAAGGAGCATTTCGGCCGGATCTTCTACAACCAGGCCATCATGTCGGCCGAAGGAATCGCGCAGGTCGCGGCGGTTCTCGGGATGTGCACCGCGGGAGGCGCCTACGTTCCCGCCATGTCCGACGAGAACGTGATCGTGAAGGGCACGGGGACGATCTACCTGGCCGGGCCGCCGCTCGTGAAGGCAGCGACCGGCGAGGAGGTCACGCCCGAGGACCTGGGCGGGGCCGAGGTCCACGCGCGCGTGAGCGGCGTGGTGGATCACATGGCGGCGAACGAGGAGGAGGCGCTCTCGATCGTTCGCAACATCGTGGCGAACCTCAATCGAGTGAAGCGCGTGGATCTGGATCTGGCGGAGCCGGAGGATCCGGCCTACCCGCCCGAGGAAATCTACGGGGTGCTCCCGACCGATTTGAAGCAGCCCTACGACGTGCGCGAAGTGCTCGCGCGGCTCCTGGACGGGAGCCGCTTCCACGAGTTCAAGCAGAACTATGGAACGACGCTCGTCTGCGGCTTCGGGCGCTGGATGGGCTACCCGGTGGGCATCGTCGCCAACAACGGCGTCCTCTTCTCCGAAAGCGCGCTCAAGGGCGCCCACTTCGTGGAGCTGTGCGCGCAGCGCAGGACCCCGCTCGTGTTTCTGCAGAACATCACGGGCTTCATGGTCGGGAAGAAGTACGAGGCGGGCGGCATCGCCAAGGACGGCGCCAAGATGGTGCAGGCCGTCGCGACCGCGCAGGTCCCGCGCATCACGATCCTGATCGGAGCCTCGCACGGGGCCGGGAACTACGCCATGTGCGGCCGCGGATACCGTCCGCGGTTCCTCTTCGCCTGGCCGAACTCGAGGATCTCGGTCATGGGCGGGCAGCAGGCCGCCGAGGTGCTCGTGCAGGTGAAGCGCGAGCAGCTCGCGCGGGAGGGAAAGACGCTGTCGTCCGAGGAGGCCAAGGCCATCGCGGACCCCGTTCTCGCGAAGTACGAGGAGGAGGGAAGCCCCTACTTCGCGACCGGTCACCTGTGGGATGACGGCGTGATCGATCCCGCCCAGACGCGGGAGGCGGTGGGGCTCTCGCTCTCGGCGGCCCTCAACGCCCCGGTCATCCGCGGCCCCGCTCCCGTCTTCCGGATGTAGACTTGGCCGGCATGAAGACCTATTCCCGCCTCGAGCTTGTCATCGCGCCGCCCCTTGCGAGGATCACGCTCGCCCGGCCCGAGGTCCGGAACGCCTTCGACGACCAGCTCATCGCCGAGCTTTCCGAGGCGCTGGAGGACATACGCACGGCCCGCGACGAGGCCCCCGAAGGCGGACCCCGGGTGCTCATCCTGACGGGCGCGGGAGAGACCTTCTGCGCGGGCGCCGACATGAACTGGATGCGGCGGAGCGCCGCCTGCACGCAGGATGAAAACGAGGCGGACGCGAAGCGCATGGCCTCCATGCTGCGCGCCCTGGACGAGCTGCCGATACCCACGATCGCACGAGTGAACGGCGCGTCGCTGGGCGGCGGGATGGGACTGCTCGCGTGCTGCGACATCGGGGTCACCGTGGACACGGCGCAGTTCGGATTCACGGAGGCCCGTCTGGGGATCGCGCCTGCCGTGATCTCGGCGTTCGTGATCCCGAAGATCGGGGCCGCCGCCGCGCGCCGCTACTTCCTGACCGCCGAGATCTTCGGCGCCGCCGAGGCGAAGGCGATGGGGCTCGTGCACGAGGTAGTGCCCGCCGGCGGGCTGGACCAAGCCGTGGAGCGCTTCGTCGCGGCGCTCCTGGGCAACGGGCCGCGTGCCGTGTCGGCCGCGAAGCTGCTCATCCGCAACGCCCTCGACCGCTCGCGAAAGGAAACGATCGAGAACGCGGTCCGCGCCATCGCCGCGCTGCGCGTCTCGCCCGAGGGGCAGGAGGGGCTGGGCGCGTTCCTCGAGAAGCGCCCTCCTTCCTGGAAGCGGTGACCTCCGCGCGGGCGGATTTCGCCGCCGCCGGCTCGGCCAAGCCCGCGGGCCCGCCCTTCCGGAAGGTCCTGGTCGCAAACCGCGGCGAGATTGCGGTGCGCACGTGCCGGACGCTTCGCGCCATGGGGATCCCCTCGGTCACCGTCTACTCCGACGCGGACCGGGGCGCGCCCCACGCGCGCGCCGGAGACGAGTCGGTCGCGATCGGTCCCGCGCCGCCCGCGCAGAGCTACCTCAATGCCGCCGCAATCCTCGACGCCGCGCGCCGCACGGGAGCGGAGGCGATCCACCCGGGCTACGGGTTCCTCTCCGAGAACGCGACCTTTGCCGCGGAGTGCCGCGCGGCCGGTGTCGCGTTCATCGGCCCCTCGTCCGAGAGCATGGCGCGCCTGGGGGACAAGTCCGCGGCGCGGCGCGAGGCGAAGGCCGCGGGCGTTCCGCTGGTTCCCGGGGCCGAGGAGATCGGATCGGCCGAGCGGGCGCGTGTCGAGGCTAAGCGCGTCGGGTTCCCGGTCATGCTGAAGGCCGCGGGAGGCGGAGGCGGGCGCGGCATGCGGCTCGTGGCCTCGCCGGAAGAGATCGCGGAAGCGTTCGACGCGGCCCGGCGCGAATCACAATCTGCGTTCGGGGACGACCGGCTTCTCCTCGAGAAGTACGTCCACCCGGCGCGTCACGTCGAGATCCAGATCCTCTCGGACGGCCGCGAGGCGATCGCCCTGGGCGAGCGGGAATGCAGTCTCCAGCGGCGCCATCAGAAGCTGATCGAGGAATCTCCCTCGGTCGCGGTGACTCCCGAGGTCCGGGCCGCCATGGAGCGCGCGGCCGTCTCCCTCGCGCTAAGCGCAGGCTACGCGGGCGCCATGACGGCCGAATTCCTGCTCGGCCGGGATGGCGCGTTCTACTTCCTCGAGGTGAACACGCGGTTGCAGGTGGAGCACACGGTGACCGAGATGAGGAGCGGGCTCGATCTCGTCCGCGCCCAGATCCTGATCGCGGCCGGCCGTCCGCTCGCCGAGGCGCTGGCCCCCGGGACCCGGCGCGTCCTGACGGCCCAGGCGCCCGCGCTCCGCGGGCACGCCATCGAGGCGCGGCTCTGCGCGGAGGACGCCTATCACGGTTACCTCCCGCAGACCGGCAAGATCCAGGCGCTCGCCTGGCACGAGGAGGAAGGCGTGCGCGTCGACTCGGGAATTGCCCAGGGCCAGACGGTCCATCCCCACTACGATTCGCTCCTCGCCAAGATCATCGCGCACGGTCGGGACCGCGAGGACGCCAGGTCGAAGCTCGCGCGCGCGCTGCGCGGAACCGCGCTTCTCGGTGTCACGACCAATCAGTCGTTCCTGCTCGACCTCCTGGAGGACGAGTCCTTCCGCCGGGGGCAGACCTTCACCGACACGGTCGAGTCGCGCGCGTGGCCCGCGCCGGAAGCGATCCCGGACGTGGCGCTCGCGGCGCTCGCGGCGTTTCTCTCGGCGCCGGGCATCGCGCGCGAGGCGCACGAGGACAGGGACCGCTACTCGCCCTGGCAGCGCCTCGGCGCCTGGGGCCGGCGATGAGCCGCACTCGGAGCGGGGTGGCGCCTCGATGAGCCGGAGCCTCGCGCTGCGTCATGGCAAGAACCCGGTCGCGCTGTCCTACGAGCGAAAGGAGAACCGTATCGCGCTCAACCTCGGTGGGCGCCGCTTCGAGGCCGATGTGGCGCGCGAGGGGTTCTGGATCGAGGTTCGCTCGGGCGGGCGCGCCACCCGGTGCGCGGTCGCGCGCGACCGGCGGGGCCTCTGGGTCTCCTGCGAGGGGCGGACGTATCTCCTGGAGGAGGAGCGCGCGGAGAGCGCCGCGAAGGGAGCCGTTTCGGCCGACGAGCTGCGGGCCCCGATGACGGGGCGCGTGGTCCAGGTCTCCGCGGAGCACGGAGCGGTGGTTCGCGAGGGAGATCTCCTGGTGACGATCGAGGCGATGAAGATGGAGTTCCGGCTGGTCGCGCCCGAGGACGGCGTGGTCTCAGAGGTCCGTTGCGCGGCGGGCGCGCGGGTCGAGCTGGGCGATCTCCTCGTGGTGCTGGGGCCTCGGGCGTGAAGGTCCGGGTCACGGAAGTCGGACCGCGTGACGGTCTCCAGAACGAGCCCGGGACGATCCCGACCGAGGTCAAGGTCCGGTTCGTGGACGCGCTCTCCGACGCGGGATTCGAGGAGATCGAGGTCAGCGCCTTTGTCTCCCCCGAGCGCGTGCCTCAGCTGGCCGACGCCGGAGAGGTGTTCGCGCGGATCCGCCGCCGGGAGAGGACGCTCTACTCGGCGCTCGTGCCGAACGAGCGCGGGCTGGAGCGCGCGCTCGCGGCAAGGATCGGGAAAGCGGCGGTGTTCACGGCGGCGTCCGAGACCTTCAACCGCAAGAACGTGAACGCCTCGATCCAGGAATCCATCGAGCGCTTCAAGCCGGTGGTGGCGGGCGCGAGCGCTGCCGGGATCCCCGTGCGTGGGTATGTCTCGACCGCATTCTGGTGCCCGTACGAGGGGAAGATCTCGCCCTCGGCGGTGGTGGACGTGGTGAAGCGGCTCACCGACTTGGGGATCGACGAGATCTCGATCGGCGATACGATCGGCAAGGCGGTCCCGGCCGAGGTCATGGCGCTGCTCGACCGTCTCTTGGACCACGTGGACCAGGACCGGATCGCGATGCACTTCCACGACACCTACGGCACTGCGGTCGCGAACGTGCTGGCCTCCTACGAGCGGGGAATCTCGGCGTTCGACTCCTCGGCGGGCGGCGTGGGCGGGTGTCCGTTCGCGCCGGGCGCGTCGGGAAACGTGGCCACCGAGGACGTGATCTGGGCGCTCACGCGGAGCGGCGCCGCTGTCGCGCCCGACCTCGATCGCGTGCGGGTTGCGTCCGACCTCCTGGCTAGCGCGCTCGGGAGGCCCCTGCGGTCTCGCGTGCGCGAGGCGCTGTCAGGCTCCACTGGAGCAGAGGCGGGGTCATGAGGGTCGTGAGGATGATCATGAGGACCGCGGCCGAGTAGAGCTCGGGCGTGATGACCGGACGGCCCTCGATCACGAGCGTCGCGCCCACGCTCGCGAAGATGAGCCCCACCTCTCCCCGCGGCACCATTCCAAGCCCGATCGCCAGCCGGTTTGAGCCGCGCTCCAGCACTCCCAGAGAGCAGGCCTGCTTGCCGGCCCATGCCGCGACCGTCAGGGCCAGCGCGAGCAGGGCGATGCGGGGATTCGCGAGCGCCCGGAGATCCACCCGGAATCCGGTGAGCACGAAGAAGATTGGAACGAGGAAGGTCGAGATCGGGTGGAGCAGCGGCTCGAGGCTCGTCTCGCCGCTCTCCTCGGAGCGGGGGAGCCGGCGCGTCTCGAGGACGAGGCCCGCGGCGAAAGCGCCCACGATCGGGGAGAGCCCCACCCGCGTCGCGAGGTAGGCCAGCACGAAGCAGAACACGAGCGCGGTCGTGAGGAGCATCCCGGCCACCCTCGTGCGCGAAGCCGCCGCCAGGAGTTTCGGGGCGAGCCAGAGACCGAGCAGGATGGCCCCGAGCAGGAAGCCGAGCGCCTTCGCGGAAATCCAGACGATGGCCGGCGCCGAGAGGACGCTTCCCTGGTTTGCGGCCGCGATCATTCCGGTGAGGGCGGCCAGGATGACAAGCCCGATCAGGTCGTCCAGAACGGCGGCTCCGAGGATGATCCGGGCCTCGATGGTGTGCGAGAGGCCCATGTCGCGGAGGACGCGCGCGGTGATGCCGACGCTCGTCGCGGTCAGGACCGCTCCCAGGAACACGTGCACCAGGGTGGATTCCTCGGGAAGGAGCCAGGCTCCCACGGCCCATCCGAGCGCCATGGGCGTGGCCACGCCGAGTGTGGCGACGAGCGCCGAGGAGCGGCCGACGTGGAGCATCTCCTTCACCGTCGACTGCAGACCCACCTCGAAGAGGAGCACGATAACGCCCAGGGACGCGAGGACCGCGAGGATGGGGTCCTGTCCGACCGGCTCGAGGCCGTGGATTCCGGCGAGAGCGAGGTTCCCGAGGAGGATGCCGGCGAGGATCTCGCCCAGAACCGCCGGCTGGCGCGCCTTCACCGCGATCCATCCCGACAGCTTGGCCGCTCCCAGGAGGAGCGCGAGCCGGATCAGGAGGGGGGCCACCGGATCGTTCATGGAGGTGGAAGATACCTGGCTGGGTGTTGATCTGGTAGGATTCCCGGCGACATGATCCGATCCGCCGCCCTTTCGGTCCTTGGCCTGCTCGTGTTCTCTTCCGCCGCGAATGCGGCCGGATCCTCGCCGCCCCCGAGGCAGACGCCTCCTCCCGAATCCGCTCCCGCGAGCCTGAGCACGCCCTCCGATTCGGCGGCCGTGCCGGGCCGCGCCGACGCGGAGAAGATCTACGCCAAGGGCTGGGGAATCTGTGAGGACGCGAAGAAGGATCTCGCCGCGGGCAAAGCGGATTCCGCGAGGAAACGGTTCGGGAAGGCGATCAAGAAATTCCAGCAGGCCGCGGACACGGACCCCACCTATTACGAAGCCTGGAACATGGTGGGCTATTGCTCGCGGAAGTCGGGCGACCTCAAGCGCTCCTTCGAGGCGTACCAGAAGTGCCTCCAGATCGAGCCGGAGTATGCGCAGGCGCACGAGTACCTGGGCGAGGCCTATCTCATGAGCGGCGATCTCGCGAAAGCGAAGGAGCAACTCCTATGGCTGGTGTCGCGCAAGTCCGACCAGGCCGGGGAGCTGGCCACCAAGATCGAAGCCTTCCAGAAGGACGGGCCCGCCGCGGCCCAGAGCGATTCCACCGGCCACGTCGGAGGTTGGTGACGCTACCCGGCTAGCGCGATTCTTCGCGCGGCAGGAGGCGCTGCTCGGTCTTCTCGCGACGCAGAGCCTCCCTGTTCAGCACCTTGAATTCCACGCGGCGATTCTTGGAGCGCCCGAGGGCGGTCTTGTTCGTCGCGACGGGACGTGAAGGGCCGTAGCCTGCCGTGGAGAATTGACCGGCGCCCAGCTCCGGGAATTTCGACGTGAGATAGTCCAGCACCGCGCGTGCGCGTTCGCGGCTGAGCTGGACATTCTTCGCCACGGAGCCCTCCGAGTCGGTGTGGCCGCCGATCTCGATCTTGAGATCGGGCCAGCGCGCGAGAATATTACCCACCTCGTCGAGAACCGGCTCCGACTCGGGCAGGATGGCCGCGCGTCCGATGTCGAAGTTGATGTTCTGGAGGCGGATCATTCCCGTCTCGAGGAGCTGCGTTTCCTTGTCGCTCACGACGATCGGGCAGCCCGTCTGGTCCACCTTTGCGTACGGCGGCGTGTCCGGGCACCTGTCGATCCCGTCGCAGACGCCGTCGCCGTCCAGATCGGTCGGACAGCCGTTCGAGTTCACGATGCAGACCGCCGGGGTCGACGGGCACTGATCGATCCCGTCGTACACCTTGTCGCCGTCGGTGTCGTGCGGGCAGCCGTTCCGGTCCACGGTCGCTCCCTTGGGCGTCGCCTCGCACTGGTCCAGCCCGTCCGGCACACCGTCTCCGTCCTCGTCCAGCTCGCACCCGCGCGCGTCCACCTTGGCGCCCGGAGCCGTATTGGGGCACTGATCGATGCCGTCGAAGACGCCGTCGTCGTCGCTGTCGAGGGCGCAACCGACGGCATCGACCTTCGCTCCCACGGGCGTCCCGGGACAGCGGTCGTCGTCGTCGGGCACGCCGTCCCGGTCCCGGTCCCGCGAAGGCCCGCCGATCCCGAAGGAGACCCCGGCGAACACTTCAGGCTCATTCCTGTAGGCCTGCGGGGCGCGCGCGGCGATGGGGAGGCGATAGCGGAGATCGCGCCCCTCGATGCGGAGGCTCACGTTTTCGCCGATCGCCATCCGGAAGCCGAGACCGCCCCCGTACGCGAACTGGTGAAAGCTCGAGGGCGCGCCCTCGTAGTGGAGATAGGCCACGCCCGCGCCCCCGGTCAGGTAGGGCGTGACCGCCTTGTCCCCGAGGAGGAAC
The DNA here is from genome assembly GCA_043741515.1 of Candidatus Eiseniibacteriota bacterium. Taxonomy (GTDB): domain Bacteria; phylum Eisenbacteria; class RBG-16-71-46; order SZUA-252; family SZUA-252; genus WS-7. Next base: position 1,685 of record JAYUAE010000059.1, on the reverse strand, counting down.
CACGTCAGACCTCCTTCGAAAAGAAGGACGCCGAGGTCGGGCATCGAGTCCTGGATGCCGGTGGACTTGAGGTAGGACCCGCGCATCTCTGCCGCCCAGCTCGGGGAGATGCGCGCGCCGAGGATCCCGCCCACCTGGGGTCGCTGGGGCTCCACCAGGAACTCATTGGGGAGCCAGGCGATTCCTCCGCCCGGCGTGAGCCAGTAGGGCGCCCGCTCCGCCGCGCCGCGTCCGGGGACGAGCAGGGCAAGCAGGAGCGCGGCGCGCATGAGGCGCATGGCCGCGACTCGAAGGTCCGAGATTATGGAAGCAGGATCAACCACATTGGCCCCTTTCGGCAGACGGCGGAGACTACGGGACGTACCCTCGGGACGCAAGCGGGTTTCCTGGCAGCGTTGACCTGGGCAGCGTGACATGACAGATTCATCCCATGGCCGACGACTTTGCAAAGACACTACAAGATAGCTACACCTTCCGGGGCCCGACGCTCCTTCTCGGGGCTCCCTTGCGGGACGGGAAGGTGGCGGGCTCCATACCCATCTGCGTTCCGCTCGCGATGATGAACCGCCACGGCCTGATCGCGGGCGCGACCGGCACCGGGAAGACGAAGACGCTGCAATCCCTGGCGGAACAGCTTTCGGATGCCGGGGTGCCGGCCTTCCTCGCCGACCTCAAGGGGGACCTGAGCGGGCTCGCAGCGCCCGGTATTTCCAGCCCGAGCGTGGAGGAGCGCGCCACCTCGTGCGGGATCGCGTTCAAGCCCGAGCCCTTCCCCGTGGAGTTCGTGAGCCTCACCGGCAAGGCCGGAAACCAGCTTCGCGCGACCGTCTCCTCCTTCGGTCCGCTCCTCCTCGCGCGGGCCCTCGGCCTGAACGAGACGCAGCAGAGCGTGCTGGCGCTCGTGTTCCGTTTCTGCGACGAGCGAAAGCTCCTCCTGCTGGACCTCTCCGACCTGCGCGAAGTCTTGAAGTACCTGACGGGGGCCGGATCCGCCGAGCTGGCCGATTTCGGCGGGGTCTCCAAGGCGACCGCCGGCGTGCTCCTCCGGAAGATGGTCGAGCTGGAGCAGCAGGGCGCCGACGTGTTCTTCGGCGAGCCCGAGTTCCGCGTCGAGGACCTGTTGCGCGTGGATGGAGGCCGCGGCGTGCTGACGGTGCTCGAGCTCTCCGATATCCAGGACCGGCCGGCGCTCTTCAGCACGTTCATGATGTGGCTCCTGGCCTCGCTCTATCGCGAGCTCCCCGAGGTGGGAGATCTCGAGAAGCCGAAGCTCGTCTTCTTCTTCGACGAGGCGCATCTCCTCTTCGAGGAAGCGAGCAAGGCGTTCCTCGACCAGATCGAGCAGGTCGTGCGGCTGATCCGGTCGAAGGGGGTCGGGGTCTTCTTCGTCACCCAGGTTCCCAAGGACGTGCCTCAAGACGTGCTCGCGCAGCTGGGGAACCGCGTCCAGCACGCGCTCCGCGCCTTCACGCCGGACGACGAGAAGGCGCTCAAGGCCACCGCGAACACGTTCCCGCGCACGCCCTTCTACGACATCGAGAAGACGCTCACGTCGCTCGGAATCGGGGAAGCGCTCGTCACGGTCCTGGGCCCTCGCGGCACGCCCACTCCGGTGGTCGCGACACTGCTCGCGCCGCCGCGAAGCCTGATGGGAGCGGCCCCGCCCGCCGAGATCGCCGAGCGGG
>JAYUAE010000058.1:0-5251 GCA_043741515.1 Candidatus Eiseniibacteriota bacterium | reverse complement strand
GACGAAGGATTGCTGGTTCTCCGTGGACGGCCGGAGCTACTGCTGGAACCCCCGGCCGCCCCTGAACGACATCGCCTCCTTCTCCAGCCAGGGCCCGCGCCGCGACGGCGCGCTGAAGCCCGACATCTCCGCGCCCGGCTTCGGAATCACCTCGACCCTTTCCGCCAGCTACCTCGCCCAGACGGCGCTCACCGCCCCTGACGGAGTGCACGTCAATTTCGCGGGAACGAGCATGTCCGCTCCTCACGTCACCGGGGCAACCGCGCTCCTCCTCGCGCGAAGCGAGTGGGCCGGCGCAACGCCGTCCGGCATCAAGGCGCGCCTCGCGAGCACGGCCCGCGCGGACGCGTTCACCGGCTCGGTGCCGAATGCGACCTGGGGCGCGGGAAAGCTCGATCTCGGGACGGCGCTCGCGATCCCGTTCGCGGTCGTCGTGCCGCATCCGGTGAAGGGCGTCCTCTACGTGGCCGGGAAGTACGACTCGGTGAACGTGGTCGTGGCCGGTTCCACCGCCGATTCGATCACGATTTCACTGTCGCGGGACGGAGGCTCGACCTATCCGACGACGCTGGGGACGCTCTACAGCGTCGCGCCCGGACCGCAGGCGGGGCTTATCTTCCTGGTGGATCCGTCGATGAGCACCAGCCAGGCGAAGGTCCGCGCGGTGGCCCAGCACGGCGCCACGACCGCGACGGGATTCTCGGACAGCCTCTTCGTGATCGGAACCCCTTCCGCGGTCGAGGCGGAGACCTCGGTCCTGCCGGCCCGCTTCGCGCTCCACCCGAACCAGCCCAATCCGTTCAATCCCGTGACCACGATCCGCTTCGAGCTGGATCGCCCCGGACCCGCGACGCTTCGGGTGTACACCGTGTCGGGCGCCCTGGTCCGGACGCTCGCGGACGCCAGGCTTCCGGCCGGACACTACCGGGTACCGTGGGACGGGCGCGATTCGAGCGGCAGGCCGGTGGGCTCAGGCGTGTATCTCTACCGCCTGACCGAAGGGGGACGGAATCTTTCCCGGAAGATGAGCCTGCTCAAGTAGCGACGGCGACCAGGCTGCCCGCGGCGCTATCGTGCCGCGCTACACGCCGAAGGCGACCGGATCCCAGGTCAGGCCCAGCTCCGAAGGGGGCGCCATGTATCCGGCGAGCGCGGAAGCGGCGACGACCGGCGGGCTCGCGAGGTAGCCTTCCCCGCCGAGACCCATCCGGTTCTGCCAGTTCCGATTGAACGAAGTGATTGCGCGCTCCCCCTGGGTGAGCGCATCCGGTCCCTGGCCGAAGCAGGGGCCGCACCATGACTGCCTGATTTCCCCGCCCGCGGCGCGAAAGACCTCCGCGATGGATTCTCCCTGGAGCCGCGGATCGGGGCGCTCGATCAGACGCTTCACCGTCCCGCTCCCCGGAAAGATCACGAACTCGGCGCCCTTCGCCACCCGGTCCAGGCCGCGCGCCCGCGCGGCGCGGAGCACCAGCGCCGCTTGCAGCAGATCGTCGTACCCGCCGTTCGTGCAGGAGCCGATCATCGCCTTGGTAAACGTGATCCGCTCCTTCGCGACCTCCTCGGCCGGGAAGGCGTTCCCCGGGCTGAAGGGTTTCGCGATCATCGGCACGACGGAGGAGAGGTCGTGGGTCTCGTCGATCTCCCATCGAACGTCCTCGCCGGGGCTCACGCGCGGATAGCGCAGCGGGAAGCCACGCTCCTGGTACCAGGCCTCGGTCACCTCGTCCTGGGCAAAGATGCCGTTCATCGCCTCGCCCTCGGCCATCATGTTCGCGATCGTGTTCCGGTACGGGATCGGCAGCTCCTGGTTTCGATCCAGAAACTCGACACTCATTCCCTGCGATTGCCTGGCTCCCCACCCGTGCAGGAGTTTCAACACGATGTCTTTCCCGCTCACCCAGGGCTGGAGCTTGCCCTCGAAGACCACCCGCCGCTGCTTGGGCACCGTGAAGTAGACGGCGCCCGTGGCCCATCCGAATCCCAGGGTCGTGCTCCCGACTCCGATTCCCACCGCCCCGTAGGCGCCGTAGGCGCGGCTGTGCGAATCCGCGCCCGGGTAGAAACCGCCCGGAAGGATGAGCCCCTGCTCGGGAAAGTAGAAATGGAAGATCCCGGTGCCGGGAGAGGCGTAGTGGGGCGCTTCGATCCCGTACCGCTCCGCGAACTCCCGCGAGATCGAGGTCTGCTTGTCATCCGCCTCTCTCCCCGTGAAGACGAAATGATCGTTCGCGATCGCGGCACGGAGCGGCTTGGTACCCGAGTCGCCGACGATCTGGAGGAAGGTGTGGATGGAGAAGGGTGCGGTGCCGTCGGAGGCGGGCAGGAGGTCGGCGTAGAGCTCGAGCGTGGCGCCCGGCTTCACCTCGGCGCGCTTGTCCACGCGGTGCGCCCAGACGATCTGCCCGGTGCTCGACATCGCGCGCGCGGTCGCGGGATCGGGAAACGTGACCGACATCGGCTTGATGCCCGCGCGGAATTCCCGCCTTCCCAGCTCGAAGATCCCGCCGCTCGCGCGAATCTCCTCTTCCTTCGCGGAGAGCGGAATCGAATCGTAGGTTCTTTCACGCGTCACGTTGCGAAGGACGCGCGCGCCGGGGTCGAATTCGAATTCGTCTCCGTCCTGCGCGTCCTCCACCGCCTCCGGGCTCTGGACGAAGTGAAGGCCGAGATTGAGCGCATTACGCCGGAAGATGTCCCCCATCCCCGCGCCGCAGACGACCACCATCGTGTGCCCGGCCTCCTCGGCGACCGCCTTCAGCCCCGCGGGCGACATCTCGCGCGAGGAGCCGATCGCGAAGCGGTCCCCGGCGACGAGAAAGGTCTCGCCGCTCCGGACGCGCGCGCGGAAGTCCGGCATGAGGTGGCGGAAGGCGCCCTCCTTCCATCGCTTGTCGAGGGTCTCGAGGCTCTCCGAGACGCAGTCCTGGGCAGGCGTGATCTGATCGGTGTCGATGGCGTCGCGCTTTTTCCCGGGACGCTTGGGGTCCCAGAAGATGAGCGCCTTCCCGCGGATCGGAGCCATGGGGGGAATTGTATCGCCGGTCGCGGGGCGTGCCTAGCCGGGACGGCGGCGCGGCCCCAGTCTATCGCCCGGCCCGAAGCTCGTCGAGCGCCCCTTCGAACGCGCTCTGGACCGTGTCCATCGGCTCGCTCCGGAGGGCGTCTTGAAGCGCGGGAGCCGCTTTCGCGGACTTGAGCTTGGCGAGCGACCGGGCCGCGGCCGAGCGGACCCGGAACCAGGGATCGCGGAGTAGCTCGATCAGCCTCGCCTCGGCCCGCTCGTCGGGGATGCCGAGCTTCCCGAGCGCCTTGGTTGCGGCCTCTCGCGCCTCGTTCCGGTACGAAGGACGCGTGTACTCGATGAGGACCGGGACCGCGCGAGGATCTTTCAACAAGACGAAGCCGTCGAAGATGAGCTGCCGGAGAACGTCGCGGTGGCTCTCGCGCCCCAGCTCCTTGGAGAGCGCGTCGAACGCGTCCTCGCGCCGGGTCCGCGCGATCCCGAGAAGGGCCATGCCCGCGTTGTACTTGCTCTCCTCGGTGCGCACCATCCGGCGCAGGTGCTTCACGGCCTCGTCGCCGCCGATCCTGCCCAGCGCCCACGCCACCGCGCGACGGACGCGCGGCTTCTGCCCCCTCGCCAGTTCCGCGATGCGATCCACCAGCCCCGGGTGCCGCGCGCCGATTTCACCCAGGGATGAGAGCGCCGCGATGCGCACCCCCCAGAAGCGGTCCCCGCGCGCTGCCTTCAGCAAAGCCGCGATCACCGCCTCGTGCCCGAACGCGACCAGCTCGCGCGCGCAACGGATCCGCTCAAGCACGAAGCTCGATCGGGCGAGGCCGTAGAGAAGCTCCTCGTCGGAGCGGGGGAATTCCATGAGCTTCATGATGTCGTGTTCGGGATCGAGCGCCACGTAGCGAGGCTTGGCGGGAAGCGGTATCTGGATCGTCTCCTTGCGCCGCTTGATGTCGATCGGGAGCCTGAGGCGCTTCTCTCCCACCGCCAGCTCCAGCACCATGGGTAGCCGGAACGCCGCGGGCGTGAGGCGGTCCGCCTCTTGAACCTGCTCCACCGTGAGAAGGAGCGAGCGGGAATCCGCGTCCCACTCGCGGGTCACCCGGATCTCGGGATGGCCTCCGTGATGGACCCACTGGTCGAAGAACCAGCCCAGATTCCTTCCCGACACCTCCTCGCAGGCGCGTCTCAGATCGCCGGTCTCCACGCCTCCGAACGCGTGACGCTCGAGGTAGCGCTTGAGCCCGCGGCGCCAGACCGCGTCGCCCAGCGCGGAGCGGAGCATGTGGACGACCGTCGCACCCTTCTCGTAGAGGTGGCGGTCGAAGATGTCGGACGGATAGCGGAAGCGCGTCTCCACGAGAGCGCGCCGGTAGTCGCCGTAGTCCTCGACCAGGTAGGAGCACATCTGCTCCAGGCGCGCGAAGTCGGCGTCGTCCCGGCCGTGCTCGGCTTCCCAGAACACGATCTCGGAATAGGTGGCGAAACCCTCGTTGAGCCAGCCCTCCGACCAGTCCCGGCACGTCACGAGGTCCCCCCACCACTGATGCGCGAGCTCGTGGCTGATCAAGGTCTCGTAGGTCTGATCGATCGCTTCCTCGGGCGTCTGGAGCGCGCGCATGGTGAGCGTCGTGGCGCCGGTGTTCTCCATGCCGCCGAAGGTGAAATCGAAGACGGTGGACTGGGCGTACTTGGGATAGGGGTAGGGATATCCGAACACCTTCGCGAAGGTTTCGATCATGAACGGCGTTCGCTTGAAGAGCTCGCGTCCCTTCGCTTCGTTCCCCCGCGGAACGTACCCATGGACCGGCACCGAGCCCGCGCGGTCGCGCAGCTCGACGAACTTGCCCACGACGAGCGAGATGAGATAGGCCGGGTGCGTCGTGTCCTGACGCCAGTGGTAGGCGACGGTCTTCCGGCGCGCGTTCACGCGGCGGGAGACGAGGCGTCCGTTTCCGATCGCGCGATACCCCTTGGGCACCGTGGCGATCATCTCGAGCGTTGCGCGGCTCTCGGTGCTCTCGAGGCACGGGATCCACCAGTGCGTATCGTCGGCCTGGCCCTGCGACCAGCCCGCCGCGTGGCGATCCGCCTCGGCCTCCGTGGGTCCGACGAAGAAGAAGCCCTTTCGGGGGCGCGTGGAGTAGACGACCTCGATGGTCGCGCGCTCGCCGGTTCGCAGCGGCCGCGGGAGCCTCACGCGGAGCTTCTCCCCTTCCGATTCATGGCGCG
>JAYUAE010000057.1:0-5257 GCA_043741515.1 Candidatus Eiseniibacteriota bacterium | reverse complement strand
GCGGGATCATGGAGGGCGCCGGCCCAATCTCTCCCGCGATCCCGACGCTGCGATCGGCCACAAGGGTGCCGCACGTGCGGGTCGCGGAGCCCACCTTGGTGGAGATCTGCTGGCTGGCGAAGACCGTGTGGATCGTGGCGGCGGTCATCGGGAGCTGCACGCGCCCGAGCGCATAGAACGGATGCCCGAACGCCAGCACGCGGTTCCCTTCGCGGTAGGTCACGGTGCCGATCGCGGTCGCCGACATGTCGCCGCGCACCAGCTCCACGCCGACCGCCGAGCCCGGTCCGAGGGAATCGCACGAGCCTTCGCCGGATGCGCCGCCACCGGGAGCCGAGACGAACCCGTGCTGGTCGAGCCAGGGGCCCATGTAGCGGAGCGCCTCGGGCGTGAAGCCGGAGAGCGCGAGCGGCGTGACGATGGGATGCGATTCGCCGAGGGTCGGCGAGGAAGGACCGGGCGGCAGGTCGAGCGCGCCGTAGCGGGCGTCGCTGGACTCCTGCTTCGGCTCGGACTCCTCGCCCGGCGTGGAACGGAGCGCGCCCAGCATCTCACCGATGGGCGTGATGCCCGCGACCGGATCCTTCGTGAACGCCCAGGTGTAGGAAACCGCCCCGATCAGCTTTCCGTCGATGTAGACCGGACTCCCGCTCATCCCGGCGATGATCCCGGTGCGCTCGAGGAACTCGCCCTTCGCTCTACCCAAGATTAGATCCGCGCCGGGCCGGTTCCCTTTCAGCACGCCCAGAATCGTGATCCGGAACGTGTCCACGGTGGTCCCGCTGAAGACGCTCAACCCGTAGCCGGTCATACCCGCCCGCACGGCGTCCGTGGGCATGGTGGCCGGCAGGTCGCTCCGGCGCGGGGCGGCGGCGCGACAAGGCGTTGCGAGCGACACGAGGATGAGGGAGACCAGGAGAGCGCGCATCATATGTAGGGTTTGGATGATACGGCCCGCCTCAGGGGTGCGTCAATGTTCGCGGGATTCCTGGGCGCGGTCCCGGAGACGCGACAGCTCGTTCAGGGCGTCGAGCGGGGTCATGGATTCCACGGCGAGCCGGGATAGCTCCTTCGCGAGCGCTTTCTCGAGCGCGGAGGGCATGGCGGGTGCGACCTCTTCCCGGCCGCGAGCCGCCTGCGTGCCTTCCCGGTCTCCGGCTTCCAGCCGGGACAGGATCTCGCGCGCGCGCCGGAGCACGGGCTCCGGCACTCCCGCTAGCTTCGCGACATGGATCCCGTACGAACGGTCCGCCTTGCCCGGCGCGATCGAATGCAGGAACACGATCTCGTGGCCGCGCTCCTCCACCCGGACGGTGCGGTTGCGGAGGCGCGGAAGCGTGGATTCGAGATCGGTCAGCTCGTGGTAATGCGTGGCGAAGAGCGTCCGAGGACGTGCGCCCGGACCGTCGTGGAGCGCCTCGGTCACGGCCCACGCGAGGCTCAGGCCATCGTACGTGCTCGTTCCACGGCCCACCTCGTCCAGCAGCACGAGGCTTCGATCGGTCGCCTGGCGAAGGATGGTCGCGGTCTCCTCCATCTCCACGAAGAAGGTCGAGGCGCCGCGCGCGATCCGGTCCGAGGCGCCGACCCGCGTGAAGATCCGGTCGGCGAGCCCGATGACTGCGGCCGTGCACGGCACGAAGGAGCCGATGTGCGCGAGGTACACCGAGATCCCGATCTGGCGCAGGAAGGTGGACTTCCCCGCCATGTTCGGCCCGGTGATGAGCCAGATCTGTTCCTCGTCGGGATCCAGCGCCACGTCGTTGGGCTGGAACGCGCCCGGTTCGAGCGAGCGCTCCACCATCGGATGGCGCGAGGCGGTCAGCCGGAGCTCGCGCCCCTCCGTGAGCGCGGGACGCACCCACCGCTCGCGCGCGGCGCAGTCCCCGAGCGCTAAATGGAGGTCGATCGCCGCCAGCAGGCGCGCCGCGGTCTGGATCCGCGAGACCTCGGCCGTGGCGAGACCGCGGAGGCGCTGGAAGTGCTCCGTCTCCAGACGGTGGCTCTCCACGCTCGCAGCCTCGATCCGCTCCTCCATGCGCGTCAGGTCCGGCGTCACGAATCGCTCCGCGCCCGTGAGCGTCTGGCGTCTGACGTAGTCGGGCGGCACGCGGGAGAGCTGCGAGCGCGTGACCTCGAGGTAGTATCCGAATACCCGGTTGAACCCCACCTTGAGATTCGCGATCCCCGTGCGCAGCCGCTCGCTCGCCTCGAGTTCCAGGACGACCGACCGCGCGTCGGAGGCCTCGCGCCGGAAGGCGTCCAGCGCGGGGTCGTATCCTTCGCGGATGATCCCTCCCGAGGTCGCGGCGATCGGCAGCTCGTCCGCGAGCCCGCGCGTAAGCTCGGTGGCGAGCGAGGAGAGGTCCGGTAGCGACGCGCGCCAGTCCCGCGTCACGGGGCCTGCGTGGGCCTCGAGCGTCCTCGCCACCGACGGGATTCGGAGCAGCGAGTCGCGAAGGGTTCCCAGGTCGCGCGGCGTGGCGCGTCCGGAGCCGAGAAGACCCAGCGCCCGCTCCATGTCGGGCACGCGATGCAGACGCTCCCTCATCTCGGCGCGGAGCCGGGGCGAAGCCGCGAAGGCCTCCGTGCGGTCGAGACGAGCCTCGAGGATCCCGAGATCCCGGCTCGGCGCGCGAAGAAGCGCCCGAAGCGCGCGGCCGCCCATCGCGGTCTCGGTGCGATCGAGGAGCCGGAGGAGCGTGTGCTCGGGCCCGGCTTCGGACTCCGCGATCTCGAGATTCCGGAGCGTGACCTCGTCCACCACGAGCGGCGCCCCCTCGCGGAGGGCGCGGACCGTTCCGATCTGGGGCAGCTCCGATTTCTTGAGCGATCGCAGGTAGTCGAGGAGCGCGCCCGCGGCGCCGAATCCCAGTCCGGGATCGCCCAGCGCGAACGCCTCGAGGCTTCGCACCTCGAAGCGGCGCTCCAGCGCCTGGCGTCCGGCGCGATCGTCGAATCGCGCGGCCTCCCAGCGCGTGAGCCGCGCCGCGGCGTCGCCGAGGGTCGAGGCGTCCAGTTCCGGGCGTCCGTCCGCTTCCCTCCGCGATCCCTCGGGCACGAGGATCTCGCGCGGCGGGAATTCGATGAGGAGCGCCGCGAGATCCTCCAGCGCGACCTCTCCGAGACGGAACTCCCCGGTCGAGACCTCCGCGATCGACACCCCGACCCGGTCCGCCGCGGGATGGAGCGCCACGATGTAGTTGCTGACGACCGCGTTCAGGATGCCGCTTCTCGTGATCGTGCCCGGAGTGAGGACCTCGACGATCTGCCGGTCGAGAAGCCCGCGCGCCTCCGACGGGGATTCCATCTGGTCGGCGATGGCCACGGAGTGGCCTTCGTTCACGAGCGTGCGGAGGTATCCGTCCACCGCGTGGTGCGGCACTCCCGCGAGCGGGATCGAGCCTTCCTTCTTCTTGTCGCGGCTGGTGAGCGTGATGCCCAGGACCCGGGAGGCCACGAGCGCGTCCTCGCCGAAGGTCTCGTAGAAATCGCCCATGCGGAAGAAGAGGATCGTCCCGGGATGCTCGGCCTTGAGCCTCCGGTACTGCTCGAGCATCGGGGTGGCTTCCATGAGGCTGCGGCTAGCGCGGCACGATGTTGTACGAGAACCCGCGCTCCCGGTGGAGCCGCTCTCCCAGCGCGCGGGCCTCGTCGCGGGTGCCGTAGGCCCCCGCGCGCACGCGGAAGATCGGCAGGGCGCCACGGCCCTCCAGCACCTGAACGTCGGCGACGCCCGAGACCCTGAGGTCCTTCGCCAGCGCCTCCGCCAGCTCGCGCCGCGCGAATGCGCCGACCTGGATGGCGTATCCGCCTCCGATCGGGAGCCCGAGCGCGAGCTGGCCCGCGGTGCGGATCCCACGATCGCGCGCGCGGGTGGCCTCGTAGGAGTCCGGGAAGCGCTGGGCCACCTGGCGGAACACCGCGGCGGCGTCGGAGGCGCGCCCCATCGTCTCGAGCGAGACGCCCATCGCGTAGAGCGCCTGCGGCGCGTAGTCCCCCCGCGGGTGGCGGGCCAGGATCACCTTCAGCGCCTCCACCGCCTCCCTCGGCTTGCTCGCCCGGAGCGCGGCCTCGGCCGTGGCGAAGTAGTAGGGCTCCTCGAGGTTCGACCCGTCGAGATCCCCCTTCGCGGTCTGGAAGAACTGAAGCGCTCCGGGCGCGTCTCCGCGCCCGAGCTGCGAGAGGCCCAGCCAGATCAGTCCCTCGCGCCCCAGCGGATCGCGCTCCACCCCCGGAGAAAAGATGTTGAGGAGGTTCTCGGCCTCGCGATAGTCCCCCTGCGCGAACTGGCTCCTTGCCAGCGCGAGGGACGCCGCGCGACGGTAGTTCCCACGAGGGTAGTTCTTCAAGTATTCGTCGAAGAGACGGTCCGAGGTCGCGGCGTCCTCGGCGAGCGACGCTGCCAGGAAAGCGGCCACCTCGTTCGCGCTTCGCGAGAACTGCGCCGGATCGATCCCCTTCACGAGCTCGCGCGCCACCTCGATCTGGCCCCGGTCGAGCGCGCGTTGCGCCTCCATGAGCCGCCTCTCCTGTACCGACACGCGCGGCTCCGCGCGGACGGGCGCGGGCCTCCGGAACCGCTCGCCTGCGGCGGGCCCTGCCGTCGCGCCGGCCGCCACGAGGACGGCGAGGAGGGCGCCGGCGGCGCGCTTCACGCGGCCGCCCAGGCGAGGCAGTGAGGGCAGCGGGTCCAGTATTCTTCCGAAGCGGCCCCGCAGGCGTCGCAGGTGAAGCCCACCGGCTTGGGAACGCCGCGGAGAAGCGTCTCCATCTGGTCCAGAGCACCGCTGAGATCGCCCAGCCGCCGGCGCGCATCGGCGAGAAGGAGACGGGCCTGGAGCGAATCCGGCTCGATCTCCAGCGCGTCGCCAAGCACGCGGCTTGCCTCGGCCAGGTCCCCTTTTCGGATGAGCATGCGCGCGAGCGCGAGGTGGATCCGCGCGTCGCGAGGGTTCCGCGCCAGGAGCTCCTCGTAGGTCTTGGACATCTCGCTCATGCGTCCGCGCTCGAAGTACGCGGTCTCGAGCCGCTCCACGACCAGGTGCGCCATGTCCGGATGCGTCAGTGCGAGCCCCTTCCAGAGCACGACCGCGCGCTCGCGGTGGTCGCGGCCATAGCAGATGTCGCCGAGACGGAGCAGGGCCGCCGGATGGTCCTTGTCCAGACGCAGCGCGTTCTTGAACTGCCGTTCGGCCTCGCGCGTCTTTCCCGCCCGGAGAAAGCTCTCCCCCGCCGCGGAGCGGTAACGGGCCAG
>JAYUAE010000056.1:0-5347 GCA_043741515.1 Candidatus Eiseniibacteriota bacterium | reverse complement strand
GTTCGCGGCATGGGCTTCGCCCCGCGATCGCTCCACGCGCTCGTCCCCGAGAACGGCCGGCTGGAGGTCGACGTCTGGCTTGTCGCAGAACCGGTTCGACTCGATGCGATCGACGTGCGTGCGCCGGTCTTCGTCCGGGATCTCGACATCGGATCGTCGGCCGCGTTCCCGGACCGCGAAATCTCCGCCGATGCGATCCGCAATCATCCGCTGCTCGCCCAGCCCGACGCGTTCGAGGCGCTGAGCGGAGGCGAGGTGTCCCTCGCACCCGAGACGCCGAGCGGGGTCCATATCCGCGGCGGCTCCTCGGACGAAACCGCATATCTCCTCGACGGCATCCCGGTCTTCAATCCCTACCACTCGGGCGGCGTCTCCAGCGGATGGAATCCCGACGCCATTTCCAGGGTCCACCTCGCCTCCTCGTTTCCGCTGCAGAGCGATCCAAACGCGCTGTCGGGCACCATCGAGGCGTCCACGCGCGCGCCGGAGGATCGCGTCCACGGCCAGGGGAGCGCGAGCACCACCCAGTCGCGCGCCACGTTCGACGGTCCGATCGGCGCGGCCGGTGCGGGCTATCTGGTGAGCGTGCGATCGGGTCTCCCCGACGGTTTCGCTCCCAAGAACGAGCCGACCTATCTGAGAGGCGAGAGCCGCGACTGGCTGGCGAAGCTGGAAGCGCCCGCTCTGGGCGGACGGATCGAGCTTCTCGGATACGGAAATGAGAACGAGCTGAACACGGCCGCCTTCGCATCCCCCGAGGGGTCCCCTCCCGATCCTCGCCGCAACACCTTCGAGTGGACCAGCCGGTCGATCGGGCTCCAGTGGAAGCGCGCGTTCTCGGGCGCGAACGTTCGGGTCCTGGGCTGGCGGGCCGACGGCGACGCCGGCTCACTCTGGGCTGCGCGGGCCGGCTCCGTGAACATGGCGGCGGCCCGGCACGACCTCGGGCTGCTCGCGACGGTAGAGCGACGCTCCGGTCGGGCCTCGACGCTCGGCGAGCTGCGTGTGGAGCAGAGCCGGACGTCGTATGCCACGGTCTCCGATTCCGCAGCGGACTGGGCGCTCTGGGCGAGCACGCCGGTGGTGACTGCCGCCGCGCGGCATGGGCGCGCGATCGGCCGCCGGCTCACGCTGAGCCTCGCCGCCACGCTGGCGGCGACGAGGGGCGAGCAGCGCCTCGGGCCCAGCGCGAAGGTGATCTGGAGCGCTGCGGACAAATTGATACTGTCCGCCAGCTACGCGCGCAGGCATCAGTTCGCGCAATCGCTCCGGAACGAGGAGTCCATCGTCGGGAATGTGTTCCCGGTCGACCTCTATGTGGGCGCCGGCGCCGGTGGCATCCCCGTTGCGAGGTCCGATGCGGGCGTGATCGCGGCAAGCTATCGCCCGAGAGCGGCCCTGCGCCTGGGAGCGCAGGTGTACGAGCGCAGGTCCGACGGGCTGGTTCTCGTCGCGCCGAGAGAAGGCGGCCCCTTCGCGACAGGCGCCTTCGACGTCGGGTCCGGCGTGGCGCGGGGGTTCTCCACCGAAGCATCCCTGAGCGCCAAGCGCTACGGCGTCGTCCTGAGCTACGGTCTGCAGCACGTGCGCCTCGGGAGCGGGAATTCCGCCTACGCTCCCCAACACGGCGCGACGCATCGTTTGCAATGTGGCGTGATCGTGTTCCCCGGTGCCTCTGCGACGATCCGTCTCGGGGCCACGGCGGCCATGGGGCGTCGCGCGACCGCCATCCAGGGCGGCTTCGAGTGGGAAGCGAACAACATGCTGGACCGGGGCTCCGAGTTCGCGGGCAATCCCTACTACGACGGCGCGGCGCTCGGCGGAACCGCGCTGCCCGCGTACTACCGCATCGATCTGGGCGTCCGGAAGCAGTGGCGCTTCGGCGTCATGGGACGCGACGCGAACCTTGCGCTCTTCGCCACGGCGACCAATCTGCTGGGCCGGAAGAACATCCTGACCTACGCCAAGGATCCTTCCACCGGAGATCCCGTCGGTGTCGAGATGCGCCCCCTCTCTCCTCTGCTCGTAGGGCTCGACTGGGGATTCTGAGCCCGACCTGTCACAAATCCGCCGAGATGCCGGTTCCTATCCGTGGAGACTGGATTGGAGCCTGAAAAGACGCCATCGTTCCACGAACGATTCGCCGAGCTGTTCGGGGCGCATTTCCAGCGCCTCTTCCGCTTCCTGAACCGCCTGACCGGCGATCGGGAGCTGGCGGCCGATGTTGTCCAGGAGGCGTTCATCAAGCTATACCAGCGAGGCTCCATGCCCGATGCGCCCGAGGCCTGGCTGATCAGCGTGGCGATGAACTTGTTCCGGAATGCGGCCTCGACAGGAAGCAGGCGGCTCCGGCTTCTGACCCCCGCGCGGAGCGAGCATGCGCTGGGCGATCCGCCGCCTCCTCCCGATCGAGCGATGGAAGCGGAGGAGTCGCGGCGGCGGGTGCGCGCGTCGCTCGATCGCATGCCCGAGCGCGAGCGGCAGATGCTGCTGCTGCGGGCCGAGGGGTATAGCTACCGTGACATCGCGTCGGCGCTGAACCTGAACGAAGCGAGTGTCGGCGTGCTCCTGGCTCGCGCCAGGAAGGCGTTTCGCGAGATCCACAAGGAGCCATCGGATGCATCCTGACGAGGAAGAGGCGCAGCGCGAAGAGGCCGAGCTGAACGCGCTGTTCCGCGTCCTGGACGACCCTCCGCCGGCGGTGAGCGCCGAAGCGCTGGCGCTCCGGGCGGTGATGGACAAGGCGGCTGCGCGCACGCGCGGGTCCGGATGGATGAGGCGTGCCGCGGCGGTGTTGCTCGTGGTTGGGGTCGCGGGAGCGGCCTACGCCATACCCGGATCGCCGGTGCGCGGATGGGTGCAGGACTTCACCCGGAAGCTCAGCGGCGGGGGGGGGTCTTCCGGCGGCGGGGTGCCGGACACGGGCGGGCACACACCCGGCGTGTCAGGCGTCGCGGTGGTCCCCGGGCAGAGGCTCGTCATTCTTTTCCAGCGGTGGCAACCCGGAAGTTCCGCCCGCGTCGTACTGGACGATGGCCCCGAGGTCCGGGTCCAGGCCGCCGCGGGGGCCGCGACCTTCACCTCGAACTCGGACCTGCTCGTGATCGACAACGGGGGTTCGCCGGCAGTTTTCGAAATCCGGATTCCGCGGACCGCGCCGTTGGTAGAGATCCTGGTGGGCGGCGATCGGGTCTTCCTCAAGGAGGGCCCGGGCATCACGACCGGCGCGACTGCGAGTGCCGCCGGAGTCTACCTCGTGCCACTTACCTCCTCGGGACGACGATGAGACTTCTGACGAACCTCAAGGGCGACCTCACGCCCAAGGTCGGGTACGACGTCGAGATCGAGCCGCGCGGTTCTATCGCCACGCCTGATGGGCTGCCAAATGTGGGGGTCAGTCACGCAACGAGGAGGTGCACCATGAGTCGCATCACGAAGATGTTCGCTACCACAGCTCTCGCAATCTCGATGATCGCCGGCTGCTCCGCGGATCGCGGGGCAAGCGGAACTGCGCCCCTGGCGCCCGCGGGCGCCTCGAGCGCGGCGATGACCGCCCCCGTCCGGCCGACCACCGCGAGCGGCTGGGTCTCCGGGCTCAGCAACCCGTATCTCAATTTCGCGCGAGGGAGGGTCTTCAACTACCGCTCCGTGACCCCTGAAGGTGTCGAGACGACGGTGACCGAAGTGACCCGGGACACCAAGACGATCCAGGGCGTGGTCACGACGGTCGTGCACGACGTGGTCTACCTCGACGGATCCATCATTGAGGACACGTTCGACTGGTATGCCCAGGACACCGAGGGAAACGTCTGGTACTTCGGCGAGGATTCGAAGCAGGTCGATCACGGAGTCGTCATCGGCACGACGGGATCCTGGGAGGCTGGAGTGAACGGCGCTCAGGCGGGGATCGCCATGCTTGCCAATCCCAAGGTCGGCGTGCAGTATCAGCAGGAGTTCGCGGTCGGCGTCGCTGAAGACCAAGCCCGGGTCCAGAGCCTGTCCCGATCCGCTTCGGTTCCGTACGGCGCCTTCGACGACTGCCTCGTGATATTCGAGACGACGCCGCTCGACAAGAGCGATCGCGCGTACAAGTACTATAGGAGCGGGCTGGGCCTGCTGCTCACGACGGAGGACAAAGGCAACATTCGCGACGAGCTGATTTCGATCCAGCACTGAGTCGCGGTCAGCGCCTGCCCTTTGTCATGTAGGCGTCGACTTCCGAGTGGGGGATCGCTTCCGCGGCGAATGTGAAGGTCCCCTTGTCCTTGATCTCCCGCGCGGCTCTCACGAAGGCCCCGAGAGCCGCGCGGGCCAGGGATCCGCCGACGCTGACGCGCTTCACCCCGACGGCCGCCAGCTCGTCGACCGAGTAGGTGGCGCCCTTCAGCCCGTAGTATCCGAAGAGTCGAATCTGCTGCAACGCTGTGAGTTGCCACGCATCTGATACGCTCCCCGAGTGATCGAACTCCAGCTACTCTTGGCGACCTTTGCCGCCTGGGCCAACCGTCGCCAGGGAAGCGTGATCGCCTATCTAGTCGAAGAGAACCGCGTCCTCAAGGAACAGCTCAAATCGGGCGGGAGGCGGCTCCGCTTCACTGATGATCAGCGCCGCCGGCTCGCTGCGAAGGGCAGGCCGCTGGGCCCAAAGGTGTTGCGGCAGATCGCGACGATCGTGACGCCCGAGACGAGTCTGGCCTGGCACCGAAGGCTCATGGCGGCGAAGTGGACGTACCCGCAGCGGCGAACGGGTCGCCCCGGGGTGATGCGCGAGATTCGAGAGCTCGTGGTCCGCATGGCGGAGGAGAACCCGAGCTGGGGCTACGCCAGGATCCAGGGTGCCCTCAAACACCTCGACCATCGCGTGGCGCGCAGTACGATCGCGAAGGTGCTGAAGGAGCACGGCCTCAAGCCCTCGCCCGATCGGCCCATGAGCTGGGCGACGTTCGTCCGGGCGCACGCGCATCTGATCGCCGCAGCGGACTTCTTCACCACGGAAGTGTGGACAGTGCGCGGGCTGGTCAGGCATTTCACGTTGTTCTTCGTGGACATCGCCACGCGCCGCGTCCACATCGCGGGAACGACGACGAACCCGACGTCCGAGTGGATGGAGCAGATCGCCCGCAACGTGACCGACTGCGAGACTGGTTTTCTCGGCCACAAGAGGTTCCTGATCATCGACCGTGATGCAGTGTTCTCCCCGCGGTCGAAGTCAATCCTGGGAAGCTCCGATGTCGAGATCCTGACGACGGCGTACCAGGCACCAAACATGAACGCGCATGCCGAGCGATTCGTGCGATCGATCCGCTCGGAGTGCCTGGATCAGGTGATCTTCGTGGGGCGAGCTTCG
>JAYUAE010000055.1:0-2225 GCA_043741515.1 Candidatus Eiseniibacteriota bacterium | reverse complement strand
CCGAGGACTCGTCGCGGAGCCGGTAGTGGATCGCGCGCTTCTCGTCGAAGTCTCCGCGGGCGTGTCCCGCGATCGCGATGCGAAGCCGCTGCTCGCGCGGGCCCACGTCGAGGAGCGGCTTCGTCTCGGCGGCCGCGCCCGCGGCGCCCAGGTCCCCCAATTCGCGGGCCAGCTCGCGCGCGAGCCTCTGGTAATGCAGATCCGATTCGATCGCGGGATCGCGATCGCGCGCCTCGAGCAACGCGCGCGCGATGTCGGACCGCACGAGCGGACGCGTGTGGATCGGGTACGTGGGGAGAAGCCCTCGCGCGACGAGCGCTTCGAGATCCTCGTAGAGCGGGTGAAACGGGGGTAGGAACTCGGCGGGCTGGGTCGTGTATGCGCGGGCGCCCGCGGCCGGAGCGAAAACGCCGGCCGCGCAGGCCAGGAGGACAGCGAGCAGAAGGCAGACGCGAGCGTGGCGCATGGCGGCGCATCCTATAGGTGGTGGAATCCGCGGTCAAACCCATGCCGGCGCAGGGTGTGGACGGATTGCCACACGTATGTAGATCGTGGGCCTCAGATGAGCCCGAGCGGTACATGATCGCGACCGTAAATGCTTATACCACAATGTCCTGATTCATGGCACATCTGCTGCAATCCAGGTACCTGGTCGCTCTGTGTCCCGGTCCCCTATCTTGAGGAGGATGAACATGCGCATCTTTGTCGCAACGTTGACCCTCGCCCTCGTGGCCGGCAGCCTCGCGGCCGACAGCGCTTCTGCATCGAAGCTCGATCTTGAATTCGGCTCGCTTGGCTCGGGTCCCGCTCAGTACGGGGATTGCAACGCGAGCAAGACGCTTCTCGAGGACAACGGTCCCATTCGCCATCGCCGGCCCTATCGTGACCGGTATCGCGACGATTACGGGTACCGCAGCCGGCCCCAGTACTGGGCGATGCTCGGCGCGGGAACCTTCGATCCCGCGAACCAGCCGGGAAGCGGGCTCTTCGTCAACGGCGGCTTCGGATCCGTGCTTGCCCAGCAGGTAGATCTCGGCATCCAGGTCTCGCTGTACCACCGTTCGACCGGCGGCGAGCAGTTCGTCCGCGAGGGAGATCTCCCGGACGGCACGCACGTCACGACCGTCGTGACGACCCAGTCCATCAACACCGATCTGGTCCCGGTCATGGGTGTGGTGCGCGTGCGCATCCCGGTCTCGCCGAGCCTCGAGCCGTACGTCGGCGGCGGCATCGGCTGGGAGTGGCTCACCGTGTCGGGCACCGATTCGCTCGGGGACTTCAGCAACAGCTATGACGGCCTGGGCGCCCAGATCTTCGGGGGTCTGAACATGAAGGTCGGAAGCCAGGCCGGCCTCTATGGCGAAGCGGTCTGGAACGCGAGCACCCCGAAGGCGGATTTCTACGATCCGTCGTTCGGCCAGGTCGTCCGCGAGGAAGCCAACTTCGACGGTGTCGCCTTGCACGCCGGGCTGCGCTTCATGTTCTAGTTGTCCGAAAGGGTCCTGTGGTCTACTTTCGTTGCGAAAGAGTCGCCGGCAAATTCCTGACCGGGGCGACCCGGGCCGCGTACCGACCACACAAGGGGGTTTCCGCGATGAATCGGAACGGATCGCTACTTGGAGCGCTCATCGTCGCAGCAGGCCTGGCCCTCTCGGGCGCTCTCGCATTGGCGGACACGGCGCCCGAGAGCCATGGTCTCGGATTCAAGGGGCTCGGCGCCCGCATCGGATTCGTGGATCCCGAAGGGGCGAGCAGCACGGTCGCGCTCGGGCTTCATCTGGATGCCGGCGAGTTCGTCCAGCACGTGCACGTCATGCCGCTCCTCGAATACTGGAAGGTCGGGGCGAGCGGTGTGGACCTGAGCGACCTCATGATCGGGAGCGACATCAACGTTGATTTCCCGATCGAGGGCGGCAAGATCATTCCATACGCGGGCGGCGGGCTGGGGCTGCACTTCCTGAAGGTGAATGATCCGTTCCTGCCTCCCGGCGTCGACAACTCCAGCACCAAGCTCGGCCTGAACATGCAGGGCGGCATCAAGAACCAGATGATGCCGAACCTCGGGATCTTCGGAGAGCTGAAGTATTCGTTCGTATCCAACGCCAACCAGCTCAAGATCATGGGCGGGTTCACGTACAACTTCATCTACTGAGCACACGACGACACCCCAACAAAGGACGGTGCTTCCGATGAAATCACTCCGAATCCTGAGCGGCCTCGCGCTC
>JAYUAE010000054.1:0-2232 GCA_043741515.1 Candidatus Eiseniibacteriota bacterium | reverse complement strand
GCGCACTTCCTACATGGCCACCCACGAGGAGCAGCAGCTCGACACAATTCTGCGTATCGTGAAGGAGGTGGATGCGGAGATGGGTATGGGCATCGCCTCCGCCGAGAACACGACGACACCGCCGGGGATGCCGTGGATGTCGTCCCCGTCGTAACCAAGAAGGATTTCGCCCGCTTCGTCCGCCTGCCCCACGACATCTACCGAGACGATCCAAACTGGGTGGCGCCCCTCACGTCCGACGAGGTGAGCCGTCTCACGCCCGGAAAGAACCCCTACTTCGAGCATGCGGAGGCGGCGTATTTCCTGGCGCGGGAAGGCGCATGCGACGTGGGACGCATCGCCGCGAGCGTGGACCGGAACTACGACAGCTTCCACGGGGAGCGGCAGGCGGCGTTCGGCTTCTTCGAGGCGAAATCGGCCGACGCGGCGGGCGCCCTGATCGGGGCGGCGGAGCGCTGGGGGCGCGAGCGCGGCGCCAGCGTTATGCGCGGGCCGATGAATTTCACCACCAATGACGACTGCGGGCTCCTGATCCGCGGCTTCGATCAGCCGCCGACCATCCTCATGCCGTACAACCCCCCGAGCTATCCCGCCTGGCTGGAGGCCGCGGGCCTCCGGAAGGTCAAAGACCTCTTCGCCTTCAAGGTCCCGATCCCCCAGTCGCCCGTCGCGGAGATCGAGAAGGTCGCGCGGATCGCGCAGAAGGCGAGGGATCGCTTTCACGTGCGCGTCCGTCCCATGGACATGAAGCGCTTCAACCAGGAGCTGCAGCGGGTGAAGGAGATCTATAACTCGGCCTGGGAGAAGAACTGGGGCTTCGTTCCGATGACCGAGCACGAGATCGATCACATGGCCGCGCAGTTGAAGCCGGCCATCGTTCCCGACCTCGCGCTTTTCGCGGAGATCGACGGAACACCGGTGGGTTTCGCGCTCGCCATTCCCGACGTGAACGTGGCGCTGAAGCCTCTGGGCGGCCGGCTCTTCCCGTTCGGGATCGTGCGGCTCCTCTGGAATCTCAGGAAGATCCGCACGCTCCGGTTGATGGCGCTCGGGATCAAGGCCGGTTACCGGCGCCGGGGCGTGGATGCCGCGCTGGTCCATCAGGCCGCGGTCGCGTCGCGGGCGGCCGGGTACGTCTGGTGCGAGGTGGGCTGGACCCTCGAGGACAACGATCTGGTGAACCGCCTCATCGAGGCAGTGCACGGGGAGCACTACAAGACCTACCGGATCTACGAGCGGAGCCTGTGACGGCGCCGCTGGCGCTCGTGACCGGCGCGTCCGGTTTCGTCGGAAGCCACATCGTGGACGAGCTCCTGCGGCGGGGCGCCCGCGTCCGCTGTCTCCTCCGCGGCACCTCCTCGCGCCGATGGCTCGAAGGAAAGCCGGTCGAATACGCGGAGGGAGACGTCCGCCACGCGGAGGGGCTGGACGCGGCGGTGGCGGGGGCCGACTGGATCGTGCACGCGGCCGGTCTCACGAACGCGAGGGATGCCGCCGAGTTCCACCGGGCGAACGTGTCGGGCACGGAGCTGATCCTGGACGCCGCCTTGCGCGCCCGCCCGGCGCCCCGGCGATTTCTCTACATCTCGAGCCAGGCGGCGGCCGGGCCGAGCCGGGATGGCGCGCCGGTCACCGAGGACCTGGCGCCCCGCCCGGTCTCCGCATACGGGAACAGCAAGCTCGGAGGGGAGAGGGTGGTGATGCGCGAGGCCGGCCGGCTCCCGGTCACGGCGATCCGCCCGCCGACCGTCTATGGCCCGAGGGAGAGGGCGCTGCTCAAGTACTTCCGCGCGGTGAAGCATCACGTCCGGCCCTATCTCGGCGGGGCGAGGTCTTTCAGCGTGGTCTACGCCGAGGACCACGCGCGCGCGGTCTGGGCGGCGCTGACCCAGGAAGCTGCGGTCGGTCAGATCTACTTCGTGGGCGGCCCCGACGTCACGAGCTACGAGGAGATGGGGGACGCGATCGCGCGCGCGATGGGGACCTGGGCATGGCGCCTGCCGATTCCGGCGCTCCTCCTGCAAGCCGGGGCGCTCGCCGGGGAGCTTGCGGGGGCTGTTACACGCCGCACGCCGTTCTTCTCGCGCGAGAAGTTCCGCGAGATCACCGCCGGCGCCTGGATCGTCAGCTCGCGGAAGATCCGGGAGCAGCTGGGCTGGGCTTCCGCGACGCCGCTCGACGAGGGGGTGCGCGCCACGGCTCTCTGGTACCGGGAGGCCGGCTGGGTGTAGG
>JAYUAE010000053.1:0-2243 GCA_043741515.1 Candidatus Eiseniibacteriota bacterium | reverse complement strand
TGGACCCCACCAGCCCCTACACGGGGGGCGCGATTCTCGGGGATCGCGTTCGCATGAGCGAGCTCTCGACGGACCCCGGGGTCTTCATCCGGAGCATGGCCACCCGCGGAAGTCTCGGCGGGCTCGCGGGACGGACCGAGGAGCTGTGCGAGCTTCTCTCGGCCTGGGGGAGCGACGTCACGCTGATCGAGACCGTGGGAGTCGGCCAGTCCGAGCTGGACGTGGCCCAGGCCGCGGACACGACCCTCGTGGTGCTCACGCCGGAGTCGGGCGACGCCATCCAGTCCCTGAAGGCGGGACTGATGGAGATCGCGGACGTCTTCGTGGTGAACAAGTCGGACCATGCGGGCTCGGACCAGCTGGCGGCGGCCATCCGGTCGGCGCTCGCCCTTCGCGGGCTAACTCCCTGGCGGCCGCCGATCGTGATGACGGTCGCGACGGAGCGGCGCGGAATCGACGAGATGCATCGGGCCATCCAAGACCACCGGGCGCATCTGTCCGATCCGGGGGCCTCGGAGGGGATCCGGCGCGAGAAGATCCGGGCGCGCCTCAAGAACGCGGTGCGGGAGCGGCTCCTCGAGGATGCCTGGGGGCGCCTGGGGCTGGGATCGCTTCTCGACCGGGCCGCGGAAGACGTGCTTCGGGGAACCGTGTCGCCCTACCGGGCGGCGCGGGACCTGATCGAAAGGATGACGGACCATGGCGAACGCAGCCCGAACTGAGACGGCGAAGCCGCGCGCGGCCGAGAACGGCGGACCCGGCACGGCCGGCGCGGCCCCTCGTCTTTTCGAGACCCTGTCCGGAATTCCCGTCCAGCCGCTCTACACGCCCGGGGATGTGAAGCCGGGGCTGGAAGAGCGGCTTGGCGAGCCCGGGAAGTTTCCCTTCACCCGCGGGCTCCACCCCGAGATGTATCGCGCGCGCCTCTGGACGATGCGCCAGTTCGCGGGCTTCGGCTCGGCCGAGCACACGAATCAGCGCTTCCACTACCTCCTGGCGCAGGGCATGACCGGCCTCTCCACCGCGTTCGACATGCCGACCCTCATGGGCTACGACCCCGACCACGCGATGGCGCTGGGGGAGGTCGGGCGTGAGGGGGTGGCGATCTCCTCCCTCGAGGACATGGAGATCCTCTTCCGCGGCATCCCGCTCGATCAGGTCACCACGTCCATGACGATCAACGCCCCGGCCGTGGTGCTCCTCGCCATGTACGTGGCGGTCGCGGAGAAGCAGGGGATCCCGCCCGAGAAGCTGGGCGGGACGGTGCAGGCCGACATGCTGAAGGAGTTCATCGCGCAGAAGGAGTGGATCTGCCCGCCGCGTCCCTCCGTGAAGATCTGCGTGGACATGATCGAGTGGTGCGCGCGGCACATGCCGAAGTGGAATTCGATCTCGATCAGCGGCTACCACATTCGCGAGGCGGGAGCGACGGCGGTGCAGGAGCTGGCCTTCACGATCGCGGACGGAATCGGATACGTCGAGGAGTGCCGGAAGCGCGGCATGGACGTGGACGAGTTCGCGCCGAGGCTCTCCTTCTTCTGGGACGTCCACAACGACTTCTTCGAGGAGATCGCGAAATTCCGCGCGGCCCGGCGCATCTGGGCGAAGCTCATGCGCGACCGCTTCGGAGCCTTGAACCCCCGCAGCTGGCAGCTCCGGACCCACGCGCAGACCGCGGGCGTCTCGCTCACCGCGCAGCAGCCGCTCAACAACGTCGCGCGGGTCGCGATCCAGGCGCTGGCCGCGGTTCTCGGCGGCACGCAGTCGCTCCACACGAACTCGATGGACGAAACCCTCGCGCTTCCCACCGAGGAGGCCGCGACCGTGGCGCTCCGCACGCAGCAGATCATCGCGTACGAGACGGGTGTCCCCAACGTGGTGGACCCCTTCGCCGGCTCCTACTTCCTCGAGGCGCTCACCGACCGGATGGAGGAAGAGGCGATGGCGACCATCCGGCGCATCGACGAGATGGGCGGGATCATCCAGGCGGTGGAGCGAGGATTTCCACAGAAGGAGATCGCGGATTCCGCGTACCGCTTCCAGATGCAGGTCGAGCAGGGGCAGCGGACGATCGTCGGCGTGAACCGCTTCGGCGGCGACGAGGAGGTCTCGATCCCGGTGCTCAAGATCGATCCCGAGATCGAGCGGCGCCAGATCGAGCGCGTGCGCGCGGTGCGCGCGCGGCGCGACGCCGCGAAGTGGGAGAAGGCGATCGGAGCCCTCCGCGACGCGTGCA
Source organism: Candidatus Eiseniibacteriota bacterium (assembly GCA_043741515.1). Lineage (GTDB taxonomy): Bacteria > Eisenbacteria > RBG-16-71-46 > SZUA-252 > SZUA-252 > WS-7. The sequence goes on along the minus strand of JAYUAE010000053.1, from coordinate 7 downwards.
TGAGCGA
>JAYUAE010000052.1:0-2249 GCA_043741515.1 Candidatus Eiseniibacteriota bacterium | reverse complement strand
GGCGCCATTTTGGAAAAGCTGCTCGATGCGGACACCGGTAGAAGGCGCGAGCGGATTCGGCACCGCCTTCGTTCTTCAGTAGCTCGAAGCTCAGGGCGCCGCCGGGAGGCGGGTCATCGGCCGGGTATTCGCCGACCTTCCAATGCCGGTCCAGCATCCCGCCGAACTGGGCGATGTTGAGTTCAATCGGCACCACGTCGAGAAGAGCGCCCGGTCGAGCCGCCGCGTTGAACAGTTAGGTGATTCTGAACTTTCTCATCCGGGTCTCCCCGTTCTGAGAATCCTTGCTATTTCGCCGTGGCGCTGAGGGCCGCGATGTCGGCGATGTCCTTTGGGCGCCCGGCCGCGCGCTTGTTCGTCAACAGATCCTCGCGACCAAGGACCGGCACGGCCAGGTCAGAGAAGGGAAATATTTCGCGTCGATCCCATGCGGGATCGAAGGTCAGGCCGGAGATTCCAGTCAAGACGTCTATCCGCCGCGGAGGGAGCCCGAGTTGAATGACCCGGTCCGGCACGGTGAAATCCTTCGTTGAGACTCCCAGCGAGCCGAGAGGCGCTCCGAAATCGGCCAGAGCCCGAAAAACGCATGCCGCATTCTTCCCGTCGGCCGCAACCCACACATCGATATCGCCCGTCGCGCGAGGCACACCGTGGGCCGCCATCGCGTGGGCGCCTACGACCAGAAACCGCGCATCCTCCTTAAGGAGGCATCGAAGCAAGTCGATGAAATCTTCGTTCAATCAATCTCAGCTTCGCCGAGCTGACGGATAGCTATCGGCCAAAGCGCGCGAGGAAGACCTGGGGGCTCCGGACGAGTTGAATAGAACGCGTCCTGCGCTAGAGCCGACATCATCGCCAGGCGTTCCGCGACCGTAGTGGTCGTGGACAGATCGTCGCCCGGTTCGTCGCCGAGACGAAACTGCCGGACGGGCCAGGAGGCCCGTTGTCGTCGTCGCTCCTCTTCGGAAGGGCGTTCGGCCGCAGCCACATGCATGACCGCGATTTTACCTCGTCGTGTGCGGCACTCTGTGGACCCTTCGTCGCGGGCGTCGTCAAGCGGAGGGCTCTCGCCATTCTCAATCTCCGGAAGAAGCTCAAGAACCGAGCGACCAAACAAGGCCCCCGCAATCTCACTTGGGCAGCGGACCTCACTTTTCTCCCCGAAGCGAAGCACCCGGTCTTGGGCATCGTCGATCACGGAACCCGCGCGAGCCTGGCGCTCACCGAGTTGCGGACCCGAACCAGTATTGCGGTTCTCCGTATCCTGCTGGATCTCTTCGAGCGGTTTGGACGCCCACGATTCTTCCGCACCGACAACGAGTCGATCTTCACGTCCCCGCTCTTCACCGGCGCGTTATGGACCCTCGGCGTCCGGCACCAGCGCACCGACCCCTTCTGCCCGTGGCAGAACGGGCGAATCGAGAGGTTCTTCGGAACCTTCAAGGAGCGGATCCTCAAGTGGTGGGCGGAGGCCGCAATTCCGGATGCGGTTCAGCCCGACTTGGACACGATCCGAACCTGGTACAACCATGTCCGCCCGCACCAAGGGCTCGCCGGACTCACACCGGCGGAGGCCTGGAGGGGCTCGGCGAACAAGGGCCCCCTTCGTTTCTTCTCCGCGTGGAACGGAATCCTCGCCGGTTTCGGGAGGCCGACGTGACGCGGAACCGTACTCTTGCAAACGTCCGTACCCGCCGCCGCCATACGTGTATCTTCTCGCGCGGTCCGCCGTCCACATCGCGAAAAACGCCGTGAGATTCCTCAATATCGTGCGGAGAAGTGCCAGGAATCGACGCGCGTCGGCGGCAATTTGCGCGGCTTCGAGGATCATTTCAGATCAGCAGGAGGCGTGGACACTGGGGACAGGACACCGCGCTTGAGCTTCAAGTCGGTCTCGGCATCAGGCCGTCTTTCTCGTCTCCCGTTCCGAGTTCTAGACCTCGCCGCCATGACTTCGTAAGACCCCGGGGGGTCGCTCGCCTCGGGGTCCATTTGGTGAATTCCGATCCACGGAACCGCGGACTCGGCTCACCCTTGACCGTGGGTCGCCCCCCGCCTAATCTCTCGCCACGAACAACTCGAGCAGGCCGCGGGGCGGCCCCTCTCTTTGAGGAGTGATTTGAAATGAGATCCAAACCGAGGCGGTTTTCCGCCTTTCTGCTGACGGCCGGCATGATGTGCGCGCCGTCCCTCTCCGAAGCTCAGACGGTGAGCGGTACGGTCGAGGGTACGATAAAGGACGCGCAGGG
>JAYUAE010000051.1:0-5424 GCA_043741515.1 Candidatus Eiseniibacteriota bacterium | reverse complement strand
TGTAGAGCGCCTCGGCCTGCTCGCGCGCCGCCCTGTGCGGCGACATCGAGGGCGAAAGGCCGGCCGCCTTCGCGATCTCCTCTCCCACCGGGCCGCTCACGCGCGAGAAATCGCCGTGCAGGAACGAGGCGACATTCCGCGCCTTGGTCTCGTGGAGCATCTTGAGGAGAATCCCCAGCTCGACCCCATGCGGGTGCGGCTTGATCTCGAGCGGCGCCTTGGGAAGCTCCTGGGCCACGCGCACGTATTCGTGCGGCTCGCCGTCGGGCGCCGTGTACGCAATCCGCGCGTGCGGGTTCGCGATCGCGGTCTGTTCCACGAAGCCGTCCACGGAATGGCGCCCCTTCTTGTAGGTCGCCTCGATCTCGAGCTCAACCACGGTGCCGTGATCCACCCCGAGCTCCTTGCCGCTCACGGGATCCGCTTCCTTCCAGTGCGCGATCTCCTTGTCCGAAACGACCACGGGCTGGTTCCGCTTCGTGTCGATCTGGATCTCGAACTCATGCGCCGGCTTGGTGGCGCCGGTCCGCGAGATGATGGCGATCGGCTTCCCGGTCGTGAGCTGGCCGTACATGCCGGCCGCCGAGATCCCGATCCCCTGCTGTCCGCGCGCCTGGCGCAGCGTGTGGAACTTGGAGCCGTAGAGAAGCTGCCCGAAGATCCGGGGGATCTGCGCCTTCACGATGCCCGGCCCGTTGTCCCGGACGGACACGCGGTAACGGGTCTCCGAGATCTCGGTGATCTGGATCACGAGGTCCGGAAGGATGCCCGCTTCCTCGCACGCGTCGAGCGCGTTGTCCACGGCTTCCTTGACGGTGGTGAGGAGGGCCTTCGCGGGGCTGTCGAATCCCAGGAGATGGCGATTCTTGGTGAAGAACTCGCTGACCGAGATCTCACGCTGGCGGGCCGCCAGGTCGGTAGCGGTGAGACGAACGATGGCCTTCGGAGCGGGTTTCTTTCCGCTCCGCTCGCGCTTCTCTTTCCGTGGGATCAGTTCGAGCTGTCGCTTTGCCATGGCCTCCCTTGTGTTCGGACGTGAGAGCTTGGTTCTCAACCGCCGAGAATCTACTCGCTTCTTCATGCCGGCGGCTACCTATTTGCTACCTGGGTCCTGTCGCGACTCGAGCATTCGGCCCCCCAAAGTCGGCGCCGTTGCGTCGGTTGACCCCATCGAGCTGCCGCCTGCATCCGTGTGGCACATGCCTTGCGAATTGTCTCATCGACGGAACCTTTCCGACCACCCCACAGCGAGGTGTGAGACGTGACCAGGCCGAAGAGCCCGACGAGAACCCTGACCTCGATCCTGGTCGAGGGCGGAATCGTAACTGATGCGCAGGTAGAGCAGGCGCTTGCCCGCCAGCGCGAGACCGGGAGCCTGATCGGGGAAACAATCGTCGAGCTGGGCTTCACGTCCGAAGAGAACATCGGGTGGGCGCTGTCCAAGCAGCTCGGCATCCCCTATGTGGACGTTCATCCCGAAGCCATTGACGCGGGGCAGGTGCGCCGCTTTCCCGAGGCGGTCCTCCGCCGGGTTCAGGCCGTGCCGCTCTTCGGCTCGCGAAGCGAGCTGACGGTGGCCATGGCCGACCCCACGGACCAGGACGCGGTCCATGAGCTGAGGCAGGTCGCCGAGGGAGCGCTCTCGATCGTCATCGGCTCGCCGGGCTCCCTGCGCCGCGCGATCGACTCGGTCTTCGGCCCCAGGAAACAGCTCGGCGGCGGGGCCAAGCCGGAGCCTGACGCCCCTCCCTCGGGAGCCGGCGGCATCGAGGCGTCTCCGCACGATGTGGTCTGGGACCGGGCGGGCACCAACTTCCTCCTCTTCCATCTCCATAGCGCGCGAAAGAAGAACGCCTCGGAAATCCATTTTGCCCCCATGGACGGCATGCTCGCGATCCATTACCGCACCGATGCCGGTCTCGAGCCTCAGGCGCCGGAGCGCCCCGAGGCGGCTCTCTACCTCAGGGCCCGGCTCGGGGTGCTCGGGATCTTCGATCTGGAGGGAACGGGCGACATGTTCTCCCAGGGCTCGATCCCCATCGAGGTGGGTCCGGACCGCATGGCGCTGGGCGTCTCCCACTGCCGCGCGTCCGCGGGCATCGTAACCGTGATCCGTATCTCGCCGCGCGCGGCGGAGGTTCCTGAGCTGAGCGCGCTCGGCGTCTCTCCGATCGCCGAGGCCGAGATCCGCGACATGGTGGATGGCCCGGAGGGAATCGTGATCGTGCACGGGCCGCCGCGCTCGGGAGGCTCGCTGGTTCTGGCCTCGCTGGCCGCCCTGGCGGCGCGCCGCGAGCGGCGCATGCTCGCCATCGAACCGAGCGCCTCGACCCTCTACCCGGAGCAGGTCACGCGCGTGCCGTTTGGGTCGCGCGAGGATGCGCTTCGGAGCTGGAACGAAATCGTGGTCGGCCAGGGCGCGGACGTCGCCATACTCGACGACTTCCTTCACGGAGATTCCATTGCGGACGCGCTCTCCGGCGCTTCCGTGGGACGGCTCGTGTTCGTGCGCACGGACTGGCTCGACGGCAAGTCGCTCCTCGGCTATCTCGCGAAGACGCGGCACGGACGCTCCGTCTTCGCGGACCGGCCGTTTGCGCTCCTGGGTCTCCCGGCCGCCCGGCGCGAGGGCTCGCGAGTCTGGAACACGAACGAGGACCGCGCCGGGGGGCTCTCGGCCACCATCCTGACGGACGAGGATCGCGACGCGATCGCCAGCGAGAAGCGCGTCTGATGGCCCAGTCCCTCGCATCCTTGCTCACGACGACGCGCGACGCGGGCGCCTCGGATCTTCACATCTCCGCTGGAATGCCACCCATGATCCGGCAGCGCGGCGAGATGGTGCGCGCCAACCTGCCCGCCCTGAGCGGCGACGAGGCGCGGGCGATGCTGTACCAGATCATGACCCCCGAGCAGCGCGCCACGTTCGAGAGGGATCACGAGATCGACTTCGGCTACGAGATCCCTGACGTCGCGAGATTCCGGGCCAACATCTTCATGCAGCGGCGCGGTCCCGGCGGCGTGTTCCGGGTCATCCCGACCAAGATCCGCACGCTGGAGGATCTGGGCTGCCCTCCGGTCCTCCGCGAGATGGCGATGAAGGAGCGCGGGCTCATCCTCGTGACGGGGCCCACGGGCAGCGGCAAGTCCACGACGCTCGCGGCCATGGTCGACTTCGTGAACTCGACGAAGCAGGGGCACATCATCACGATCGAGGATCCGATCGAGTTCGTTCACGAGAGCAAGAAATGCCTGATCAACCAGCGGGAGGTCGGCTCCCATACGAAGGACTTCGCCACGGCGCTTCGCAGCGCCCTGCGCGAGGATCCGGACTGCCTCCTGGTCGGCGAGCTCCGCGATCTCGAGACCACGTCCCTCGCGATAACGGCCGCCGAGACGGGCCACCTCGTGTTCGCCACGCTGCACACGAGCTCGGCCTCGAAGACCGTGGACCGGCTCATCGACGTGTTCCCCGGCGACCGCCAGGCCCAGATTCGCACCATGCTGAGCGAGTCGCTGGAGGGCGTGATCGCGCAGACGCTCGTCCCGACCGCGGACGGCAAGTCGCGGGTGGCGGTGCTCGAGATCCTGACCGCGATCCCCGCGCTCCGGAATCTCATCCGCGAGGACAAGACGGCCCAGATCCTGAGCATCATGCAGGTGGGCACGCAGCACGGGATGCAGACGCTCGACCAGGCGTTGAAGGACCTGGTCATCTCGGGCCGCATCTCGCGCGAGGAGGCCCTGAAGCGCACCACCAGCCCGCGTCTCTTCGAGGGCTCCGCGACGCCCGGGACCGCACCGGGCGCGGCCGCCCCGGCCATGACGGCCGCGGGCGCGCGCTGAGGACCGCAAAAGGAGGGGTGATATCCATGCTCTCATCGATCCGACACGTACCGGCGCTGATCCTCCTCGCATTCACGGCCGCCCCGCCGGCTCTGCCTGTTCCGGCATCCGAACCGCCGACCGAGATCCGTCTCGGCAAAACGCCCGCCCCCGCGCCGAAGGCCGATCCCGCCGCGGTGCGCGCGGTCGAGCGATTCTTCGCGGCGCGCCAGAGCGCGAGCATGGACCGGTCGCGGTTCCCCGCGGCCCGGCGTTACCTCACGGGCGCCGTCAACGCCGGCGCAGCGGCGCTGGTGGGCGAGCCCGGGCAAACCATGATCGCGTTCGACTTCCAGGACGGAGCGATTGAGCGTCTGGGAAACGGAAGGTTCCGGATCTCGGTCTATGTTCTCTTTGCGGACAAACAGGGAAGAGTCGTCGAGAGCCGCGACGAGACGCTCACGTTCGCGGGCCAGGGGGGCTCCTACGCCTGCGCCTCGCTCAAGACATCGAGCGTGATGCGCTGGGATCAGGACGAGGTCGTGAAGACCGCGGCGCGGCTCCGGTCGAGCCAGGCGCTCGAGCGGGCGGACGAATCGCTCAGGGGCTGGACGCGGCAGCAGAACCGCCTGGCGGCCTATTCCATCGAAGACGTCTACCCGGCCGGCGTGGGGCGCATCCTGATTCCCTGCCTCAAGTTCACCTCCACGATCGGAACGCGCGGCTATGACGTCGTCGACGCTCCGCTTATGATGAGGCGAGGCTCCAGAGGCTTCCAGATCGAGCCTGTCGCCAACTAGGTCCCAGCGCCACAGAAAAGCCGGTATCCGACCCGACCATGAAGCGTATCGCGCTGTTCGACATTGATGGAACACTGCTCCGCGAGGGGGTCGCGCCCAAGCTGGCCTTCGCACGGGCGCTTCGCGAGACCTACGACACCACGGGCCCGATCGGCGGCTTTCGCTTCGCGGGCATGACCGATCCTCAATGCGTCGCCGAGATCATGCGGATGGCCGGCATCAAAGACGAGGTGATCCGGGAGCACCGCGAGGCGTGCCTGGAGCGCTACGTGACGCATCTGACCGCCGAGATGCGGAATCATGACGGCGCGAAGCTCCTTCCGGGGGTGAAGGAGCTCCTGGGGCGGCTTACCGGGCGCGACGACGTGCTGGTGGGGCTCCTGACTGGAAACGTCCAGCGCGGCGCGATGCTCAAGCTGGGACGGTTCAAGCTGGGCGGGTACTTCCGCTTCGGCGCCTTCGGGGACGAGCACGAGGACCGGGGCGAGCTGGCCCGGATCGCGCTCCAGAAGGCCGAGCGAATCGTGGGACGCAGGCTGCGCGGCGAGGAAGTCACCGTGATCGGAGACACGCCGCGCGACGTCGCCTGCGCCCGCGCGATCGGCGCGCGCGCCGTCATCGTGGCCACCGGGCTCGTTTCGCGCGAGGAGCTGCTCGCCGCGGAGCCCGACATCATCCTGGAATCCTTCGCGGACGTCGAGGGAACGCTCCAGGCCATCTGCCCCTGAGGGCCTTCTCGATCACATCCGCGCGGCGTCTTCTTCCCATGCTTCTCCTCCTCGGCGCCATCGCAGCGACG
>JAYUAE010000050.1:0-12525 GCA_043741515.1 Candidatus Eiseniibacteriota bacterium | reverse complement strand
TCATCACGATCCTGCTCCTCGCCGGGCTCGCGATCGTCGTGGTGAACGCGCTCGCGAACTCGCCCTGGGGCACCTTCACCGTGGCGATGACCATTCCGGCAGCGCTCCTCTTCGGGCTCTACATGTACCGGATCCGCCCGGGGCGGGTCGTCGAGGGAAGCCTGATCGGGGTCGCGCTGATCCTCGCGGCCGTGCTCGCGGGCCCGTGGCTCGTGACCTCGCCCTACGCCGCGTGGTTCACGTTCCAACCGAAGACCCTCGCGCTGATGCTCCCGGTGTACGGCTTCATCGCGGCCACGCTCCCCGTGTGGCTCCTCCTCTGCCCGCGCGATTATCTTTCGACCTACATGAAGATCGGGACGATCGTGTTTCTCGTGGTCGGGGTGGCGATCGTGCATCCCAGGCTCCTCATGCCCGCGGTCACGCCCTTCGTGAACGGCACGGGGCCCGTGCTCCCGGGAATGAAGGTCTTCCCATTCTGCTTCATCGTGATCGCGTGCGGCGCGATAAGCGGATTCCACGCCCTGATCGGCTCGGGAACGACGCCGCGCATGGTCCCGAACGAGGGGAGCATCAAGTTCATCGCGGCCGGCGCGATGCTCATGGAGGGCGTGGTGGCGATGATGGCGCTCGTGGCGGCCACCACGCTCCAACCCGCCGACTACTTCCTCATCAACGGCGTCCCCAAGGTCGTGCACGCGCTCGGGATTCAGCCCGCCCAGCTCCACGAGCTGACACGGCTCGTGGGGGAGGAGACGCTGCAGGGTCGCACGGGCGGAGCCGTCTCGCTGGCGGTCGGGATGGCGAACATCCTGCGGCAGATCCCCGGCATGGGGCATCTCATGGCTTACTGGTATCACTTCGCGATCATGTTCGAGGCGGTCTTCATCCTCACGGCCCTGGATACCGGAACGCGCGTGGCCCGATACCTCTTCCAGGATGTGGCGCGGCACGTGTGGGCGCCGCTGGGCTCGACCACGAACTGGCTCAGCGTCTCTGCTGTCGGAGCGGTGGTGTGCGTCGCGTGGGGGTATCTCGCGGTGACGGGGAGCGTGGAGACCATCTGGCCGCTCTTCGGCGTCTCGAACCAGCTCCTGGCGGTGATCGCCTTGGCGGTCGGGACCTCGTTCATCCTGCGCCAACGCCCCGCGCCCTATGCGCTGGTCACGTTCGTGCCGCTCGCGTTCTTGACCGTGAGCACGATGACCGCGGGCGTGCTCAACACCTTCCGCTATCTGTCCCCGGCCTACGTCGCGGACAAGGGCCGGACCGTCGCCTACATCGACGGGGCCCTGAGCGTGATCCTGATCCTGCTCGTGGCGATGGTGCTCGTGGATTCGGCGCGGCGGTGGGCCTACATCCTCGGGGAGCGAAGGCGCGGGGTCGCGAACGTGCCGATGGCGGCGAGGCTAGCGGAGCCTGCGGCCCCCGGGCCCGTCGCGGAAGTCGCCGGGTAGGGCCGGTCGCGGGAGCCGGCCCCACCTCACCCCACCGGCAGGGCGGCCATCTCCGAGAACGTGGTCAGCTCGATCCTCTGTGATTCGATGATCCGGCGGCTCTCGGGGCTCGTCAGCGCCTCCAGCTCCGCCTCCCACTCGTAGTCCCACCCCGTCAGAGGAGAGGATTCGGGCTCGCCGCGACCCGGGTGGCAGACCAGCTCGCTCGTCCCCTGGGGAACCCCGAACAGCACCGAGCGTAGCGCCTTCTGATCCAGGTGCCCCGCGCTGTGAAATCCGAAGAAGCGGTCGGGAGTCCGGATGCCCGAGGAGTTGAGATACGGCAGATTCGACTGCTCCATGAGCCGGAGCGGGAGGAACTCGAGAGAGCGGCGCACGGTGCCTTTTTCGGCGCGACGCAGCACCGTGGGCACGCGCGGAAAGCGCAGGGCCATGATGCCGTTGGCGCGCGCGATGCGGAGCGCCACGCGGAAGAGCCCCGGCACGAGGTGCAGGTGCTGGATCGAATCCAGGTGCGTGATCCGCACCCCGGCGCCGCGCAGTCGCGCGATCTGCGCCGACCACTCCGCCTCGACTTCCTCGTCCCGCACGCCACCCGAGAGATAGCGGGCCATGAACTCGCCGTAGCCCGGCAGAAACATTCCGTCCGGCTGCACCAGCGAAGGCACCTGCCCGGCTGGAAGCACCGGCGTGCCCTGCACGATCATGAGGTGGATGCCGGAGTCCAGGTCGGCATGGGCCGCCGCGTAGCCCGAGGCGCGGTCGAACGCCTCGCCCGTGGCGACAAGGCTCGCGCTCGTCAGGATCCCGCCCTCGAACGCGTCGATGACTCCGTCGGTGATGGACCGCGTGAGGCCGAAATCGTCGGCATTGACGATGAGCCGCCTTCCCGCGCCGGCGCCCGTCAGGGGAACTCGCATGTGAGGGAAAGGGTAGGGAAGCGCGGCGTGGAGATCAAGCGAAACGGCCCGGAACGTGGAGCTCCGGGCCGCCGGGATCGCTGCTGCTTCAGGAGTTACTGGTTGACGTTCGTGTCCCCGAAGTTGTCCACCTGAACCGTGAGATAAGCGGTCGCGGAGACGCGGTCTCCGAAGTTGCCCGTGGTGCGGACATAGCCGGAGAAATCGATTCTCGCGGTGGAGGTGATCGTGGTCGTGATCGTGCCGAGGAGCGCGGCCTTTTCCGACGGGTTGCTGATCGTGATCGACGCCGTACCGGTGCCGCCGGAAGGGACGACGACGTTCATGCCTCCGTCGAGCGGGCTGAAGACGCTGTTGTTGTAGGTCACGGTGTAGTGATCCACGACGATATCGGAGAATCCCGTCCCCGGCGCGCTCGGAGCGCTCCCGTCGTGCGGATGATTCGTGAAGGCCACGGTCACTTGATCGACCGGGGTGAATGGCTTGAGCGAGTCCGCCTGGTTGATGAGGTCGCTGTAGTAGGTCTTGCCGCCGTTGACGGAGACTACCTGAAGATCCGCGCGCGTCGACGTGCTCGTGCAGCCGCTGATGAAAAACAGCGCCGTGACTGCCGTCAATCCCATCCCTGCCAGCACTGCACGATTCCACTTCATAGGACGTCTCCTTGGCCTTCGCGATCCCGAATCGCCTGTGGTCCAGAGGAATAACAGAGAAACCCCTGCGGCATCGAGCAAGGGACATGCCACGGGGTCGCGCCGGAGCGAGTGTCGCTATGTGCTTGGGATCGCGGTGGGTGAGAGGCGGGGATGCGGCGACGTCTCAGGTCCCGGCGGGCGCATCGTGCGGAATGCACGAGCGCCCACCGGCCTGCAACGGCATTGCGATTACTTCTTGGCCAGCGCCATGTTCACCGCGGCGAGATAGCGCCGGTTCACCTCGGGCCAGTTGATGTTGCGCATGAACGCCTCGAGGTAGGCCTTGCGGTCGCTGCCGTAGTCGATGAAATAGGAGTGCTCGTAGGTGTCGCAGGGAAGAACGGGGAAGGTGCCCCACACGCCGCCCTGGTTCTGCGCGTCGCCGATGAAATTGTGCAGCCGTCCGTCGGTGGGATCGTGGGCGAGGACGACCCATCCGCGCGCGCACATGCCGGAGGCCTTGAAGTCCTCCTCCCACGTCGCGTAGGAGCCGAAGTCCTCCTTGATCTTGTCGAACACTTCGCCCGCGGGCTGTCCGTCGCCGCCCATCGTGCTGAAGTAGATCTCGTGGAGGATCTGGCCGTTCGCCGCAAACGTCTCCTCGTGCTTCAGCCCGCGCATCTGGCTGTAGATCTGGTTCGCCTTGCTGCGATCGACCTTTGCCAGCTCTTCCTCGATCTCGTTCCGCTTGTTGACGTATCCGGCGTAGAGCTTGTCGTGATGGATCTCGATCGTCTTCGCACCAATGCCCTTCAACGCGTCATTCGCGTAGGGCAGGGCCTTGACGGGATGCTTGGTGGCCATAGAGCCTCTCCTTTCGCGTTCGGAACCGTGTGCATCGGGATGAACCAAAGAATGATAGCAGAACTCGCGGGGGCCGGCCCAGGCGCACGGAGCTACTCGGGCAGGCGCTTCCGGATGGACGCGATGCGATAGGCGCGCGCCCCCTCGGGCACCTCGAGCACGGCCTCGGCCCCTTCCGGCTTCCCGAGCAGAGGTTTCAGGATCGGGGCGCGGTAGGAGAGGATGCCCGGTCCGAGCGCATGATCCCCCTCGCCGAGGATCCAGTACTGGAGCGGCGGGGAGCCGGGCGCGTCCACCGGCTGGAGCGTCACCTCCGTACCCACGCCGACGCGCGTCGCGTCCACCTCGATCGTCTCGAGGAGCCTCGTGCGGTCGAGCACGTTCATCAGCTCCTGCGCGCGCGCGGCCGCGTTCGCCTGGCGCTGCTTCGCCGCCTCGTACTCGGCGTTCTCGCGCAGGTCCCCGAGCTGGCGCGCTTTCTCGATCGCGGCGGGGATCACGGTCTTGAGATCGAGCTTGAGCTTCTTGAACTCGGCCTCCAGCCTCTCGTAGGTCGTGCGCGACATGATGGTGTGGCGGGTCTCGAGATCCTCGATGCTCTTTCCCTCGAGCAGCGTCTGCGCGGTGGCGCTCCGGCGCGCCTCGTGGGTTTCCGCGAGATGGCCGTAACCGGCGCCCCGCAGGAATTCGATCACCGGCTGGAGCCTGCGCTCGCTTCCTCGCCAGTGGAGTACCGTGCGTTCCAGGATCTCGGTCGTCTCCTCCTCGAGCGGACTTGCGTCCACTAGCTTCCGGAGCGAGCCCGCGGGTTCGAGAAGCTCCAGCAGCCGCTCCGAGATGCCGGGGATGCCCGCGCCGTCACGCTCGAGGAGGCGGAGCGCGGCCATGAGGAGCGTCAGCCGCGCGGGCGCGCCCTCTTCGCCGGGATTCGCCCCGTAGTGCTCCACCAGCCGCGCCGCCTGCGCGGGAGCCTCGGCCGCATGCTGGAGCCGGTCGAACACGGCCCGGCCGTACGCGGGACCCAGGAGCGCGCGGAGCCGCGAGCGGCCGCTGTCCCGAAGACGCGGCAGGCGGCTCTCGATCGCGCGCCAGAGGAAGGCCTCCTCCTCCCGCCCGCCCTCGGCCAGCTCGATGAGCGAATCTTGTTGCGAGCCCAGGGTCAGGTCGCCCGGCGAAAGGCCCTCGGCGATAAGCTTGTCGAGGATGTCGCGCGCGGCCTCCCGCGAGAGCACGCGCCAGGAAACGGCGTGGTGCAAGGCCTGCGCGCGCTGCGTGGGATCCAGCTTGGGATCCTCGGCCCAGCGCGGGATGGCCTTGCCGGCGTGTGCGGCGATCCTCGCCTCCTGCTCCGGATGCTCCCGGAGGAACTTGCGCACCAGCGCAAGCCCCGCCTCGCCGGCGCGCGGGCTCAACTCGGGCAATGTCACCTCGCGCGCCCGGTCCTCCGATGCGAGCTTGTAGACCTGCCGGTAGGCCTCGCTCAGATCGAGCCGCGGGTCCTTCTTGAGCTTCTCCTTCGTATCCTTCCACCACGTGGACCATTCGCCGGGACGAAGGGCCGCTTCGATTCTCGGCTTCATCTGCGCCTGCGTCGCGGTCCCTCCGAGGTCGCGGAGCGCCGAGACCACGATCTGGGGATCGCGCTTCTCGATCAGCTCCCGCAGCCGCTCGGGCTCACGCGCGGCGAGCACGCGGATTCCGTCGGGAGGGAGCCGGTCGAGCGAGCGTGAGGCCATGGCGAGCGACATCTTGTGTCCGGAGCGCGCGGGGAACTCCAGCACCACCGACTCGCCGTCGTTTGCGGCGACGCGTCCCAGTCCCCAGGTCGCGTGCCCCACGTCCGCGCCCGGAGGGAGCGAGAGGATCTTGGGGAGACGCGCGCGGACGGCCGTGAGAGGCTCGGCGGGGTTCTGGATCCCGGAGCCGGTGACGATGGCGTCGGGATCGGGCTCCGCGGCGACCGCGATGCGGAGCAGGGCCGCGAGCATCGTGCGCGCCCGTGGTGACTGCGGCGCGCGGGCGGCGACCGCGTCAACGTCCTGCCAGGACCAATGGCCACCGCCGGCGCGCGTGAGCTGGGGGAGCGCCAGATCCAGGACCGGCTCGGACGTCTCCCAGGGAGCCGCTCCCGCGAAATGAAGCACGATCGTCCCGGCCCGTCCGGGCTCCTTGGGCAGATCTTCCTCGACCAGCCGGAGCATCTCGTCCGCGACGGCCTCGGGATGGTTGAGCTTGAGCCAGATCTCCAGCGCGTCGAGCCGCAAGTCGCGCGCCTCGTCGGTCTCGCCTCCCCGCTCGAGAATCTGCGAGAGCTCGAGCAGGAGCTGGGGGTCGTTGTGCCGGATGTCGAGCGCGCGGCGCAGGAGGTCCACCTTCTCCGCATCCTCGGCCGCCGTCCGCGAGAGGAAGTGGAGGAAGCGGACCGCGGCCGATACCGGCTCCGGCTCGAGGAATCGCGGCAATAGCGCGCGGACCCCCTCGCGGTCGCCCGCGGCGGCCAGCTTGTCCCCCACGATCTCGAGCGACTCGATCGCGGCGGCGCGCTCGCCGAGCGCTCCCTGGAGGAGCCCGGAGAGGAGGAGGAGGTCCCAGCGCTTCTTTGCCTGCGGCTCCGGCTTCAGAAGGCGAAGGGCGGGCTCGGCCTGCGTGGTGGAGATGAGCCTCTGGGCCAGCGCCTGCGTTTCGGACCAGCGCGGCTCCGCGACGGAGACGGGCGGCTCTTCCCCTTGGGCGGCGCGCAGGTAGTTGCGGAAATCGGCATCCATTCAGTCGAATCCCTCCCGAGCCATGCATCATATCTCAGGAACGGCCCGTGGTACACTACGCGCTTCCATTTTCGCGAACCTCACGCGGGGGGGCGTATCGACACGAAACGGCGGGTTGTTCTCGCGCTCGTACTGAACCAGATCCTCTCGGCCGGGACCCACCTGATCGCCAAGGCCACCCTGAACGCGATCGGCCCTCTCTCGACCGCTCTCCTGCGCTTCTCCGCGGCTTCCGTGACGCTGCTCCTCTTCGAGCTGCTGCGGCCCAACCGCGAGCGGGTGGCGCGGGCGGACATCCCGAAGCTCCTGTGGCTCGGGTTCCTGGTCATTCCGGTGAACCAGGGCTTCTTCCTGTTCGGGCTCACGGAATCGACCGCGAGCCACGCGGCGCTCCTCTACGCGCTCACGCCGATCGTCGTGTTCCTGCTCGCGCGCCGCTTCCTGCGCGAAGGGAACGCCGGCGTGAAGCTCATTGGAATTGTCGCCGCGTTCGCGGGCGTGGCGCTGATCCTCCTGGACCGCGGTCTGGCGCGCGAGATGTCGGTCATGCGCGGGGACCTCCTGATGCTCGTGGCGGTGCTCTCCTGGGCGCTCTACACGATCGGCTCGAAGGAGCTCTTGAACCGGTACGATCCCATGACCCTCACGACCTGGGTGCTGGTGGCGGGAACCGTGATGACCCTGCCCGCGGCGCTGATCCCCGGCGCGATTCCGAAGCTCAGCACGCTTTCACTGCCGGTCTGGGGAGGCCTCGCCTACCTCGCCGTGGGCACCTCGGTCATCGCGTACCCGCTCTGGCTCTACGCCCTCCGGCAGCTCGAGGCCTCGAAGGTGGCCATCACCACCAACGCGCAGCCGGTGCTGACGAGCGTGCTCTCGTGGCTCATCTTCGGAGAGCGTTTCGGGCCCGCGTTCTTCGTGGGGGCGGCGCTCATCCTGTTCGGCGTGACCTGGGTCGAGACGCGCAAGGGCAGCGTTCTGCCCGCATGACCCCGCACGAGAAGCTCGAGGGCACCGAGCTGCCGCGCGTCCTCGTGCCGCCGCCGGGCCCGCGCTCCCGGTCCTCCGCGAAGCGCCTGCGCGGGAAGGAGGGCGCGGCGATCTGGGGCTCCGAGGAGTCGCCGGTCGTCTGGTCGCGAGGGCGCGGCGCCGTGGTGCTCGATCTCGACGGGAATCGCTACCTGGATCTGACCGCCGGGTTCGGCGTGCTCTCGCTGGGACACGCGGCCCCCGAGGTCGCGCGCGCGGTGTCCGCGCAGTCGCGAAAGCTGACGCAGGGGCTGGGGGACCTCATGCCGCACGAAGGGCGCGAAAAGCTGGTGCGCCGCCTTGCCTCGCTCGGCGGGGGCGCGCTCGACCGCGTGCTGCTCGCGAGCACGGGGGCGGAGGCGGTGGAGCTTGCGCTCAAGACCGCGTATCTGGCGACCGGACGCCGGCGCGTGGTCGCGTTCACGGGCGCCTACCACGGCCAGTCCTACGGCGCGCTCGCCGTCACCGACTTTCCGGGCCAGGCGAAGCCCTTCGCGGCCCTTCTGCCCGATATCGCGATCCGCGCGCCCTATCCGTACACCTATCGCTGCCCGGCCGCGCCCGCGTGCGGCGGCCGTTGCGACCTGCGCTGCCTCGACACGGCGGTCGCGGTCGTGGATCGCGTGCTCCAGGGGCCGGACCCGCCCGGCGCGATCCTCGTCGAGCCGGTCCAGGGGCGCTCCGGCTGCGTGGTGCCGCCGCCCGGGTTCCTCCCGAAGCTTCGAGCGCTCGCGAGCGAGCGTGGGCTCCTCCTGATCCTGGACGAGGTGATGACCGGGGGCGGGCGCACGGGTCCCTTCTGGGCCTGGGAGCGTCATGGCGAGACCGCGGCTCCGGACCTGCTCGTGGCGGGGAAGGGGATCGGGGGCGGCGTGGCGATCGCAGCGGTCCTGGGCCGCAGGAAAATCATGGATTCGTGGCGAAAGCACATCCTGCCCTCGGGGGAGGCGCCGCACTCGAGCACGTTCTACGCGCATCCCCTCGCCTGCGCGGGGGCGCTCAAGGCGCTCGAGCGGCTCGTGGCGCCCGAGACACGAGCCCACGTGGAGCGCGCGGGCGCTACATTCGCGGCGGGGCTCCGCGCGCTCTCGGCCAATGCGCCCGCGATCGGCGAGGTGCGGGCCGAGGGGCTGATGGCCGCGATCGAGCTGGTGCGCGATCGCGCCACTCGCGAGCCCGCACCCGAACTGGCCGCGCGGACCATCGCGGGTCTCTTGCGCCAAGGGGTGCTCGCCTATCCCGGTGGGGTGCACGACAACGTGATCTGCTTCACGCCTCCGCTCACGATCACGGAGGAACAGCTGGCGTTCGCGGTGGAGGCGGTGGGGCGGGCGCTTCAGATGTCGTGAGGCATGTATCCCATGGGGGACTGGAAGTAGTAGTTCATGGGGTAATGCAGGAAGTTCGAGACCCGGCTCGTGTAGAGGCAGGCGAAGTCCTTGAGCTGGTGTCCGAAGCGGCTCGACTCGTTTCCCTCCCGGAAGATCGACCCCCAGAACGGATTGTAGGCCTGGTCGATGTTTCTTCTCAGCTCATCGATCTCGGGGTCCACTTCGATGCTCCGCTCCTCGATGCGCTTGATCTCATCGGGAATCGCCTGGATCCGCGCGGCCAGCTCCAGGCGGCGCGCCGGGTCGGCCCCGTCCTGATCCCCCAGCACGAGCGTCAGCCGGCGCAGCTCCCGGCCGAGGGCCGCCTTGTCGATCTCCATGTGATGGCGCTCCGCCGACAGGCGGGAGAGCCGGTCGAATTCCTTCTCGTGCTCCTGGGTCACGCGGATCTCGCGGTCCAGCTCGGGCACGAGCATGGCCGTTCGCCAGCCCAGCGCTTTCTTCGAGAGCAGGATGTCTCCGTAGGTATGGTCCCCGAAGTAGAGGATTCCTTCTCCGCTCGCGCCGAGCGTGCGCTCGAGATAGGCCCCGTTCGCCCCCTTGACGATCCCGATCGCGCCCGGTAACGACGCGGCCTCGGCCACGGGCTCCGGCGGGGCGTTAGCGGCGAAGAAGGAGGGCTTCCGCGCCTCGACCACGACCAGATCGAAGATCTCGCTCCAGTGCGCGGGAGCGCCCCGCCCGCGCTCCAGCAGGTGCCGGAGCAGGGCGTCGGCGTAGGTCCAGTCGCTGTTGGTGAGGAGGAAGAGCTTCTTCCCGCCGCGGCGGAACTCGTCGAGGACCGTGCGCATCTCGTTGTCGAGCCGGATGTACGTGTCCAGATTCGCCGTGATCACGGATTTCAGACTGCCGTCCCGGTGCGCCTCGTCGATCATCTCGCGCACGTCGTCGTAGACCTGCGTGTAGTCCGATTTCTTCGAGCCGGCGCGCTCCATCAGATCCACGACGCAGAGGAAGAGATACACCTCGGGGAGATGGAAGAGCGTGTCCACGGAGGAGTAGTTCTCGTGGCTCAGGCGGATCCGCGAGGAGCGGTAGGCGCGCTCCCGCTCCTCGGCGCGCAGCTCGCGCAGCCCGTGGTGCCCACGCGAGACGAAATTGAAATAGTCCATCTTGAGGAGATTGCCTCGCTTCTTGTCCACCACGAGCCCGCGGATGACGAAGGTGGGGTCGTACTTGAGATCCAGGATCTCCTTCGGGTAGTGCTTCGTCCCCACGAGCTTCTGCTTCGTGAGATCGAAGGCCAGCTCCTCGACGGGAACCGGATCGTAGTGCGCGAGGGTGTGGTCGAGATCGAACCCGATCGCGCGGATCGTGGACAGCTTGAGGTTGCGATTCACGAACACGCGGTGCCGGCGGGGAATACGGTGCTCCCGGTACCGGAGGGCTTTTACCGAGGGATCGTGCTCGGCGGCAGAACTCTTGGTGACGGACATGGGCGCATTGTAGGCGACTTGACGGCGCTTCGGCCACTCTCTACTGTCCGGGCATGAATCTCTGCATCTACGAGGATATCGAGGCCCAATCGTTCGGTCCGCTCACGCTCCTGCGGCCCGTTTTCGCGCTCCGGTGCGGCATTTTCACCCTGGCGGAAAAGCTCGCGCTCGCGTTCCCGGAGGCCAAGCTCCACCTCCTCGTCCGTCCGCACCTGGAGGAATGGACCCGCGAGATGTATCCCGACGCCGACGTCGCCGAGCCTTCCGCCGAGGACACGATGTTCGTGAACGGCCGCCTCTGCATGACCGACGACGAGGTGCTCCACTTCATGGCCGCCTCGCCCCAGGAGGTGAGCTACGTCTCGCAAGGGGTCCTCTTCGCGGCCAAGGTCCGGGGAGAGCGCGTGAAGCACGTGGTGCGCCATCTGCGGGAAGGGGATCCGGACCGCGCGTTCGAGGACGTCAGGCTTCCCGCCGAGGTGCAGGCCTTTCTCGCGCGCTCGGGCGCGGATCTCATCCGCTGGAGCCCGCGGCAGATCATCCAGGACGCGCGGTACCTCTTCGAGGCGGGGGTGGTGCGCGGGACGGTGGATGCCGGCGCGCACCTCATCAAGCCGGAGGCGATCCACGTGGCGCGCGGCTCGCGCATCCTTGCGGGAGCGGTCCTGAACGCCGAGGGAGGCCCGATCGTCGTGCGCGAGAACGCGACCGTCGAGCCGCTCGCCTACGTCGAGGGTCCCGCGGCCATCGGCGAGAGCTCCATCGTCCGGGCGGGAGCGAGGATCCGGGGCGGGACCTCGATCGGCCCCGTTTGCCGCGTGGGCGGAGAGGTGGCCGAGACGGTGTTCCAGGGTTTCGCCAACAAGCAGCACGACGGGTTCCTGGGACATTCCTTCGTCGGCGAGTGGGTGAACCTGGGCGCCAACACCAACAACAGCGATCTCAAGAACACCTACACGCCCGTGCGCACGTTCCGTTCGGCGCGGGATTTCCTCGAGAAGAAAGGGGAAGACTCGGGGCAGCTCCTCCTAGGCCTCCAGATCGGGGACTTCACCAAGGCCGGGATCAGCGCCTCGTTCACGACCGGCGCCTCGGTGGGCATCGGCTGCAACCTGTACGGCACGGAGCTCATGCCCGCGTACGTGCCCTCGTTCGTCTGGGGAAGCCCCGGCTCGTTCCAGGAGCACCGGATCGATCCCATGGTGGCGACCGCGGAGCGCGCGATGGAGCGGCGCAAGGTTCCGCTCTCGACCGAGCTGGACGCGCTCCTGCGCCGTGCGCACGAGGAGACGAAGGCGGACCGCGATCGCTATCTCGGCGCCATAGCCGTCGCGCGCCGCGAGCCGCAGCCGTGAGGTGGGACCGGGCGGGCGCGCGCCCCTTCGTGCTCGGCGGGTCCACCACTCCGGGCGTCCGGGCGCTCCTCATTGCGAACGTCGCGGTATTCCTGTTCCAGAGCGTGGCCCGGGCGCTCGTGCAGGTGCGGATCGAGCGGCTCTTCGGGCTCGTGCCCTACGACGTGGTGCATCATCTCTTCGTCTGGCAAATCGCCACGTACATGTTCCTCCATGGCGGGCTCTTCCACATCGGCTTCAACATGCTCGCGCTCTGGATGTTCGGAACGGAGCTGGAGTCGCTCTGGGGAACACCGAAGTTCCTTCGCTTCTACTTCATCACCGGCATCGGCGCGGCGATCATGACGACCCTGGTGGGTCCGAACAGCTACACGGTCACGATCGGCGCCTCGGGCGCGATCTACGGGCTCCTGGCGGCCTACGGGCTCCTCTTTCCCGACCGGGTCATCCTCCTCTACTTCGTTCTGCCCATCCGCGCCAAGTACCTCGTGCTGATCCTCGGGTTGATCACCTTCTGGTCGAGCATCTCCTCGACCGGAGGCGGCATCGCGCATGTGGCGCATCTGGGGGGAATGATCTTCGGGTGGCTGTATCTGCGTGGGCCGCGGTTGCCGCGGTGGGGGAATCCGGGCGGCGGGATCGGCGGCGCGTACCGGAAGTGGAAGCGGGGCCG
>JAYUAE010000049.1:0-27298 GCA_043741515.1 Candidatus Eiseniibacteriota bacterium | reverse complement strand
CCGACTCCGTCGCGCCCGCAGGGTTCGCGAAGGTCGCCCTCGACGCGCTCCAGAAGCGGCACGTGTACGCGCTCTGGAATCCCTACCACTTCCTCGGGATGCCCTCGTTCGGAAGTCTGACCTTCGTGCCGTACGTCTACCCGCTGGACGTCCTCTTCGGATTCCTGAACAAGACGCTCCATTTCCCGGATCTCACGTGGCTCCTCCTGCACTACCTGCTGCTCGCGCTCTCCATGCTCGCCCTCCTGCGCGCGCTCGGGGCCTCTTCCGAGGGGGCCACTCTCGGGGCGGTCGCGTTCGCGCTCACGCCGAACCTGGTCGCGGTGGGGGCGTTCGGGCACGGGAGCCAGATCATGACCGCCGCGTACCTGCCGCTTCTGCTCCTCCTGCTGGACCGGTTCGCGCGCAGGGGGTCGCTGCTGGCGCTGGCCGGATTCGCGTTCGCGGCCGCGCTCCAGCTGCTCCGGGGGCACGTGCAGATCGTCTTCTACACCTGGCTCGCGCTCTTCGGCTACGCGATCTTCCTGGCCCTCTCGGCGTCGCGGGAAGGCCGGAAAGGGGAGGCGGCGCGCGCCCCGCTTGGACTCGCGATCGGGCTCCTGCTCGGATTCGGGATGAGCGCCTTCCTCTATCTCCCCACGCACGAGTACGCGGCGCTCTCGGTGCGCGGCGGCGGCGAAGGGGGCGGCGCCGGTCTCGAGTACGCGACCGCGTGGTCCTTCCATCCTCGCGAGATCCTCACGTTCGTGATCCCGAGCATGTTCGGGTTCGGTGGCCGGACGTACTGGGGCAGCATGCCGTTCACCGACTACCCGAACTACATGGGCATCCTGCCGCTCGCGCTCGCGATCTATGGCGCGATGCGGTGGACCGGCAGGGTCCGCTGGTATCTCGTCCTCATGGCGGCGGCCGCGCTGCTCATGTCGTTCGGGAAGCACTTCCAGGCGCTCTATTCGCTCCTCTACTACCACCTGCCCTTCTTCAACAAGTTCCGGGTCCCGGTGATGATCCTGGTCTTGCTTCAATTCGCGGTCGCCGCCCTGGCCGCCTTCGGACTCACGAAAGCCCTGGAACGTCCCGCGGCATCGAAGGACAAGAGCGCGGACGCCGGCACTCTCTGGGTGCGCGCGGCGATCATCTCCGTCATCGGCGGCATCGCGGTGACCGTGCTCCTCCACGCGGCCTCCGGGCCGCTGGTGAGCGCCGCCACCCGGGGCCGTCCCAACCTCGGAGCGGACGGCGCGGGCCAAGCGCTGGACATGGCCTCGCTCGACGCCATCAAGTCGGCGCTCTTTCTGGGCATCGCCTTCATGGTCATCGCTTTCGCGCGAAGGGGAAGGATGCGCCGGGTCGTGGCCGCCACGGTCCTCCTGGCGATCACCGCGGCCGACCTCTGGGTGATCGACCGGAAGATCATCGATCCCCAGGTGGGATCGGCGGAGGACTATGCGGGGTACTTCAGGGAGACGTCCGAGGTGACGTTCCTCAGGTCCGACCGGACCCTTTTCCGGGTGTTCCCGCTCCAGTGGAACGACAGCCGTCTCGCCGCCTACGGGATCGCTTCCGTCCTGGGATACCACCCCGCGAAGCCGAGGCTCTACCAGGCGCTCGCGGACACCGCGGGCATCATGAGCAGCATGAACATGCTGAGGTTCCTGAATGTGAAGTATGTTCTCCTGGACGGCCATATTCCCCCCGGAACACCGGGGGTCGAGCTCCGGCAGGACGGGGACGTGAAGGTCTACGAGATTCTCGGGACGCTCCCGCGCGCCTACGTCGTGCACCGGCTGAAGCCGGTCCGGGACGACATGGTCGCCCTGGCGACGATCCGCACGTCCGGGTTCGATCCCGCTCACGAGGCGCTCTGGACCGAGCCGGATCCCCTGCCGCCCATGGCCGAGCCCGCAGCGCCCGATTCCGTGGGCGTGGTCCGGTACGATTTCAACGAGGCGGAGTTCTCGGTCTCGACGGCTTCGCCGGGTCTCTTCGTGCTCGCGGATCAGTACGATCCGGACTGGAAGGCGACCGTGGACGGCGCGCCCGCGGCGATCCACCGCGTGGATTATCTGATGCGCGGCGTGCTGATCGGCCCCGGCGCCCACCGGATCCGCCTCCGCTACGTGCCGCGCTCGCTCGAGGCCGGAATCCGGATCTCGGCCCTGTCGCTCGCGCTCACGCTCGCGATGGCGGGCGCGTGGTTCTTCCAGCGGCGTCGCAGGAGCGGGACGCCCGCGGAGACCGGCACCGGGCCGGCGGGGGATGGGCCCGCGTGAACGCGCTCGTCATCATTCCCACCTACAACGAGCGGGAGAACCTGGTCCCGCTCCTGAAGCTGATCTTCGCGCAGGGGCTGCCGCTCGAGGTCCTCATCATCGACGACAACTCTCCAGATGGAACCGGGGCGGTCGCGGACGAGATCCACGAGGCGGACCCGCGCGTCCACGTCATGCACCGTCCCGGCAAGATGGGCCTGGGGTCGGCCTACGTCGCGGGATTCCGGTACGCGCTCGAACGGGACTACGAGGCCGTGTTCGAGATGGACGCGGATTTTTCGCACAACCCGGACTCGCTCCCCGAATTCCTGCGCGAGCTTGAGACCGCCGACCTCGTCGTGGGATCCCGCTACCTGCACGGGGTCACGGTCGTGAACTGGCCGCTCAGCCGGCTCATCCTTTCCTACGGCGCCAACGTGTACAGCCGGATCATCACCGGGATGCGCCTCAAGGACGCGACCGGTGGATACAAGTGCTTCCGCCGCCAGGTTCTCGAGGCGCTCGATCTGAGCCGCGTCACGTCGGACGGATACGGCTTCCAGATCGAGATCAACTACAAGGCCTGGAGGAAGGGGTTCCGGATCCGAGAGATCCCGATCCTCTTCGTGGACCGGCGCGCGGGAGAGTCGAAGATGAATCGGCGGATCGTGTGGGAAGCCGCGTGGATGGTATGGAGGCTCCGCGTTCTGGACCTGCTCGGGATTCTCTAGAGGGCCTCGATTGTGTCGCTCTCCATCGTGATCGTCCACTACCGGAGCCGCCCGGCGCTCGAGCGCCTCCTCCGGTCGCTTCGCGATTCCCGGCCCGCTCCCCTGCGGGAACTCCTGATCGTGAACAATTCGGGGGAGCCCCTCGAGGACGTGATCCGGGATTCCCCCTGGCCCGCGCGACTCATCGTGCCCGGGCGGAACCTGGGCTATGCGGGCGGGGTGAATGAAGGCATCCGGGCAGCGCGGGAGGATCAGGTCCTGATCCTGAACCCCGATATCGTGGTAGGGCCCGGATCCGTCGAGGCACTGGTCCGGTGCGCGGAGGAGCGCCCCCGGGCGGGAATCGTCGCGCCCAGGCTCATGAATGCCGACGGAACGCTTCAGCTTTCGGCCCGGCGATTCTACAATTGGAAGACCCTCCTCTTGAGGCGGGCGCCGCTCGGACCCTACGCGGCCCGGAGCCGCACCCTCCGGAATCATCTCATGGCCGACTGGGACCACGCGGAGACGCGCCCGGTGGACTGGGTGCTGGGGGCGGCCATGCTCGCGCGAAAGGGCGCGATCCGCGACGTGGGGATGATGGATGAACGCTACTTCCTGTATTTCGAGGATGTGGACTGGTGCCAGAGGATGTGGCGCCATGGATACGAGGTTCTCTACTGTGCCGACGCCACGATGGTGCACGAGTATGCCCGGTCCAGCTCCCAGCTCCGTGCGCGCTCGATCCGCGCGCACGCGGCGGGCCTGCTTCGCTTCGCGGAGAAATGGAGCGCGCTTCTGTACACCGTGAGCCAGTACCACCGGCGCATCCTCTCCGTGGCCACCCTCGCGGCCGACATCGCGGCCGCCGTGCTCGCATTTCTGGCCGCCTATGGAATCCGGACCTCGCTCGCGTCGGTTCTCCGGAATCCGGTTTACCCCCTGCCGAGCTACGGCGGGCTCCTCTTTTTCACCGTGGCGGTAACGGTCGCCTCGCTCGCGGCGAACGGGCTCTACCGGCGGACCACGTTCGTGGACTCGATCGAGCGCGCGTTCTCGGTCGGACAGGCGGTTCTCCAGGCCGTCCTTTTATTGATGTCCACCACCTTCCTCTTCCAGACTCCGCGTTACTCCCGCGTGCTGGTGCTCCTGCTCGCGCCGATCCTGTATGGAGCGCTGCTCCTCACCCGGAGCCTCGCCGGCAATCTGGGCCAGGGCGCCCGGCGCCAGGGCTTCGCCTTCCGCCGCGTGCTGGTCGTGGGCGCGGGGGCCGAGGCCGCTCGCGCGCGCGAAACGTTCGAGGAAGCGCGGCGCGAGGGATTCGAGCCGCTGGGGACGGTCGTGCCGGCGGGTCCCGGCGAATCGCCGGAGGCCGCCGCGTCGAGGCTCCGCGCGCTGGTGGCGAGCGAGCGCATCCAGATCGTCTGCGTCGTGCCCGAGCCCGCCGAGGTGCCGTATCTCCTCGCGGCGGCCACGGCGCTGCGCGATTCGGGAGCGGCCACCTACTGGGCCGGGTCGGTCGCGCAGCTCGCGTCGGAGGAGAGCCTGGTCTCGCTGGGGGGCGTGCGCGCGGTGCTCTTGCATGCGCCCAGCCGCGGCCTCTCCGTCCGCGTGAGGAAGCGAGCGAGCGATCTTTTGCTTTCGCTCTTCGTCGCGCCGTTCCGGTGGGGCGCCCTGCGCTCCTACCTCGAGCGCCGCGGCGAGGGCTACGGGCCGGCCGAGGCGTGGGGAGGCGTCTGGACGGGCCGCCTGAGCTGGGTGGGGCGGAGCGCCTACGAGAAGGACCGGTGGGCGAACGTGCCCGCCTGGGCCCGCCTCGCGCTCGAGTCGATCCGGCCCGGCGTGGTGACCCCCCCGAACGGGGCCTCCGGGGACGCGATGTCGAAGGTGGCGGCCGACCTCGCGTACCTGTCCCGCTTCTCGCTCGCCGAGGACCTGCGCCAGTTCCTGCGCGCCACGCGCGGGAACCTCTCGTGAGGGCTCCGGGCCGGCAGCGCCTCCCGAGCGCGGCGCTCGTGATCGCGATCGCCGCCTCGTCGTGTCTCGCAGGCGGAGCCGGCCCGGCCGCGGCCAAGACCGCGATCTTCGTGAAGAGCTTCGTCAACTCGAACGAGATCCAGTCGATCGTATCGTGGAACGGCCTTCTCACGATGGGCACTCGGGGCGGGGTCGTCACGATCGATCCCTCGACCGGCGCCGTGACGAAGATCCTCCGTTCTCCCGGCGGATTGCCCTCGAATCACGTGCTCGCGGTGGAGGTCTCGCCTTCAGGGCTTCTCTGGGCCGGCACCGCCGGGGCCGGCATCGCGCGGCTTCGCCCGGACATGACATTTCGAAGGACCCTCAGCTCCTTCGACGGTCTGCCCAGCGATCGCGTCCAGGCCATCTACACGCACGGCGACTCGGTCTGGGTCGGGACGAACGGCGGGGTCGCGCTCTTCACGGAGAGCCCCGCAGGCCTGATCGGGCTGACGCGCTCCTTCACCAGCGCGGCCACGTCGGGGGCTCTGCCGGGAGACGATGTGAGGGCGTTTGCCCAGGTGGGAGACACGCTCTGGGCCGCGACCACCGCGGGGCTCTCGAGCTTCACGGGGGGGGCATGGTCGAATCGCACCGCGGCCCTCTCGTTGCCCGCGACCTCCTTCGCCTTCTTCGCGGACACGCTGTGGGCCGCGACGAGCCTCGGTCCCTACCAGTACGTGTCGGGCGTCTTCCGGCCGGCGAACCTGGGGCACACCTTTGCCAGTCAGACGCTGGGCGTGAGCGCGCAGACGCTCTACTCCGGCTCCCCGGCATTCGGCGTCTACCGCTACGCTCCCGCCGGAGGATGGACGTCGATCTCGACGGGGCTTCCGGGCAGCAACGTCACCGCGCTCCGCGACGGCCCGGACGGGGCGCACTGGGCGGGGACCTCCGCGGGCGCCGCGCGTTTCTTGCCGGCCTCGTCGTCCTGGGAGCCGCATCGCTCCGACGGTCCTATCGTCAACGGGACTCAGCGCGCGGTGACCAACGCGCTCGGCGCCTGGTTCACGACCGGGAACGATTTTCCGCCCGGCTCCGGACGCGGGGTGGTGCTCCATTTCGACGGCGCCTCCTGGAGCGCGATCACCAACGGCACGACCGGCGGGTCCTTCCAGCAAGCGGACGCCTTCGCCCTCTTCTCCGACGGCGCCTCGAGGCTCTGGATCGGGCACTGCTGCGTGGATTCGGATCCCCGCCCGCGCATCGATCGCTACGATCCGGCGTCGGGACTCTGGGACACGCCGCCCGCGTACAACATCTGGGCGATCGACGAGGCGCCCTCGGGGCGCGTCTATGCGGCGAGCGTGGAGCACGAGAACGGCGTGTACGAGTTCGACGCGCCCAGCGGCGCCCTGCTGGATTCGCTCACGCCGGGAAACTCCGGAATCACGAGCAACAATCTCCGCGCGGCGCGGTTCGACTCCGCGGGGAAGGGCTGGTTCGCCACGGCCTTCAACGGCCTCGACATCTGGGATGGGCGCGGAACCCCGGGACACCTGGACGATGTCTGGGTGCACCTGGCCACCCAGCCCAGCAACCAGACCACCTCGCTCGTCCTGCTGGATCCACAGACCGCGTGGATCGGCACCACCTCGGGCGCCGGGAGGGTCCAGAACGGGGCCTTCACGCGCGTGCTCACGGCCCCGGCGCTCCCGAGCGGCCAGGTGAACGACCTCGCCCTCGACTCCGCGGGGAACCTCTGGATCGGGACCTCGGCGGGGCTGGCGCGGGTGGACGCGTCCGGGAGCGGAGCGGTCGAGGTGTTCACCTTCCAGGACGGTCTCGTGGATGACGATGTTCGCGCGCTCGCGTGGGATGCTCCGCGCGGGGTGCTCTGGGTGGGAACCGCGAACGGGATCTCCCGTGTGGTCGCCGGTTCCGGAGAGACCGGGATCACCGACGCGGCCTACGTGTATCCGAATCCGTCGCGAGTCGCGGGGATGCTCAAGGTCGGAGGAATCCAGAACGCGATCGAAGGGGAGATCCGGGATCTGGCCGGGAACATTCTCCACCGCTTTCGCTGCGATCCCGCCGCGAACGAGATCTGGGATCTGACGAGGCAGGACGGGGAGCCCGCGCCCTCCGGCGTCTATCTCGTCGTGCTCCGCGACCGGACCGGGTCCAGAACCCTGCGCGCGGCGGTCCTACGGTGAAACTCGAGCGTCCACGCACCGTGGTTTCGCCTCCCGACCGCGCCGCATGGGACGCGCTCGTCGCACAGGCCAGGGGAGCGACCGTGTTCCACACGTCGGCGTGGGCCCAGCTCTGGGTCGAGGAGTGGCGCGGCGCCCGGTGGGTGGCGCACGTGGTCGAGGACGGGCAGGGGTACGCGGGCGGCATCTCGGCCATCGTCCGGAATCGAGGGATCGGCCGCACCGTTCTCTCGATGCCGTTCGGCACGTACGGAGGACCTCTCGTGCGCGAGGGGCATCCGGACCCGGGCTCGGTGCGGCGCGAGCTGATCGAGTCCTTCGCGCGCGTGGCCGGAAGCCGGTGGACGTTGCGCTCGGAGATGACCTGGTACGAGGGATTGCAGGACGAGGTTCCCGCGTCGCTCGCCCCGTTCCAGAGCTTCACGCACGTGCTGCCGCTCCAGCCCGATTTCGAGGCGCTGGCGAGCGGCTTCTCTCCAGCCGCGCGCCGGCTGGTCCGGCAGGCGGAGGAGAGCGAGCTTTCGATCCGCGCCGCGGCGGGGGAGGAGGACGTGCGCGTCTTCTACGAGATCGCGGCCGAGACGGTCCGCCGGAGAGGAGGGAAGCCCAAGCCCTACTCGCTCTACGAGCGCATCCATCGCTCGCTCGTGCCGACCGGGCTCGCGCGATACCATCTCGTGCATCATGACGGGAAGCCGGTGGCGGGGAGCCTGCATCTCTTCCATGACGGCGTGGCGATGAACTGGCTCCCCGTGTCGCGCGAGTCGAGCTGGCACCTGAGGCCCAATAATTTCCTCATCGCCCGCACGCTCGAGACGCTCTGCGAGGCGGGATACGCAGAGTACAACTTCGGAGCCTCTCCGCACGACGCGGCCGGCCTGATCCGGTTCAAGGAAGGCTGGGGCGCGACCCCGCGTCCGCTGGTGATCGCCGGGCGGAGAAGCTCGGTCCACCGAAAGCTCCGGGGATAATTCTCTCGGTGCGCATCCTCCTCCTGGCGCACGGGCCCTCGATCCACACACGGCGCTGGGCGCGCGCTCTTCGCGAGCGCGGGCACGAGCTGCGCCTTCTCACCGCGTTCGCGGATCCCGAGCCCGGGGTCCCTCAGCGTGTCGTGGGCGGCCCATGGCCCTGGCAGTGGCTCCGGTACGCGAGCGCGCTCGGGGCGGTGCGCCGCGAGCTGCTCGAGTTCCGCCCCGATGTGACCGTCGCGCACTTCCTGCCGAACTACGGCCTCCTGGGCGCGCTCTCGGACGCCCGCTCCTGGATGCTCGCATGCTGGGGATCGGACCTTCTGGTCAATGCGCGCCGCTCGCCCCTTCACCGCGCCCGCGCGCGCTTCGTGCTCCGCAGGGCGCCGCTGATCCACGTGGACGCCGGAGTCCTCGCCGAAGCCGCGGTCTCGCTCGGCGCGCCGGCGGAGCGGGTGTGGACGCGCGCGTGGGGCGTGGATACCGCAGCGCTCGCGCCGGCCGCGCGCGGCGGAGGCGGCGGAGGCCGTCTCGCGGGTCCGCCTCGAATTCTCTGGACCCGGCAGCTCGAGGCGGTCTACGACCCCGAGCCCTTCGTGCGGGCGCTCGGAGATCTGAAGCGCCGCGGCTTCGCGTTTCGCGCGGCGATGGCTGGGGACGGGCCGATGCGCGATCAGGTCGCCGGTTGGATCCGCGAGGAGGGCCTGGCGGGCGAAGTCACGCTCGAGGGCTTCGTCGGGGAGGAGAGGCTCCGGACGCTCTACGACCAGTCCGACATCTACGTCTCGGTCTCCCGATCCGATTCCACGTCGCAGGCTCTGCTCGAGGCCATGGCAACGGGGCTCTTCCCGATCGTGAGCGACATCGCCGGGAATCGCGAGTGGGTGACCCACCGTCGCGAGGGATACCTCGTTCCCACGGGGGACAAGGACGCGATCGCGTGTGCCATCGCTGAAGCGACGAGCGATCCGGGGAGCGGCGCGATGCGCGCGCGTGCGAGGGAGAAGGTGCTCGCGCACGGCTCGTTCGCCGACACGGTCGAGCAGCTCGAGGAAAAGCTGAAGGCGCTCGCAGCGCTCCCTTCAAGGCAAGAGCCGTGAGACATCTCCTCGTGCTCGCGTACTTCTTCCCCCCCCTCGGCGGCGGCGGGTGCCAGCGCACGCTCAAGCTGGTGCGTTACCTCGAGCCCGAAGGATGGCGCTCCACCGTGGTGACCACGCGCGACCGCGACTACTGGATCCTGGACCCGACGCTCGAGGACGAGATCCCCGCCTCCGCCTCGGTCGTGCGTGCCGGCGGCCTCACGTCGGGGAGACTCTTGCAGACGCTCTCGGGCGCGGGGATCCCCATACAGGAGCGGCAGGGCCAGAGGCGCGCCGGCGCGTTTCGCGCGCTGCGCTCGCTCCAGCGCTGGATGCTCCTGCCCGACGCCTACCGCTCGTGGGCGCGCGCCGCAGAGCGGGCCGCGGACGCCCGCATCCGGAACGGCGGCATCGACGCCCTCTGGACCACGTCCTCGCCCGAGAGCTCGCACCTCGCCGGGCTCGCGCTGAAGAAGACGCACCGCCTCCCGTGGATCGCCGATTTCCGCGATCCCTGGGTGGGACGGGCCACCTACCGGCCTCCGACCCCGTGGCACGACGCGCGTCACCGCGCCATGGAGCGGCGGGTCGTCTCGACCGCGGACCGGGTGACCCTGGTGAGCGAGGCCATGGTCGCGCTCTACCGGGCGCGCTATCCCGGGATCGATCCCGCGCGGTTCGTCTTCCTGCCGAACGGGTTCGACTCGGACGACTGGCGGCGTGCGGATCTCGAGGTCGCCGAGCGCAAGGGCCAAGAAGCGCGGTTCGGCCCCGGCGGCGATCCTCCTCGGCGGTTCGTGCTCCTTCACGCGGGGCAGCTCGCGCACCGTCCCACTGTGCGCACCCTGCTGGAAGCCGCGCGCAGCGTGATGGAGCGCGACCCCGGCACGCGGGCGGAGCTCCGGCTCCGCTTTGTCGGGGGAAACGAGGAGATCGGTCCTCGCGAGCGCGAGCGATACGGACTGGAAGAGGCGCTCGAGTTCGCTCCGTCGGAGCCGCACATCGAATCGCTCGTCTCGATGCGAAGCGCGTCCGCGCTGGCGCTCCTGGGCCACGGAGGCGCCGCCGACTCGCTCCTCTACACGGGGAAGATCTACGAGTATCTGAGCAGCGGGCGCCCCGTGCTCGCGATCCTGGACGAAGGGCCCGCCGCCGATCTGATCCGGTCCACCGGGGCGGGGCGGGTCGTCGCTCCCGGGAACGTCGAGGGCGCGGTTTCGGCGTTGCTCGAGTGGCTGGCCGCATTCCGGGCCGGTGCCGACCTCTCCACCAGGATCCCACCGGCCATCCTGGACAGGTGGGACCGCCGGAATCTGGCCGCCCAGGCCTCCAGAATTCTCTCCGAAATCGCCCCCTCGAAGCCTTTCTGAGCCCGGCCCAAAGCCGGTGTGGGTTCCAAGCCGGGAACCCCATGTCCTCCAATGCACTAATTTTTTTCTTTTCCCATGAAATCGCCTTGACACCCCTTCCGGGGGGAGGCTAGGATGCCGCGGTGGTGATTTGTGGGTAATAGTGGGTAGAGGGCTGCCGCAGTAACCACCCGTTCAAATGCAATCGAGGACCGTGGATGGCGACGTTTCGGGGGAGCTATGAGCATTCGATCGACCACAAGGGCCGCATCAGTATCCCCGCGCGATTTCGCAAGGTCCTGTCCGGCGACGATCCCGACACCTTCATCATCCTCCGCGGCCTCGAGACCTGCGTCGCGCTCTATCCGCTCGACGAGTGGCGGAGAATGGAGGAGCGCCTGCGCTCGCGCTCCTTTCACGATGAGACCAATCGCCGGTTTCTGCGGATCATGTCGCTCGATCTGAACGAGGGAACGCTCGACGCGCAGGGTCGCGTCGCCATTCCCCCGCGGCTGCTCACGCACGCGCACCTGGTCAAGGACGCGATGGTGAACGGGGTCGTCGATCACATCGAGATCTGGGATCCCGCGCGATTCGACGAATACCTCAAGAATTCCAGCCGGAGCTACGAGGACATGGCGGGAGAGCTGCTCCTGTGATCCGCTCCCTCGCGCCGGCCCGGCGCCCCTTCGCGTTCGACCGTCCGGTCTTCCAGTGGGACGCCCCGCGCGGCGGGGGCCCGCTCGTGGTCCGTCTGTTCGGGCGGCTCGGCGGTCGCGAGCTGGACCAGATGGTTTCCGCGATCCGCGATCGCGGCCGCTCGCCGCGGGACCTCGTCTGTCTGGATTTCGAGCAGGTCAGCCACATCGACTATCGCGCCGTTCCCGAATTCGCGCGCGCCCTGACGCGCCAGCAGAGCACCGGAGCCGACGTGTGTGTGGTCGGGATGAATGGTTATGTCCGAACCTTGTTCGACGTCGCGGGGCAGGGGCCCACGCTGCGTCGTCTCGAATTGCGTTAACACCCGGATTCAGAGGAACTGAAATGCCGGGTCACGTCCCGGTTCTCAAGGAGGAGACCGTCCAGTTGCTCCTGACAGATCCGAACGGGACCTACGTGGATGCGACCTACGGGGGCGGTGGTCACGCCGCAGCAATCCTCGCGTCGCTGGGGGTGGATGGGATGGTGGTGGGTTTGGATTGTGACCCGGCTGCAGTTGCTGTCGCGCGCGCGACTCCGCCCGCGCCGGAACCCCGGTTCCGGGCGGCGCGCGCGCGTTTTTCCCAGATGGAGGAGGCGCTGCGGGGTCTCGGCATCGGCCGCGTGGACGGGATCCTCGCGGACCTGGGGCTCTCGTCGGTTCAGCTCGACGATCCGGAGCGCGGATTCTCCTTCTCGGCGCCCGGCCCGCTCGACATGCGGCTGGATCCCTCGCTCCCTTTGACTGCGGAGGATCTCCTTCGCCGCGCGGACGACGAGGAGCTGGCGCGGATCCTCAGGGAGCTGGGCGAGGTCCCGCGGCCGCGCGCGGCCGTCCGCGCCATCCGGCGCGCTCTTACGGCGGGTGGTCCTCTGACTGCCGCGGCCCTTCGCTCGGCGCTCGATCCTCTCTATCCGGGACCGGCGCGCCCGCGCCGCCTCTCGCAGATCTTTCAGGCCCTTCGAATCGCCGTGAACCACGAGATGGAAGAGCTCGAATCCCTTCTTCGCGAAAGCCCATCCCTGTTGCGGCCGGGCGGGACGCTTTGTGTCATCGCGTATCACTCGCTCGAAGACCGACTCGTCAAAAATGCGTTCCGCCCGCCGCGTCCATCCGATCCGCATCAGCCGCTGACCGAAACTCCCTGGATTCCCGTTACCCGAAAGCCGATCCGGCCGAGCGACGAGGAAGCGCGGCGCAACACGCGCGCGCGCAGCGCGCGTCTCCGGGCCGCGCGCCTGAAACCGGAGGCTGCGTGAGTCTCGCCGCGCGCCTCGCGGTAACGGCCGACGAGGCGCAGGCCCAGGGCCCCGGCCCGTACCTGAGATTTCGCATGCAGGCGAAGCGCCGCATGAGCGGACGCGCGATCGCGCTCGTTCTCGTCGCCGCCTCGCTGCTCTTCGCGAAGGTCTGGGAGCGCACGGCCGCGAACACCCTCTCGATGGACCGGGACCGCCTGGCCGGGGAGGTGAGATCGCTCGAGAACCGGGTCCGGATCACGTGCGACCTGGAGGAGCAGGCCGCGTTCCGGGACGGGGTCGATCTGGCGAGTCTGAGCCGGCTCGGGTTCCAGAATCCCGATCCCGCGCGCGTCGTGGATGTGGACCTGGCCTCCCCGCGCGTCCGGCGCGGCGCGCGCCCGCCGCTCGGCACTAGGCTCATGGCGTCCCTTCGCAGGGCGCTGCCGTCGTTCTGGACCGAACGCGTGGTGGGATTGCCCGCGGCGCCGGTCGAAGCAGGAGGAAGCCGATGAGTCCGCTCCATCTGAGACGCCTGAAGCTGCTCGCCCTGATCGGGATCCTGTTCTACGGCGTCATCTTCGCCCGGCTGGTCTCGATCCAGGTCTTCGGGCACGCGAAGCTCGGCCGCGAAGCTCGCGGTCAGCAGACCTCGCGCGTCATCCTCGAGCCGGAGCGCGGACGGATCTACGACCGTCACCTGCTTCCTCTTGCCGAAAACGTGGACTTGAGCCAGGTCTCCGTGCGCCCCGCCGAGGTGCGGAACGCGTCGGCGGCGAAGCAGTTCATCCGCACCGCCGCGGGCGCCCGCGGCCTGGACCGCCTGAAGCGGGGCCGCCGCAGCGCCTACATCCGCATTTCCTCGCAGGTGAGCCCGGAGCAGGAGATCGCGCTCCGGAAATCAGCCCTCCCCGCCGGCGTTCAGGTGGAGGAGGTTCCCTCCAGGGTTTACCCCCTGGAAGACGTGGCCCGGCCGGTCGTCGGGGTGGTGGGTGTGGACGGGACGGGGCTGGAGGGGATCGAGCGCAATTTCGATCGGGAACTGCGCGGCGTCAGCGGGTGGGCTACTCTTTTCAGGGACGGCCGCGGGCTCGAGCACCAGCTGCCGCAGAGCATCGTGAAGGTTCCCGAGCCCGGCCTGAGCCTGGTCACCACGATCGACCGGGACGCGCAGTCCGTCCTGGTCATGGAATTGAAGCAGGCCGTAGCCCGGACCGGCGCGCGAAGCGGCATGGCGGTCTTTGCCGATCCGCACACCGGAGACGTCTTCGCGATGGCGACCGTGGACGGGGCGAACCCGCCGTCGGGCTCGCCCGGAAGGAACCGCGTCATCGCGGACCAGTACGAGCCGGGCTCCACGTTCAAGCTCCTCGTCGGCTGCGCCGCGCTGGAAGAGCGCGTCCTGACCCCTGAGGATTCCTTCTTCGTGAACAAGGGTGAGCTGAACATGGGCGCCTTCACGATGCACGACGCGCACCCCGAGACGCGCTGGTACACGGTGCGCCAGGCGACCGCCCTCTCGAGCAACGTCTGCTATGCGCAGATCGGAACCAAGGTGGGCGCCAGCACGCTCTACCGCTACGCGCGGCTCTTCGGATTCGGACAGCCGACGCGCGTCCAGCTGCCCGGCGAGACCTCGGGTCAGATCCGGAACCCGTCCCGCTGGTCCGCACGCTCGCTGGCCACGATCTCGATCGGCCAGGAGGTGACGGCCACGCCGCTCCAGATCCTCATGGCCTACTGCGCGGTCGCGAACGGCGGAATCCTTCTTCGTCCCCGCATCGCGTCGGCCCTCGTGAACGAGAACGGTGAGGCGGTGAGGGTCTATCCGGTCGAGCGCGTCCGGCGCGTGATCTCGCCCGAGACGGCCGAGACGTTCCGCTCCTTCCTGCGCGATGCCGTGACCATGGGCACCGCGCAGGAAGCGGCGCTGCCCTGGTGCGAGGTCGCGGGCAAGACCGGCACGGCGCAGAAACCGGATGCAGGGGGGCACGGGTACGGCCAGGGCCGGTACATCGCCTCCTTCGTGGGCATGGCGCCCGCGCAGAATCCGCAGATCGTGGGTCTCATCGTGCTGGACGAGCCGCGCGGCGCCTACTACGGCGGAGCGGTCGCCGCCCCGGTGTTCCGGGACATCGTGGCGACCTGGGCCACCCTGGGGCGGGGGCCGGTCCGGATTCCGGCGCAGACGCTCGTCACGGCATCGGCAGGAAAGACCCCCTCGGAACGGGTCCCCGACGTCCGGATGATGGCGGCCGATCAGGCGCGCTTCGTCATCCGCTCGAAGGGCTTCGACTGCGCGATGGAGGGAAGCGGCGCGCGCGTGGCGATCCAGTCGCCGGAGCCGGGGTCCCATGCCCGCTCGGGGGAGGTGGTGCGGATCGTCCTTTCGACCGACCCGCCGCCCGACACGGGATTCCCCGATCTGAGAGGGCTCTCGGTTCGCGAGGCCGTGGCCCGTCTGAGCGCGCTCTCGGTTCGTGTCTCCTCGGTTTTCGGAAGCGGCCAGGTGGTCGAGCAGGATCCACCTGCGGGCTCGGCGATCCGGGCCGGTCAGGCGTGCGCGCTCAAGTGCGCGGCCCGGAGCTTGTGATCGCGCTCGCCGCTCGCGTGACCTCGGCGCTCCCCGAACTCCTGGGAGCGTCGGAGACGAAGGGCGCGCTTCGCGGCGAATGGGAAATGGTCCGCTACGACTCGCGCGAGGTGAAGCCGCGCGATCTCTTCGTCGCGGTCTCCGGGCTCAAGCAGGACGGCCACGTCCACGTGGAGTCGGCCGGACGCCGCGGCGCCCAGGCCGCCGTCGTGGAGCGCTTCGTTCCAGGGACGGACGTGCCGCAGATCCGCGTCGGCGATACGCGGCGCGCGCTCGCGATCCTGGCGGGAGTGGAGACGGGGCATCCCTCACGCGAGCTCACGCTGGCGGGCGTGACGGGCACGAACGGAAAGACCACCACCGCGCATCTCATCCGCGCGGTGTTCGAGGAAGCGGGCATGAGGGCCGGCGTCATCGGCACCGTCGGATACGAGTTCGACGGCCGCCGCGAGACGGCGACCCACACGACTCCGGAAGCCCCGGATCTCATGAGACTCCTGCGCGACTGGCGGGCCCGGGGAGCCACCGCGGTCGCGATGGAGGTCTCCTCGCACGCGCTCGCGCTGGAGCGGACCTACGGCCTGGCGTTCGACGTGGGCGTGTTCACCAATCTGACCCAGGACCATCTCGATTTTCACCGCACGCTCGAATCCTATCGCGACGCCAAGGCGCGCTTGTTCCGGAGCGAGAGCCGCGGAGACCGGACGAAGCGCTTCTCCGGCGCCGTCAACGTGGACGATCCCGTCGGGAGGTGGCTCAAGACCCACGCGGACTGCCCGGTGGTGGGCTACGGGACCAGCGCCGGGGCCGAGATCCGCGCCGAGGGCCTGGAGCTCCGTCCCGACGGCACGTCATTCCGAATATGTCATGGGGATGAGACCACGGACGTGTCGCTCCGTCTTCGCGGAGCCTTCAACGCGATGAACGCGCTCGCCGCGTTCTCGGCGGGAATCGCGCTCCGCATCCCGCGCGCGGCGATCCTGGCGGGGATCGAGAAGGTGGCCTCCGTCCCGGGGCGGCTCGAGCCGGTGGACGAAGGGCAGCCCTTCCAGGTGCTGGTGGACTACGCGCACACGCCCGATGCCCTGGAGCGCGCCCTCGAAGCGATGCGCGCGTTCAAGCCCGCGCGGGTCCTCTGCGTGTTCGGGTGCGGAGGGGACCGGGACAAGGGAAAGCGTCCGCTCATGGGCGCGGTCGCGGCGCGGCTTGCCGACCAGGTGATCCTCACCTCCGACAATCCGCGCAGCGAGGATCCGCTTGCGATTCTCCGCGAGATCGAATCGGGCGTGCGGGGCTCGGCGAACGTGCGCACGATCTCGGACCGCGCGCAGGCCATCGCGGCGGCGGTCGAGGCGTCCGCTGCCGGCGACGCGCTTCTCATCGCGGGAAAAGGGCACGAGACCTATCAGATCCTGGGCACGAGAACGATCCCCTTCGACGACCGCGAGGTGGCGCGCGCGGCTTTACGTCGGAAGGGATTCGGGCGTTGACGCGGAACGGGGGTCCCTGGCTCTCCCTTCCGGAAGTGCTGCGGGTTACCGGGGGGAAGGTCGCGTTCCCGGTGGACCCGGATCGCGCGGCGCCCTTCAGCGCCTGTTCGATCGATACGAGGTCGCTCACCGGAGGCGAGCTCTTCGTGGCGCTCCCCGGAACGCGCGCCGACGGGCACGACTTCGTGACCGCGGCGCTAGGGGGTCAGGCCGGCGGAGCGCTGGTCTTGGAAGGGCGGCCCGCGGACCCCGCGTGGTCTGAGTCCCGGAAGCCTGTCGTGACGGTGCGGGACCCGCTTCGCGCGCTCCAGAGTCTGGGCAGGCACTGCCGGGCGAGATCGGGAATCCCCCTCACGGCGGTCACCGGCTCCAACGGAAAGACCACGACCAAGGAGATGATCGCGGCCGTGCTCGGGACGCGCTACCGCGTGCACAAGAATCGGGGAAATCTGAACAACCACATCGGAGTGCCGCTCACGCTCACGCGCCTCAAGCCCGAGCACCAGATGCTGGTCCTCGAGATGGGCATGAGCGCGCGCGGCGAGATCACCGAGCTCGCGCTCCTCGCCTCGCCGAATGTCGGCGTGCTCACGAACGCGGGCGCCGCGCACCTGGCGTCGCTCGGCTCGATCGACGAGGTGGCGCGCGCCAAGAGCGAGCTGGCGGAAGCGCTTCCGCGCGACGGATTCCTGGTGCTGAACGCCGACGACGAGCGGCTCTGGAGCATGAACAAGGACCGGCCCGTCGCGAAGAAGAGCTACGCGCTCGACAATCGCGCGGCGGACCTGGTGCCGACGCGGATGTCGCTCACCGCCCAGGGAGGCGCCGGCTTCACGCTCCCGGACTTGACCGAGATCCGCCTCATGCTCCTGGGTCGCCACAACGTGCGGAACGCGCTCGCCGCAATTCTGGTGGGGGACCACTTCGGCGTGCCGCGCGCGGATTCCGCCAGGGCGCTCGCGTCGCTTCGTCCGGAGCGCCACAGGCTGGAGCTGATCGCGGCGGCCGGAATCCACGTGCTCGACGACGCCTACAATGCCAATCCGTCTTCCATGCGGGAGGCGCTCCTCCTCCTCGCCTCGATCGAGACGCGCGGAGAGCGCCGCGCGGTGCTGGGGGACATGCTGGAGCTGGGACCCGATTCGGAGCGCTTCCACGAAGAGGCGGGTGGCCAGGTCCCGCCCGGCGCACGTCTCTACATCGCCGGGAGCTTTGCCGAGGCGGTCGAGCGCGGCGCGCGGGCGGCCGGTCTGGACCCCGCGCGGATCAGCCGCCACGCGTCGGTTCCCGAGATGGCCGAGGCGGTCGGAACGGACGCGCGCCCCGGAGATCTCGTGCTGGTCAAGGGATCGCGTGGAATGCGGCTCGAGCAGGTGGTCGAGCGGCTCGTGCCCGGGCGGAACGACGCCCTCGATCCGCTGCACGCGGCAGGGAGGAACTGAGGGGGATGCTCTACCACTTCCTCTACCCGCTCCACGAGCACTTTCCGATCCTGAACGTCTTCCGCTACATTACGTTTCGCTCGCTCTACGCGGCGGCGACCGCGCTTCTCCTCGCGTTCATGCTCGGCCCGCCGGTGATCCGGAGATTGCGCGCGCTCAAGATCGGGCAACAAGTAAGGGACGATGGTCCGCAGAGCCACCTGCCCAAGGCGGGAACGCCCACCATGGGAGGCGTGCTCATCGTGGTAGCGATCGTGGTCCCGACGCTCCTCTGGGGAAACCTCGAGAACCGGAACGTCTGGGTCGCGCTCCTCGCGACGCTCTTCATGGGATTCGTCGGGTTCGTGGACGACTACCTCCGCGTGGTGAAGCGCATGCGGAAGGGGCTCCTGGGGCGCTACAAGCTGACGGGTCAGGTGCTCCTGGGCGCCGCGGTCTTCGCGGCCGTCTACTTCTACCCCGCGCATGGCGCGCTCGACCCCGCGGAAACGAACGTGCCTTTCTTGAAGAGGACGGTGGTGGACTTCGGCTGGCTCTACCTGCCCTTCGTGATCCTCGTGATCACCGGGGCCTCGAACGCGGTGAATCTGGCGGACGGGCTCGACGGCCTGGCCGCGGGCATGACCACGTTCGCGGCACTGGCGCTCGGAGGCATGTGCTACGTCACGGGGCACGTGAAGTTCTCGCAGTATCTCCAGATCCCGTACTTCCAGGGCGCCGGAGAGCTGACCGTGTTCTGCTCGGCGATCGTCGGCGCCACGCTCGGCTTCCTCTGGTGGAATTGTCATCCGGCCGATGTGTTCATGGGGGACACGGGCTCGCTCTCGCTCGGGGCCGCGCTCGGAACGGTCGCGGTCCTGATCAAGCGCGAGTTCCTGCTCGCGATCGTGGGCGCGGTGTTCGTGGCCGAGGCGCTTTCGGTCATGGCGCAGGTGCTCTCCTTCAAGCTCTGGGGCAAACGCGTTCTCAAGATGGCGCCGCTTCACCATCACTTCGAGCTCAGCGGGTGGAAGGAGCCGCGCGTCGTGGTCCGCTTCTGGATCGCGGCCGCGCTCGCGGCACTCCTGGGCTTGAGCACGCTCAAGCTGCAATGACCCGACCGGCGCCGGTCTGGTTCACGGGATCGCGGCCGCTGGTCGTCGGTCTCGCGCGGAGCGGAATCGCGGCTTCGAAGCTTCTGCTTGCGCACGGCGGCCAGGTTCGCGGCGTGGATCGCAGGCGCGCCGAGGAGCTGGAGGGCACGGTGCGGGAGCTTCGAGATCTGGGCGTGGAGCTTCGGTTCGGCTCGACCGACCCGCGCGAGCTCGAGGGACGGAACCTGGTCGTGGTCAGCCCCGGCGTGCCCATGGATCTTCCGCTCCTCACCGAAGCGGAGCGTCGTGGAATACCAATCGTGGCCGAGGTGGAGCTGGGGTTCGCGGTGGCTCGCGCTCCGGTCATCGCGGTGACGGGGACCAATGGGAAGAGCACGACCGTGGAGCTTCTGGGCGCGATCGGGCGCGCGGCAGGACGGAAGACCGAGGTGCTGGGCAACATCGGGGTGGCGCTCTCCGAGAAGGCCGAGGGCGTGCCCGAGGAAGGCCTCCTCGTGGTCGAGATCTCCAGCTTCCAGCTCGAAGCCTGCACACGCTTCCACCCGAAGGTGGGCGTGCTTCTCAACGTGACCCCGGACCATCTGGACCGCCATGGAAGCATGGACCGTTACGCCGGACTCAAGGCGCGGCTCTTCCAGTTTCAGAACGAGTCCGAGTTCCGGGTCCAGCCGCTCGGAGACGCGCGGATCGACCTCCTGCTCCGGCCCATGAAGTCCCGCCCCCTCTGGTTCGGCTTCGCGGACCCGACCGGCGACGGCGTGTGGCTCGACGGAGGCTCCCTGCGCTACCGCTTCGAGGGCAAGACCGGGACCCTCTTGAAGCGTGATGAGGCGCTCCTGCCGGGGCCGCACAACACCGAGAACATGGCCGCCGCGGCCGCCGCCGCGCTCGCGGTGGGCATTCCCGAGAGGGCGATCGCGAAGGCGCTCCGCGAATTCCACGGGCTCCCGCACCGGCTCGCGGTCGTCGCGGAGATCGACGGGGTCCGGTACGTGAACGATTCGAAGGCCACGAACGTGGACGCGCTCAAGCGAGCGCTCGAATCCTTCACCGAACCGGTGACCCTCATCGCGGGCGGGCGCGACAAGGACGGCGACTTCGTCTCGATCCGGCCCCTCGTCATGGAGCGGGTGCGTCACGCGGTCACCGTGGGCGAGGCGGCCGGGAAGATCGAGGAGTCCTGGCCGGGCGTGCCGCACGAGCGCGCCACGACGCTCGAGGAGGCGGTCCTGGCCGCGCGCGCCAACACCGCCCCCGGCGGAGTCGTGCTGCTCTCCCCGGGCTGCGCGAGCTACGACATGTTCCGGAACTTCGAAGAGCGCGGCGCCCGCTTCGAGGCCGCCGTGCTCGAGCTCAAGCGCTCACTCTTGAAGGCACGCCGGTGAACGTCGCCATCGCGGCGCCGCGGAAGCTCGACTGGGGAATCTTGCTTCCCGTCATGGGGCTCCTGGCGCTCGGGCTGGTCATGGTCTACTCCTCGAGCGCCGTGCTCGGCGCCGACCGCTATCACTCTCAGTTCTTCTTCGTGAAGCGCCAGGCGATCCGGCTCTTGCTGGGGCTCGTGGTCATGCTCTTCCTCGCGCGATTCGACTATCACCGCCTGCAGTCCTTCGCGCCGTGGGCGCTCGCGGCTAGCGTGGGGCTCCTGGGCGCGCTCGTG
Source organism: Candidatus Eiseniibacteriota bacterium (assembly GCA_043741515.1). Taxonomy (GTDB): domain Bacteria; phylum Eisenbacteria; class RBG-16-71-46; order SZUA-252; family SZUA-252; genus WS-7. The sequence continues at coordinate 6,542 of JAYUAE010000049.1, read as the reverse complement.
GTCCTCGGAGGCGCGGGCGTGCGGGGCGCCAACCGCTGGCTCTCCTTCGCGGAGTTCACCCTCCAGCCGACCGAGATCGCGCGCGTAGCCTGCGTGGTCTATCTCGCCAAGCTCCTCGACCGGAAGGGGAAACGGATCGATTCCCTGAAGGACGGCGTGATTCCGTGCGCGGCGGTGCTCGGGGTGATCTCGCTCCTCATCTTGAAGCAGCCCAACCTCGGCAGCACGATCGCGCTCCTCGTGACCGGATTCGTCATGCTCCATCTCGCGGGGGCCCGGACGCGGCATCTGGCCGCGCTCGCCGGAGCGGGCGCCTTGCTCGCGGTGTTCCAGGTCGTGAGGCACCCCTACATGATGGACCGGGTGCAGGGATGGCTGTCGCACTGGTCCACCGGAGCGGTGGACGCGCAGGGAAAGAGCTGGCAGCTCCACCAGTCCATGGTGGCGCTCGGCTCCGGGGGGATCTTCGGTGAGGGTCCCGGCCGGAGCATGCAGAAGTTTTTCTTCCTGCCGGATCCGCACACCGATTTCATCTATGCCGTGATCGGCGAGGAGCTCGGACTCGTGGGCACCGCGGCGGTGCTCGTCGCCTACGTCTTCCTCTTCCTGCGCGGCCTCAAGATCGCCGGCCGCGCGCCGGACCGTTTCGGTTTCCTGCTCGCGGCCGGACTGACCGTGAGCCTTGCGGTTTATGTCGGGATGAACATCTCGGTCGTGACCGGAATCATCCCGACGACCGGGCTGCCCCTTCCGTTCTTGAGCTATGGAGGATCGGCCCTGGTCGTAAATCTAGGAGTGATCGGTGTCCTACTCAACGTCGCAAGCCAGACCAAGACCGGCATTCGAACCGGCCCGACTTCTACAAGAACGGCCGCGCGGAAACGACCGGGTGGCCGGTAGCGAGGGTGCGATCCGCGTGCTGATCGCGGCCGGAGGGACCGGCGGCCACCTGTATCCGGGCATCGCCATCGCGGAGGAATGGATCCGGATGCACCCCGACTCCAAGGTGCTCTTCGTCGGCACGAGCCGCGGGCCGGAGGCGAAGGCTGTTCCGCGGGCGGGCTTCACGCTCCAGACGATCGCGGCGCGCGGATTTCCGCGGCGCCCGGGGCTGGGCTGGATCCAGGCCGTGTACGGGCTCGCGAAGGCGCTCGTTCAGTCCTTCCGGCTCGTGGTGGACTTCAAGCCGCACGTCGTGGTCGGGACCGGCAGCTATGTCAGCGCGCCGGCCGTTCTGGTTGCGAGGCTGTTCGGGCTTCCGGTCATCCTCCAGGAGCAGAACTCGATCCCCGGCGTCACGAATCGATGGCTCAACCTGATCGCGACCGAGGTGCATATCAGCTTCCTGGAATCGCGCGGCTACTTCCGCCGCAAGAACAACCTCCGCGTCTCCGGGAATCCGATACGCCGGTCGCTGCTCCGGCAGGACAAGGCAACCGCCTACGAGGCCTTCGGGCTCGATCCGGGCAAGCGAACGCTCTTCGTCTTCGGAGGAAGCCGAGGTGCCAAGAGCATCAACCGCGCAACCGAGGGGGCGCTCACGCTTCTGCGACAGCAATCGCAGCTCCAAGTCATCTGGCAGACCGGGGCCGAGGATTTCGAAGGAATCCGGGACCGGTTCCGGAACGTTCCGATCAAGGTTTGCGTGTTCGCCTATCTGGAGATGATCGAGAAGGCCTACGCGATCGCCGACATCGCCGTCTGCCGCGCGGGAGCCATGACCATCGCCGAGCTGACGGCCTGCGGTGTGGCGGCGATCCTGGTGCCGTATCCGCACGCGACCCGGGACCACCAGACGCACAACGCGCGCGGGCTCGCGGAACGCGATGCCGCGCTGGTCATCGCGGACAAGGAGCTCACGGCGGAGACGCTGGCCAAGGAAATCGAAACGCTCTTGCGGGACGAGCCGCGACTCCGCCGCCTGGGCAGGAACGCCCGGGCGTTCGCGCGGGTCGACGCGGCCCAGCGCATCGCGCGTTCCATGGAGCAGCTGGTCCATGCGAGCCCGATTCCGCGCGAGAGCTGATCGGGCATGTACGGAAGAATCAGGCGAATTCACCTCGTGGGGATCGGTGGCAGCGGGATGAGCGGTATCGCGGAGGTGCTCTTGAATCTGGGCTACCAGGTGTCGGGATCGGACGTGAAGGAGTCCGACCCGGTCACGCGCCTGCGCTCGCTCGGCGCGCGCATCTTCGTCGGTCACCGCGCGGAGCAGGTGGAGGGCGCCGACGTTGTGGTCGCCTCGACCGCCATCGCGGAATCCAATCCCGAGATCCACATGGCGCACCAGCGCTCGATCCCCGTCATTCCGCGGGCGGAGATGCTCGCCGAGCTGATGCGGATCAAGTACTCGGTGGCGGTCGCGGGCGCCCACGGCAAGACCACGACGACCTCCATGGTCGGCGAGATCCTCTCGCACGGCGGTCTGGACCCCACGGTGATCGTGGGGGGGCGGCTGATGGCGGTGGGGGCCAACGCGCGTCTGGGCCAGGGCCCGTTCCTGGTAGCGGAGGCCGACGAGAGCGACGGGAGCTTCCTCCTGCTCACGCCCACGATCGCGGTCGTGACGAACATCGACGCCGAGCACCTGGACTACTACCGGGACCTGACCCACGTGCAGGAGACCTTCCTGGACTTCGTGAACCGGGTCCCCTTCTACGGAACGGTGGTTCTCCCGCACGACGACCCGAACGCGGCGCCGCTCCGCTCGCGCGTGAAGCGCCGGCTGCTCACCTACGGCTTCACGAAGGGCGCGGATTTCGAGGGCTCGGAGCTCCGCGTGGACGCGCGCGGCGTGCGCTACCGGCTCCGGGCGCGCGGCCGCGACGAGGGAACCTTCGAGCTCCGCGTCGCCGGGACGCACAACGCGCGAAACGCCCTGGCCGCGACGGTCGCGGCCTGGGAGCTGGGCATCCCGATCGCCAAGATCCGCGAGGCGCTCCACGGGTTCTCCGGCGTGGCGCGGAGGCTCGAGATGCGCGGGGACGTGCGGGGCGCCATGTGGCTGGACGACTACGGGCATCACCCGACCGAGATCGAAGCCGCCATCGCGGCGATCCGGGACACCTACGGGCGCAGGATCGTCGCGGTCTTCCAGCCGCACCGGTACACGAGGACGCAGGCCCTGCGGGACCGGTTTGCGACCTGCTTCACGGGCGTCTCCGAGCTGGTGCTCCTGCCCATCTACCCGGCGGGGGAGAGGCCGATCCCGGGGGTCACCTCCGAAAGTCTGATCGAGGGAATCAAGGCCAACGGGGCCGCGTCGGTGCGCATGGCCTCCGATTTCGGTCAGGCCGCGAAGATCGTGCGCGAGATCCTGGGTCCCGGGGATCTCCTTCTGACGATCGGAGCCGGAGACGTCTTCCGGGTGGGTGAGCTGGCGGGAGGCGCCGCGGCATGACGGCACGTGGAATGTCCCGGGGAGGAATCTCGTGAGAGCAGGCTGCCGAACCACCGCGCGTCTCAAGCTGCCGGAGCGTCGCCGGAGGAACCGGAGGATTCTCCTCTCGGCGCTCCTCCTGCTCCTCCTTCTCTTCGGGCTCACACGCCTGGCGCCGCGCGCGGCCCGCGTGCTCGGCAGGCTTCCGCTCTTCCAGGCGGGGCGCGTCGAGGTGACCGGTCTTCTCTACCTCTCGCCGGACGACGTGCGGCCTTCGATTCCGATCACCTCGGGGGAGAGCCTCTTCGACGTGCGCCCGGCCGAGATCGTGGCCTCGCTCACGCGGAATCTGCGCATCGAAAGCGCCTCCGTGACGCTCCTCCCCGCCACGGTCCGCGTTTCGGTGCGCGAGCGGCGTCCCTTCGTGCTCGTGAACGCGGGGAAGCTCCTCGAGGTGGATTCGACCGGGACGATCCTCCCGCCGCTCGCCCGAGGGCTCATCGCCGACCGCCCGGTGGTGACGGGGCTGCCGGTAGGCAACCGCCGACCCGGGACGCGCGTCCTCGCCTCGCGGTTCGACGACGTGCTCCGCGTGGTGACCCTGCTCGAGTCTCCCGAAGTGGGACTCCTGCCCGAGATCTCCGAGATCGTCGCGAGTGATCCCCGGTGGTTCGTGCTCCGAACCTCCCGGGATCAGATTCCGATCCTGATCGACCCGGAGCGCGTGACGCCGCGATGCCTCATCGCCCTGGCGGCCACGCTCCGCGATCTGCGCGATCACGATCGGCGCGTGCTGGTGTTGGACGCTCGGTATCGGGGACAGGTGATCGTCCGGTGCGCTCCAGACAGTCTGGGAGTTGTGCCGGCTTCGCGGGACAAGGTGTAACCGGAGGGGATCTGATGGCGGAAACGAGGATCTACGCGGGACTGGACATCGGGACGACCAAGATCACCGCCATTGTCGCAGAGGCCGATGAAAGCGGAGAAGGAATCCGGATCATCGGCGTGGGCACGTCCCCTTCGGATGGACTCAAGCGGGGCGTGGTCGTGAACCTCGAGAAGACGACGCGCTCCATCCAGGTTGCCGTGCAGGAGGCGGAGCGGATGTCGGGCCGGACCATCCGCGGCGTCTTCGCGGGAATCGCGGGGGACCACATCCGAGGGATCAACAGCCGCGGCGTGATCGCCGTCTCGCGGAAGGACGCCGAGATCCGTCCGAACGATCTGGAGCGCGTGATCGAGGCGGCCAAGGCGGTCGCCATCCCCACGGATCGTGAAATCCTCCATGTCCTCCCGCAAGAATTCATCGTGGACGACCAGGACGGGATCCGCGACCCGGTCGGGATGTCCGGCGTGCGGCTGGAGGCCGAGGTCCACATCATCACCGGCGCAGCCTCCGCGTGCCGGAACGTGATCCGCGCGGCCGAGCGCGCGGGGCTCGAGGTCGAGGAACTGGTGCTCGAGCCGCTCGCCTCCGCGGACGCGGTGCTCACCCAGGACGAGCGGGACCTCGGCGTGGCGCTCTTCGACATCGGCGGCGGCACGACCGACGTCGCGATCTTCTACGAGGGGAGCGTGCGCCACACCGCGGTCATCGGACTCGGCGGCGCCAACGTGACGAACGACCTGGCGATCGGGCTGCGCACCCCGGTGGAGCGCGCCGAGCAGCTCAAGCTCCAGAGCGGATGCGCGCTCACCTCCATGGTGCGTCCGGAGGAGGTCGTGCAGGTGCCGAGCGTGGGTGGGCGATCGGATCGCGAGGTCTCGCGGCACATGCTCGCGATGATGATCGAGCCGCGCATCGAGGAGATCTTCGAGATGGGGAAGAAGGAGATTCGCAAGAACCACATCGCCGATCTTCTCGGCGCCGGCGTGGTGCTGACCGGCGGTGCGTCTTCACTGGAGGGGATGACGGAACTGGCCGAGCAGGTTTTCGATTTGCCCGTGAGACGCGGGATCCCGATGGGAATCACGGGGCTGATCGAGGCGGTGAGCGATCCGAGATTCGCGACGGGCGTGGGATTGGCGATCCACGCCCACATGCTGGGTGCGAGGCCGAGCACGGCCGAGCGGGGGGTGTTTAGCCGCTTATCGTTCGGGTTGAAGCGGTGGATCGAGGAGCTGGTCTAACCAGCGGGACGAGGGGAGGAGTCAGGCGATGCTCGAGCTGATCGATGATGATGGGAAGGGCGTGTTGGGGGCCTCGATCAAGGTGATCGGTGTGGGGGGAGCGGGCGGAAACGCGGTCAATCGAATGATCCAGTCCGGGCTGGGGGGCGTGGAGTTCATCGCCGCCAACACCGACGCGCAGGTGCTGGACCAGTCGCTGAGCCCGAGGAAGCTCCAGCTCGGGACGGGCGTCACGAAGGGTCTCGGCTCGGGCGCCAATCCGAACGTCGGGCGCGACGCGGCGGAGGAGGACGAGGCCCAGATCGCGGAGATGCTCGAGGGCGCGGACATGGTGTTCGTGACCGCGGGCATGGGAGGCGGGACCGGGACGGGCGCGGCGCCGGTGGTGGCGCGCATCGCGAAAGCCCAGGGGGCGCTCACGGTCGCCGTCGTGACCCGGCCTTTCGAGTTCGAGGGCCGGCGGCGCAACCAGCTCGCCGAGGACGGACTACGGGAGCTCAAGGAGCGTGTGGACACGCTGATCGTGATTCCGAACCAGCGGCTCCTCACGATCGTGGACCGCACCACGCCGCTCAAGGAAGCGTTCCGCGTGGCGGACCAGGTGCTGCATCACGCCACCAAGGGGATCTCGGACCTCATCACCGTTCCGGGGCTCGTGAACCTGGACTTCGCGGACGTGAAGACGGTCATGGCGGAGCGCGGGAACGCGTTGATGGGCGCAGGACACGCGACCGGCCCGAACCGGGCGTACGAAGCGGCGCAATCGGCCGTCTCGAGCCCGCTGCTCGACGACATCTCGATCTCGGGGGCGGAGGCCCTGCTGGTGAACGTGACGGGCGGGGAGTCCATGACGCTGCACGAGATCAACGAAGCGGTGACGGTGGTGCTGGATGCGGCGGGGCACGACGCGAACGTGATCTTCGGCGCGGTGATCGACGAGCACATGGGCGACGGGCTCTCGATCACGGTCATCGCGACCGGATTCGGCAAGGGAGAGCCGAAGCGGGCGGAGCGGCCGATGGGGCTGCCGGGC
>JAYUAE010000048.1:0-12536 GCA_043741515.1 Candidatus Eiseniibacteriota bacterium | reverse complement strand
GGGTAGCCGTGCCCACATTGATGACGGCGCTCGTCTTGATGCCCGCCATGATCGCCGGGGATGCCATCGGGAGGCGCACCCGGAACAGCCTCGCCGCGCCCGAAAGACCGATCGCTTGCGCAGCCTCGGCGAGCGGCGCGGGGATCGTGGTCAGGCCCACGTACGTGTTCCGGACGATCGGGAGAAGGCTGTACAAGAAGAGCGCAATGAGCGCGGGGACCACTCCGATTCCGAAAAGCGGGATCAGCAACGCAAGGAGCGCAAGGGACGGAATGGTCTGGAGAAGTCCCGACACGGAGAGAATGGCGCTCCCCAGCGCGGCCGAGCGGGTCGCGATGACGCCCAGCGGAATTCCGGCCAGGACCGCCAGCAGGAGCGAAAGCGCCACGAGCTTCAGGTGCTGCGCGGTGTTGCGGAGGATGGATCCCCACATGTCCGGCGCTCCGGCGCCCGATCCCGGCGCGCGATCCAGGACCTCGGCGAGGAGCGAATCCGCCGATACGCGGTAGGGCACCTGGCCGAGCACAACACGCGCGTTCGCCCGGATCATGCGGGTCTCATCGATCCGCCCGGTCAGCCGCTTCATCACCGCGAGCGCGCGGGGCTCGCGCATCGCGAGATCCAGCCGGTAGAGCCACACCGCGTCGTACCGCGGAAAGAATTTCCGGTCGTCCTCGAGCACGGTCAGCCCCAGGCGCTCGATCTGGGCGTCGGTGGTGTAGATGTCGGTTGCGTCAATCCGTCCGCCCGCGAGCGCGGTGTAGGCAAGCTCGTGCTGGATCCCGACCACGTTCCGCATCCGGAGCGCGTAGTGGTGCGCGAGCCCCGGCCAGCCGTCCTGCCGCCCCAGGAACTCGTGGGTCAGCCCCAGTCTCAGCTCGGGGTGCGCGGCGAGATCCGAAATGGAATGCAGTCCGTAGCGGTCGCGCGCCTCGCGCGTCACGGCGATGGCGTAGCTGTCGTTGAACCCGAGCGGGTCGCTCACCCCCAGCCCCTGCTTCGCAAGCTCCCGGCGCAACTCCGGAATCTCCAGAGGACGCATGCTATGCAGAACCACCTCGAGGATCGTGCCCGTGTACTCCGGATAGACGTCCACGGCGCCCGAACGGAGCGCCTGGAACACGATCTCGGTGCCGCCCAGATTGTTCCGGTGCTGAACCCCAGGTACGCCGGCCGAGCGCATCTCGATCGCGAGCGCCTCGGCCAGCACCCAGGACTCCGGGAATGCCTTGGATCCCACGGTCACCGGGGCAAGGGCGGCGGATGCGCGGAGCGGGGCAGAGCCAAGACCGGCCGCAATCAGCGGGAGGAGGGCGAGCACCGAGCGCGCGCGCATCAGATCGGCGCGAGGTCCGACGTGTCGAGCTGACGCTGGGCACGGATGAATTCGGTGACGAAGGGGTCCGCCGGGCTCCGCGCCAGATCTCGGAAGGCACCGCGCTGGAGGATCCTTCCGGCACGCATGATCGCCATCTCCCCCGCGACGAAGGCCGCCTCCGCCATGTCGTGGGTCACGAAGAGCACCGTCTTCCGCAGCCGCTCGAACACCGAACGGAGCTCGCGCTGAAGCTCGGAGCGGATCATCGGATCGAGCGCCGTGAGCGGCTCATCGAGGAGGAGCACCTCGGGGTCGAGCATGAGCGCGCGCATGAGCGCGATCCTCTGCCGCTGGCCGCCGCTCAGCTGGGTGGGGAAGCGGCCGAGCAGCGCCGCGGGAATCCGCGTCAGCTCCAGGAGCTCCTCCACCCGCGCCGAGATCCGGGCCTCGGGCCAGCCCAGGTCCCGCGCCACCAGCGTCACGTTCTCGCCTGCGTTCAGGTGCGGAAACAGCCCGCCCTCCTGGATGACGTAGCCCATCCGGAGCTGGAGCGGCCTGCGCGTGGCCCGGGTCATCGGGGTTCCGCCGATCGAGACGCTGCCGCGGTCGGGCGCCAAGAGACCGACGATGATTCGCAAGAGTGTGCTCTTGCCGCAACCGCTCGGGCCGATCAATGCCAGCGTGGAGCGCGGCTCGACGCGCAGATGCGCAACGTCCAGGGCCAGGACCCCGTCGTACTCCTTGGCCACCTGTTCGATTTCGATCCCGGCCGCCTCGGGCATGCGAACCCCGCTCATGGGCGCCGTTCGAAGTCGATGAAGCCGCGCTCGGCATCGGTGCGGACCAGCTTCACGCGGACTGCGTCGCCCACGTCCAACCCTGTCGCGCCCCGCTCCACCCGGCCCTCCGCCGGCGGATCGAAGATGCGGACCCAGGTCCCCTTCTCGGAGGCCCCGGTCACGATGCCATCGAACGTTTCCCCGATCCGGCTCTCCAGGAGGCACGCGGCCGCGGCCTTCCGTGTCAGACGCTCGACCTTCTGCGCGTCGTCCTCCTTCTGGGTGCAGTGGACGGCGAGCGCCTTGAGCTGATCCGGACGGTACGGGCTCGTGCCTCCCGTGACCGCCGCCTGGAGCAGGCGCTGGGTGATCAGGTCGGGGTAGCGGCGGTTGGGAGCGGTCGAGTGCGTGTACTGGCTCACCGCGAGGCCGAAGTGGCCGGGAGAGTCCTCGCCCGGGATGGTCGCCACGTACTCGCCGCGCCCGAGCAGCTTGATGATCGAAAGGGACAGATCGGGAAAGCGGACGGGGTCGGCCTTCCTGCGCTTGAGCAGGAAGAGGTTCAGCGCGCGTGCTTCGGGCTCGGACGGGAGCGCCTCCCCGAACTTACCCGCGAGATCCACGATCCGCTGCCAGCGCTCCGGTGAGCGGACCACACGGCGCACGACCGGGAACCCCTTGCCGGTCAGGAACCTCGCGATCACGCCGTTTGCCGCGATCATGAAGTCCTCGATCAGCTCCTTCGCGCGGTTCTGCCGCTCGGGCGCGAGCTCCGACACGCGCTCTCCATCGAAGAGCGCGCGCACGTCGATGGTTTCCAGGTCCAGCGCGCCCTCCTCATGGCGCCGGCCCTTGAGGATCTGCGCCACGCGGTCCTGTGCCTTGAGATTCTCGGCCAGGCCCGGCACGGCCGCGGCCGCGGGGGGAAGGGGACCGCTCCCCTCGAGCCACGGCCCCACGCTCGAGTAGGCGAGCTTGGCGCGGTTGTGCACCGCGGCCGGGTAGGCGGCCGAGCTCCCGATCTTGCCTTCCGGATCCACCGTGAACTCGACCACCATCGCCAGACGATCCTCTCCCTCTCCGAGCGAGGTGAGATCGGTGCTCAGCCGCTCCGGGAGCATCGGAAATACCTGGGGAGCTGTGTAGACCGACGTGGTGTTGGTGCCCGCGTGATCGTCGAGCGCGCTTCCGGGATGAACGATTGCGGCGACGTGCGCCACCGCGACCAGGATCTTGACCGGTCCGCTCCCGTTCCCGGCGTCGGCGACCGTGAGCTGGTCCAAGTCCCGCGAGTCGTCATTGTCGATCGAGCACCAGAGAAGCGGGCGCAGGTCACGGACCCCATCGCCGCCCGAGGGGGCGGAGCCGGGGACCGCCTTCGCCTCGGCGAGGGCTGCGGGTGTGAAATCGGGCTCCAGTCCGTGCTCGATCATCGCGCGTCGCGCGACGCGGACCAGGAGGGAACGGTCGTCCTTGGGAACGGTCATGGCTTGGGCCTGTCGTTTTCGGGTGTCTTCGACTTCGCGATGGATGGAGTCCCGGGTTTCACGTCCGAACCGAGCATCGATTGCAAGAGCACGAGCGCCTCCTTGGGCTCGTTCACGAAATGGAACAGCTCGAGGTCTGCGGGCTCGATCATCCCCGCCTCGACGAGCAGGTCGAAGTTGATGAGTTTCTTCCAGTATTCCGGTCCGTAGAGGAGGACCGGGACCTTCCGGTCCAGCTTCTTGGTCTGCGAGAGTGTGAGGATCTCGAACAGCTCATCCAGCGTTCCGAATCCGCCGGGGAAGACCACCAGGGCGCGGGCAAGATGCGCGAACCAGAGCTTCCGCATGAAGAAGTAGTGGAACTGGAAACCGAGCCCCGGCGTGATGTAGGGGTTGGGACGCTGCTCGTGCGGCAATCCGATGTTGAGCCCGATCGTGCGTCCGCCTGCTTCCGATGCGCCGCGGTTGGCGGCTTCCATGATCCCCGGGCCGCCCCCGGTGCACACCAGAAAGCGGCTCCCGGGGCTCTTGATACCCCCCGACCACCCGGCAACCAGTCGCGCCAGCTCCCGGGCCTCGCGGTAGAAGCGCCCCATGGGCCCATCCTCCCGGACCCGAGCCGACCCGAAGAAGACGATCGTGTCGTGGACCCTGTGGTCTCTGAAGGCATGGAGCGGCTGGAGGTATTCCGCGAGGATGCGAATCGGCCGGCCTTCTTCGCTGTCGAGGAACTTGGGATCCCGGTAGGCGAGCGGCGGATCATGCATTTCCGGGCCCGGGCCAGGCGGCCTGTTCATGGGTGCCTCATGGAGGTGAATTGCGACTGTCCAGACTCGATCCAACGATTTAGAATTCCTCGATGCTACCTGACCGCGGCCGGGCAACCAAGCTCCTCGCGCGGTGGAACCTCAACCGCTCATCGAAACCATCCCGGCTCCGGCCGGGCACAAGAGGAGAATGCTCATGAAGGCGCTCGTGCTCGGCGGCACAGGAACGGTGGGCTCGCAGGTCGTGCGCGAGCTCGTGGCTCGCAAGGCCGAGGTGTCGGTCATCACGCGGCAGGCGGGGAAGGAGAGCTCGTTCCCGGCGGGGGTCCGCGTCCTCGTGGGCGACCTTCTGGATCCGGCGACAATCCGGTCCGCGTTCAAGGGGATGGACGGCCTGTTCCTGCTCAACCCGGTGAGCACCACGGAGACGCACGAGGGGTTGATGGCGATGAACGGCGCGCGGCTCGGCGGCGTCAAGCGCATCGCCTACCTCTCCGTCCACAACGTGGACAAGGCTCCGCACTTGCCCCACTTCGGCTCCAAGCTGGCCGTCGAGGCGGCGATCAAGGCCTCGAAGATCCCGTTCACGATCGTCCGGCCGAACAATTTCTACCAGAATGATTCCTGGTTCAAGGATGCCATGATCCAGTACGGCGTGTACCCGCAGCCGATCGGCGGGCGCGGTATCTCGCGCGTGGACGTGCGCGACATCGCAGAGGTTGCGGCGATTGCGCTGACGACGGGCGGGCTGGACGGGCAGACCCTGAACCTCGTGGGACCCGACGCGGTCACCGGCGCGGGCACGGCCGAGGTCTGGAGCAAGGCCCTGGGACGCGCGATCAAGTACGCGGGGGACGACATGGACGCCTGGGAGAAACAGTCGCTCCAGTTCTTCCCCTCCTGGATGGCGTTCGACTTCCGCATGATGTACGAGTACTTCCAGCGGGAGGGGCTCGAGGCGACACGAGAAGACATCAACCGGCTCACGAAGGTCCTGGGGCACGCGCCGCGCTCCTTCGAGGCTTTCGCGCGTGAGACGGCGGAGGCATGGTCGCGCTCGCCGAGCGGGGCGACGGCGTAGGGCGGCCCTCGACCGCGAGGATCGCGGCTCTACCGATCCTCATGGCGGTTCTTCTCTCCCTGCCGTGCCTGGGTCTGGGCTATTTCTGGGACGACTACGCGTTTCTGTCCAGGGTCCAGTCGGACCCGATCGCGGCGTTCGGTCCTGAGCCGGGCGCTTTCTACCGGCCGTTGCCGCGAGCGCTCTACTTCTGGCCTCTTGCCTCGCTCGGCTCATCGGGCGCGGCGCCGGCCCACATCGCGAACCTCATCCTGGTCGCCGTCTCGGTGTATCTCCTCGTCTCGCTCGTGCGCGACCTCGCGGGCGCTCGAGCGGGGACAACGGCCGGGCTTTTTTTCGGCGGGCTCGCTTCACTCATGGCGCTCGTCGCCTGGGCCAGCGCCTCGCAGGATCTGCTCGCGATCACCTTCACCCTGGTGGCACTCCGTCTCCGGAGCTCCGGCCGGATCCTGGGCTCGGCAATCGCCATGGCTGCCGGACTTCTCTCCAAGGAGACCGCAGTCTGCATGGTTCCCGCGCTGATCTTCTGGGACCGGATCGTGGGGAAGAGCCCTTCGCGGATCCGGGCAGGCGCGCTCTCCTACGGCGGCCTCGCCTTCGCCTGGGTGCTGCTGCATCCCGGCATCCGCGGGCTGGCATCGCGCGGCTTCATGCGCGAGCCCCGGGCGTACGTCGGATTCGCGAACCTCGCGGTGACCGAATTCCACGCGCGGCAGTATGCGCTGGCGCTCGTGAACGCGCCGGCGCTGCCCGGCCCCGGCGCGGCCGGAGCGCTCACCCCCGGCGCTGCCTCGGCGAGCGCTACGTCCGCGTGGGGCCCCGGCGGGATCGCGATCCTGGCCGCGGCGACCGCGACCGGCGTCCTCGGCCTGTGGGTCGCCTCACGAGCCGGGGCTGCGGAGCGGCGGACGGCGCGGATCTCGATCCCGCGCGCCGCGATCCTCGCCGCGCTTCTCACGCTCCCCGCGCTCGCGCTCCCTTCGCTCTTCATCCAGCGATGGGCTTCGTATTTCGTCTGCATGCCCGCGCTGGGGGTCTCGCTTTTTCTCGGCGTGGCGCTGTCTCGCGTCCCGCTCGCTCTCGCGATGGCGGCGATCGCGGCCTACGTGGGGCTTGGATTCTGGAGCCGCCGAGCCGATACTCCGGGGGCGGACGCGCTCAACGAGCGGAGTTTCGTGGACGCGAGCCGCGCGACCCGTGAGGTCGAGCGGAGATTCCGGTCGCTCCGACCCTCGTTCCCACGAGGTTCGCAGGTACTGGTCTCGGTCGCTTCGAGCGGATTGCTCGGGATCGACGGAACCATGCACGACGGGCAGGCGCTCAGGACCTGGTACCGGGATCCGACGATCCGCACCCTGCGGCCCGAGCGGCGCCTCGCACGCGCCGGTGGCGCTGCGAACGCGGGCGCGGGCCCGGCGCGGGCCCGGCGCGGGCCGAGTACCTGTACCGGATCACGGCGTCACGCGATGTCGTGGAGATCGACGCCGACCGGGGCACGTTCCGCTCGAGCGGGGCGGATCCCGACACGCAGGAGATCCGCGCCATCACGCGCACGTATGCGCGGGGACTGTCCGCCTCCGGCGAAGCCGTCCGCGCGGTTCGCATCCTGGGCCGGCTGGCCGCGAGCGATGAGCCGGCTCTTCGATCCTACGAGCTCAGGCTCGGCGCCATGGGGCTCAGGGCGGAAGGGGACGCGGCGGGGGCGCGGCGCCTCCTGGCCGAGGCCCCGCCGATCTCGCGCGAGCTTGCGCTCGAGGACATCTCCAAGACGATGGCCGAGCCGACCGGCCGCGCGGGGCTCGATTCCTGTGCTTACGCGGCATTCGGGCTCTCGTCATCCGACCCGGCAACACTTCGCGCGCTCATGGAGCTCTTCTATGCGAGCCTCTTCGTGCCGCAGGCGGTTCATTTCGCGAGACGGCTTCAAGACGTCGCTCCGGGCGACTCCGAAAGCGCCGCGATCTTGAAAGAGCTTCGATGAAAAAGACCAAGCGCCCGCCGGCACGCCGCTCGCCTTCCTCCGGGACCGGACGCCCGTTTGGGACCAGACGATCGCCCCTGGCCGGGCGCGCGGTCCTCTGGCTCGGAGCGGTGCTCTCCGTCACGTTCATCGCCTACATCCCCAGCCTGAAGAACGGCTTCATTAACTGGGACGACAACTTCTACGTGACCGAGAATCCTGTGCTGGCGCATCCCACCCTCCACGGGCTCCTCACCATGAATCTGGGCGGGAACTATCACCCGCTCACGATGGTCTCGCTCCTCGTCAATTACAGGATTTCGGGCCTGAACGCGGGCTCGTACCACTGGCTCAATCTGCTGCTTCATCTGGCGAACACCGCGCTGGTGTTCTTCTTCATCCGCAAGCTCTCGGGCGGAAGGCTCTGGGCCTCCCTTGCGACCGCGCTTTTCTTCGGCATCCATCCGATGCACGTCGAATCCGTGGCGTGGATCTCCGAGCGGAAGGACGTGCTCTACGCCTTCTTCTACTTGATCGCGCTCATTGCCTACCTGCGCTACCTCGACAGGGAGCGATGGTGGTGGCTTCTCGCGACCTGGATCGCGTTCACGCTCTCGTGCGCTTCCAAGCCCGCCGCGGTGGTGTTGCCGCTCACGCTCTTCGCCGTGGACTACTTCCGCCGGCGCGCATTCAATGCGCGCATGGTTCTCGAGAAGGCCCCGTTCTTCGCGGTCTCGATGGGGGTGGGGCTCCTCACCTTCCTGGGGCAAAAGGAAGTCGGCGCGATCGCCGCTCCCACGCTCTGGAGCCCCTTCCAGCGGATGATCTTCGCGTCGGTCGGCTCCGTGATGTACGTGGCGAAGCTCTTCTTTCCGGTGCACCTCTCAGCCGTCTATCCGCTTCCGAGCACCTCGGCGAAGCACTTCGCGACCGGGTACTATCTCGCGCCGGTGATCCTGATCGCGGGGCTGGCCGCGATCCTCTACTTCTGCCGGAGGGTGCGGCCGGTCCTCTTCGGGGTCGCGTTCTTCTTCATCAACATCGTGCTCGTGCTCCAGCTCGTCACGGTTGGCGCCGCGCTCATGGCCGAGCGGTACACCTACGTTCCGTACATCGGGCTCTTCTTCGCGCTCGCCTGGTGGCTGGACGAGCCCGCCAGGCGGCAGGGGCTCGCAGCGAAGCCTGTCGTGGCGGGGATCCTTCTCATCTTGGTCCCCGTGTCGCTCGTCCAGACCTGGAACCGATGCAGGGTCTGGGAGAACTCGGAGGTGTTCTGGAACGATGCGATCCAGAAGTATCCCGGGAAGATCGTGGACGCCTACTACAACCGCGCGAACTACCTCGGCCGGCAGGGCAGGACCCAGGAGGCGCTCACGGATTACGCGCGGGCGCTCGACCTGAACGCGGGGGTTCCGCGCATCTGGTACAACCGGGGACTCCTGCAGGCGCAGATGGGCCAGAACGATTCCGCGCTCGTGAGCTTCGACCACGTCGTCTCGCTGGACCCCAAGCACGTGGACGCTCTGAACAACCGGGGCGCGATGAGATACCGCAAGGGAGACCTCGCGGGCGCCGTCGCCGACTTCACCCGCATCCTCGAGCTGAATCCGCGCTATCGCGACGCGTACCTCAATCGCGCGGTCGCGTACGGCGATCTGAAGCAGTATGAGGAGTCCGTCGAGGACCGGCGGCGGGGGATCGAGCTGGATCCCGCCAATCCCGGAAACGCAGAGGAATATGCGGCGCTGGGTTCGGCGCTCCAGAAGATGGCGCGCCACCAGGAGGCGATCGCCGCGCTCGACCATGCGATCGCGGGCGTGGGGTCGGGCGCGGGCGCGGCCGGATACCATCTGCTGCGCAGCTACTCCTGGTCGGCGTTGCGCGACCGGGCCCGCGCACTGGCCGACGCGCGCGAGGCGCAGCGGCTCGGGGCGATGGTGGATCCCGCCTACCTGCGCTCGCTGGGCGGGTGAGCCCCGGGGCAGGCCGCTAGGCCGGAACGCGCTGCGCGGCTTCCTGGGCGGGCCGCACCACGATCGCCTCCATCGCGAAGTATTCGGGCAGCCCGAGCTGATCCACCAGATGCGCGGTCGCCTTGTTGCGCTCCTCGATGCGCTCCCAGAACTCGCGCTCGTCCACGCCGGGGAACGGCGCCCGGTCCTTCTGGCTCTGATGCTTGAAGATCGCGCTGATCTTCCGGCGCAGCTCTTCCTCGGAGAGCGGGACCAGGATGTCGGCCTCCGCGATGGACCATTCCTGCCATGCGCCCCGGTAATACCAGATATCGGGAGGCAGCCCCTTGTAGCGCTTCAGCGCCTGGGCCACCGCGTCGTGGCACATCCGGTGTGTGCCGTGCGGATCGGAGAGGTCGCCGGCCACGAGCGCGATGTGGGGGCGCACCTCCTCGAATAGCGACAGGATGATCTCGACGTCGCGCGGCCCGATGGGGTCCTTCCGGACCTGGCCGGTCTGATAGAAGGGGAGGTTCAGGAACCGGGCCTGATCGGGCCTCAACTCCAAAACCTGGATCGCCGAGAGCGCCTCGACCTCGCGGATGCGGCGCTTCAGCATCAACACGGCATCGCTGTCCACCTGCCCGGGCTCCTTGTGCGCCAGGAACTCCTCGACCTCCTGGAGGAACGGGAGGAGCCGCTCATTTCCGTAGCCGAAATCACCCGAGCTCCGGCGCAGGAAATCGAGATAGCGGCGCACCTCGTGATCGAATACGGCGATGTTGCCCGAGGTCTGGTACGCGACCACCACCTCGTTCTGCGAGTTCAGCTTGCGGAGGATTCCGCCTGCGGAGATCGCGTCGTCATCGGGATGGGGCGAGAATACGATGATGCGTTTCCCCTCGGGCAGCTTGCTCTTCCCGCGTATCTTGACGCTCAGCGCGTTGAAGACGATTCCGTTCAGCGCTCCCGAGGACCCGTGGCGCGCGAGCAGCGATGTCAGGCGATGCTCGCGGTAATCGATGTCGTCCAGCTTGAGCACCGATTTCCCCGTGACGCGGCTGAGCCATACCACGGCCTCGATCTCGAGCGCCCGGCTCCAGGCGATCTCGCCGAGCAGCCAGGGCGTCTTCCGGCGCGTCAGCTCCGCGGCCGCGGCCGCGTCCAGGTACACCGTGGCGCTGGGATGCTGCTGTAGATAAGTGGCCGCCACGGCGCGATCGATGTCTCCCTCGACGGCGCGCCGCACGATGTCGGCCTTGTGCTCGCCGGTCGCGAGAAGCGCGATCTCTCGCGACTCCATGATGGTGCCCACGCCCATCGTGACCGCCTCGGCGGGGACGTTCTCGGCGCCGAAGAAGTCGGCCGCGGCCACGCGCCGCGTGATCGTGTCGAGCACGACGAGCCGGGTCCGCGATGCGGCGCTCGAACCCGGCTCGTTGAATCCGATGTGTCCCGTCTGCCCGATGCCCAGGATCTGGAAGTCGATCCCGCCCGCATCGGAGATGGCGCGCTCGTACTCCTCCGCGTGAGCCTCGATCCGGCCGCGCGGAACATCGCCGCGCGGGATGTGAACGTTGCCCGGCTCGATGTTCACGTGCTCGAAGAGGTTCTCCCACATGAAGCGGTGGTAGCTGTGCAGGCTCTGGGGAGACATCGGGAAGTACTCGTCGAGGTTGAAGGTCACGACGCTGGAGAAATCGAGCCCTTCCTCGCGGTGGAGGCGAATCAGTTCCCGGTAGATCCCGATCGGCGTGGAGCCGGTGGCCAGCCCCAGGACGGTTTTCTTCCCCGCCTCGGCGCGCGAGCGGATGAGGTCCGCCATGCGCCTTGCGACCCGCCGCGCGATCTCCTCGTAGGACTCCTCGATGTGGACTGGGATTCGATCCGGGTTCTCTAGCATTGGCCTCGGGTGGGGGTTCCGACTACCGGCCGTCTCCGGTCACGAGCGCGATCGCCAGGCCGTCGTAGCCCTTGCTCCCGAGCACCTGGATCGCCGTGCCGGTGGCCCGGGGCTCTGCCGCGAGCATCGAGAGGAACTTGCGAACTCCCTGGACGCTCGGGTCCTCGCTCCCCGGCTCGATCACCGCGCCGCCCCGCACGACGTTGTCCACGATGATGAGGCTTCCCGGGCGCGTCAGCTTGAGCGCCCAGGTGAAGTAGTCCGGGATGCTCGCCTTGTCGGCGTCGATGAAGACGAGGTCGAACGGGCCGCGGTTCTCGGCGGCGAGCTTGGGAAGCGTATCGAGGGCCGGGCCCAGCCGGACGTCCACGATCCCGTCCAGCCCCGCGCGGGCGATATTCGCGCGCGCGACCTCGGCGTGCTTGGGATCCGCCTCGAGCGTGATCAGGCGGCCGTCCTTGGGGAGGCCGCGCGCGAGCCAGATCGTGCTGTAGCCGCCCAGCGTGCCGATCTCGAGGATTGCCCGCGCGCCCTGCACGCGCGCGAGCATGTTCAGCAGCTTGCCCTGGTTCGGAGCGACCTGGATCTCGGGAAGCCCGGCGGCCGTGCTCGCTTTGAGCGCTGCCTCCAGGGCGTCGTCGTTGGGGGCGAGGAGATCCGTGATGTAGCGGTCTACCGCGGTCCAGAGCCCTTCGTCCACGTGCGCCTGCTCGTTGGCTGGATTCATGGCGCTATCCTAAACCACAACGGGATTGCGCCTCCAGTCCGGATCGGCGATTCTCGGCCGTCCGAAAACCGGCCCTCCTCTCCCAGCCCACCCGGGGAATCGCCTTGAGCTACATCGACAAGAGCCTCATCGAGGGAGAAACGGTTCTCTACAAGGCGCGCCTTCACTGGGTCACACTTCTCGGGCCGGTCCTGATCGGCGCCTTGATCGGGCTCGCCGGGATCGGGTTCCTGATCGGGGGCGTTTACCACTCGGCCCGGAGCGGAGTCTCGGGCGCGATGGGTGTGATGGGATTTCTGCTCTTCATCGGAGCGATCGCGTTGATCGCCGGAGGGGTCACCCGGCGGAACTCCACAGAGATCGCCGTCACCAGCAGGCGCGTCCTCATCAAGACAGGGATCGTCAATCGGCGGACTCTCGAACTCCTGCTTGCGAGGATCGAGAGCATCGGGGTGGAGGAAACGCCGCTCGGCCGCATGCTCGGATACGGGACGGTGGTCCTGCGCGGCACCGGGGGCACCCCGGAGCAGTTCGACCGGATCGCGAGCCCGCTCGAATTCCG
>JAYUAE010000047.1:0-12616 GCA_043741515.1 Candidatus Eiseniibacteriota bacterium | reverse complement strand
CGGGCTCGCGACCACGCGGTACGATCTCACCTACTGGCTGAACGGTGGAAAGCAGGTCCTGCGCAGGGGAAACGCCATCGTGGCTCCCGCGCCTCTGGGAGGGGCCGGGGACGACGTTTCGCAGACCCTGTTCCTCCTCCTGGTGAATCACTTCCAGCCGGTAAGGCTCGACTCGCTACATGCCGATATCTCGGTCGAGGAGGGGTTGGATCAGGCGACGCTGACCTCGATCCGGGTCGAGCCGACGATGGCGGCTCCAGGTGAGCAGGTGCAGGTGGAGCTGAGCATCCGTCCCTCGCGCGGCATCGCCGAGACGCGCCGCGTCACGCTTCGCATTCCGCCCGGGACGCCTCCCGGGGACCTCGTGGTCCGCGCCTGCAACGGTCCGGATACCGACAAGTGGGAGCGCGAGCGGGCGCCGGAGACGTTCGTCCCTCAGAGCCTGGATCATCTTCTCGGCCTTCTGGGCGGCGAGCGGCGTGGCGACGAGTTTTTCGTGCAGCTCTACAAGGATTTCCGCGGCGTGACCGTCCACGGCGGTGAAATCTCCCGGGCGCCCTCGTCGGTCCTGGATGTGCTTGGGGGAGGAGCCAAGACCGGCGAGACCGGTCCGGTGAAAGGCGCCACCCTCGCGGAGATGTCGGTACCCGTGGGCCGCGTGGTGAATGGATGCGAGCAAACCACGCTGACGGTGCTTCCGTATCGCCCGCGCTGACGAGGTCGCGCGAGCCTTCAAGGAAAGGAGCGAAACACTCTTGCGCATGAAGCGGCGCTTCGCGGCGGCAGTCACCGCCATGTTCCTCCTCGTCGCCTCTCAGGCGATGGCGGTCAAGACCTCGCTCTGGACCCAGGACGGGGCCGAGGATTTCCTGACCGGGGACATCACCGGTGTGACCCTCACCAGCGACGGACAGGTGCTCCTGGGCGCGGCGTGGGACTCCGTCGTGACCGCACTCCCGGACGTGGCGCAGATCTGGAGCGTGGCGCGGGACTCGAAGGGCCGGATCTACATGGGCACCGGAGACCAGGGCCGCATCTACCGCTGGTCGCCCGGCTCCAAGGCTCAGCTCGTCTGGCAGACGGGAGCATCCGAGATCATGTCGCTCGCGGTGGACGCGAACGACAATCTCTTCGCGGGCGGGTCGCCGGGTGGAATCGTCTACCGGGTTTCCGCGCGCGGGGACACCTCGCGCTTCTTCGAGACAGGCGAGCAGTCGGTGTGGACGCTCCTCGCCGGCAAGGACGGGACGCTCTACGCGGGCACCGGAAGCCGCGGCCGCGTGTACCGGATCACGGGACCGCGAGCGGGGAAGGTCTTCGCCGAGACCCGGGACGCCAACGTGCTCGCCCTTGCTTGGGCGAAGGACGGCGCGCTCCTCGCGGGGACTTCCTCGAAGGGGCTCCTGCTCCGGATCGAGCCCAGCGGCTCGGCTCGCGTCATCTACGATTCGGGGGCCGAGGAGGTGCGCGCGATCGCCGTGCTCGACGACGGCTCGATCGCGGTGGGCACGAACCGCGGCCAAAGCGGTTCCAGCACGGGGACCGCCGGGACGGCGGGAGGCCCGGCCGGGGTGGAGATCACGCCCTCAACCGGCAGCAAGTGCGGCGTCTACCTGGTGCAGCCCGACGGCTCCGCTCGGCTTCTCATGGCGCCCCCGTGCGACTTCATCTACGCCATGGCGCCCGGAGAGGGCCCCTCGGTGTGGTTCACGACCGGGAATCCGGCGGCGCTCTTCCGTGTAGGCCTCGACCGCAAGTACGCCCTTCTCGGCGCCGCCGAGTCGAAGCAACTCCTGGGGCTGCTTCGAGCCGGCAAGGAAAGCTACGTCTCGGCGGGGAACGCCGCGGCGCTCTACGCGCTGGGGTCCGGGCTCGGCCCGCAGGGAACCTACATCTCCGAGGCCCACGATCTGCGCTCGGTCGCCTCGTGGGGTGACGCGCGGATCGCCGTGTCCGGGAGCGGCGAGGTGCTCTGGTCAAGTCGTAGTGGGTTCAGCAAGACGCCCGACGACGGATGGAGCCCGTGGTCGCGCGAGACCCAGGTCCGGGAATACGTGAAGATCGAGAGTCCGCCGGCGCGCTTTCTCCAGTACCGGCTCCGGTTCCACCGCGGCTCCGGCGATCCTCTCACCGTCTCCACGGTGGAGGTCGCCTACCTCCAGCGGAATCTGCCGCCTTCGATCGCGAACGTCACGCTGTACGGCCCGGAGAATCCCTACATGGAGGGAGGACCCGAGTACCGGCCGCCGCAGATCTCGCAATCCTTCCCGAACGGACTCAAGCTCGAATTCTCCATGCCGCGCACCGGTCCGCGCCCGGTTTCCGACCCGAGCGCCGCCTGGGCGCGCGGGATCCGGAGCGCGTCCTGGGATGCCGTGGATCCCAACGGGGACAACCTCCGCTTCAAGCTCTTCATCAAGGCGGACGACGAGGCCTCCTGGAAGCCGCTGACGACCGATCTCGACGACAAGGCGTACAGCTGGGACGCGGAATCCTTCGCGAACGGCACCTACCGGCTGAAGCTCGAGGCGAGCGACGCGCCGGATAATCCCGAGGGGACGGCGATCACAACCGAGCGCTTGAGCGCGCCTTTCCTGATCGACAACATCCCGCCCGCGGTCACGAATCTGCGCGCCTCGAACCGCGCCGGGAGCGTTCACGGCAAGACGACCGTGACGGTATCGGGGACCGCGAGCGACTCGGACAGCCGGATCGCGAAGATCGAGTACTCCGTGGACGGCGCCGAGTGGAAGCAGATCTTTCCGGACGACTCGATCTTCGATTCGCCCCAGGAGAAATTCCATTTTGACGCTGTGGATCTGCTCCCCGGAGAGCATGCGGTCACGGTCCGCGCTTCGGATTCCCAGCGAAACGTCTCGGTAGGGAAAATCCTCGCAATAACGCGGTAGCCGTGCGAATTGCACGGAGGAGTCGTCACCCGGGCGGTTTGCCTTCCGGATTGGCCATGCCCCATGAATTCCCGTAACTGCCGCAGCCCAAGCCGATCCACGCCGCCGGGATGAATGTCCGCGAGGTGGTACGATCCTTGCGCTTCCCGGTTCGGACCATTGGCTCCCTTCGGCTGGCCGGCCACGCAGGAGCGTCATGAAGCTCGCATTTCTGGATCTCCCCGACGATCGGGTGGACCTCATCTCGAAGGCGCGGCACGATCCCAATATCGAGATCGTGCTCGTGGCGCATCCGGATCCCGAGGCGCTCGCCCTCAAGATTGCCGAGGTGCTCCAGATTCCGCGGTCGACCGAGCCGCTCGATCTGCTTTCGCTGAAGCCCGACCGCGTCGCGCTCCCCTCGCTCGTATCTCCCAGCGCGGCGGCTCTCGTGCGCGCCGGCATTTCGAACCGCATCTTCGTCACGCTCGACGATCTCGCGAGCGACTGGCCCGTGGCGACGGCGCGAACGGCGGAGGAGGAAGCGCACCCGATCGACACGTGGGAGCGCCGGTACGACGAGGTGTTGGGAAGCTCCCGACTGAGCCGCATCCGGGCCGCGCTTGCGCTCTCCGAGGACCGCCAGTTCCTCTTCAGCGAGATTTTGGCGCTCGCCGTGGAGCAGTCGAAGGCCGACGCCGGGTCCATCATGGTTGTGGACGAGGAAGCGCAGGAGCTGCGGATCGCGTTTGCGGACGGCCTTCCGGCGAGCGTGGTTCGCACCACCCGGCAGCGTCTCGGCGAGGGGATCGCCGGCAAGGTGGCCAGCGAGGGGACGTCGCTCATCATCAACGAACCGGTCACGCACACGCGGGACCGCCAGGAGCGCCAGCGCTCGCGCCCGGTCGCCGCGATGTCGGCGCCGCTCAAGTTCGAGGGACGCACGATCGGCGTCATCAACGTGTCGAGCAGCCGCGCGGGCGCGGTCTTCGCCGAGCAGCACCTCGAGAAGCTGACCGAGATCGGGGAGCAGATCTCGGGGATTCTGGACCGGGCCATCCGCGTCGCTCGGAGGGACCGGGACGCCACGGAGCTTCGGGCGCGGCGTGAGATCGAGATCGCCTTCAGCCGGAAGGGGCTCGATCTCCTCGAGCGGCTCCGCATGGTGGCGGGAAGGATCGCGGAGCTTCTCGAGGCCGAGGCGGTGCAGATCCATATCGCGGACGATTCGCTGGACCGCTTCCGCACCGTGTCCTCCGCGGGGCGCCATGGAGAGGAAGGCGAGCTGCCGCTCCACCAGGGGCTCCTTGCGCGTGTCCTCGCCGGGTCGAGGCCGCTATTCTTCTCCGCCCGTCCGAGCCGGTCGCCGGACGCGGAAGGAGACGGTCCGCAGGCCAATCTCCTGCTCGCGCCCCTCTCGGGATCGCGCCCGCTGGGGGTGCTCGCGGTGGAGTGCGTGGGACGGGCCGCGGCCGACCTCGAGGAGTTCGAGCGGTTGAGCGGGCGAATCGCGGAATTTCTCGCCCGCTCGATCGAAGGGCAGGTGGACGAGTCCGAGCTGAGCCGGCGGAGCGCGGTCCTGAGCAATCTCACCGATATCGCGGGACGCATCATGATCACCCACGAGCCGGAGTCGCTCCTGAGCGAGACCCTGGGCGCCCTGCGCTCGCTCTTTCCGAGCGGGCTGGTCACCGCGCGCATCCGGGGAGAAGCGGGCGCCTTCCTCTTTCGCAGCGCCTTCGAGGGCGCGGAGGCGGAGCACCAGCGCGCGCTCGAATTCGAGTCCACCCTGGCTCGACGCGCGGTGGAATCCAAGCGGGAGCTGACGTCGGTGGGGATGCCGCCCGAGGAGCTGCGCCGCGTGATCGGCGATCATGGCGTGTCGGCCTACGCGTTCATCCCGGTCCGGATCGAGGAGGACGTGGCCGGCGTGCTGGGCGTGATGCGGCCCACCGCGCGGCGCGGCGCCGAGCCCACGCCGGGTTTGAGCCGGCTCGATGTCCAGACTCTGCGCAAGCTGACGCTGTACGTGTCGCTGGCGATGGAGAACGCCCGGCGCGCCGTGACGCGCCCCGAGCGGACGGTCGAGGACGCGCTCACCGGGCTCCTCGCCATCGGCGGGTTCGACGCGCGGGTGGAGGAGGAGGTGAAGCGGGCCGAGCGCTACAGGGAGCGGTTCCTGCTCACGGTGCTCGCGATCTCGAACTTCGAGAGGCTCGCGGACGCGGGCGGAAACGTCTGGTCGGAATCGGTCCAGAAGGAATTCGCCCAGGCCCTGCGCAGAAACGTGCGCGAAGTGGATGCGGTCGCCCGGATCACGGACGGACGGTTTGCCGTTCTCTCCCCGGCCAGCGACAAGGACGGCGGGGCCTTCCTGCGCCGCCTGGAAGCGCTCTTGACGCAGCTTCCCGCCGTGCGCGCCATGTCCGACCCCGGCGAAGCGCGGCTCTCAGGCCGTCAGTACTATTTCCCGGACGAGATCGCGACCGGGGGCGAGCTTCTCGCGCTCGTTCGCACCGCCGCCTAGATTTCGTTGCCGTTCCCGCTTGCTTCGGGCTATGTTCCGGACATGCCCGCGGTCGCCACCGATACACGCTCCCTGGGAGCGCAGAAACTCGCCCAGGCGCATGAGCTTCTGCGCGAATCCTCCCTCGACGCATGGCTCACCCTGGTCCGGGAATCCATGGAGCGTCCCGACCCGAGTCTCCGGTTTTTCCTCGACCAGGAATTCACCTGGAACAGCTACTTCATCGTGACCCGGGATCACTCGGTGGCGCTCGCGGCCACGGGGGACGCCCCGGATCTCATCGCCTCGGGGATCTTCAACGAGGTGAAGACCTACAAGGAAGGGCCTCGCGCCGCGCTCGTCCAGATTCTGGAGCAGCTGGATCCCAAGTCGATCGGCATCAACGTGTCCCAGGACGATCCCCTGGCGGATGGGCTGACCGCCGGTTTGCGCGATCACCTGGTGGAGTCGCTCTCGGGCACGCCCTATGCCGCTCGCCTGGTGTCGGCCGAGGGTTTTCTGGGGCTCCTGCGCGGGATCAAGACCCCTGCCGAGCAGGAGCTCGTGCGGCGCGCCGTCGAGGAGACCGAGGGCATGTTCGCGCGCGTATCGCGCGAGTTTCGCATCGGAATGACCGCCCGGGAGGTCGCCGAGCGCTTTCACAAGGAAGCCGGCCTCGCGGGCGTGCCGACGGCGTGGTCGCCGCGATTCTGCCCGACGGTCACGATCGGCTCGAAGGCCGCGGTGGGGCACGTCCGGCCCGGGGACGAGGCGATCAGCCCGGGGTGCATCGTCCATGTGGATTTCGGCATCGTGCGGGACCGTTACTGCTCCGACCTCCAGCGCCTCTGGTACGTGGCTCCGGAGAACGGAGGGGAAGCGCCGGAGCTGGTGAGCCGCGCGTATGCGGCCATCGTGGGGGCCATCGATCTGGCCGCGAAGGCGCTCCGCCCCGGCCTCGCGGGCTGGGAAGTGGACCTCAGGGCCCGCGAGCACCTGACGTCGCTCGGCTACGCGGAATACGCGCACGCGCTCGGGCACCATCTGGGACGCGCGGTTCACGACGGCGGGGGGGTCCTGGGCCCCCGGTGGGAGCGCTACGGGAACGGCCCCAACGAGATCGTCCGCGAGGGGAACGTGTACACGCTGGAGCCGAGCCTCTATCTCGATGGCCACGGGCTCGTCTCGCTCGAGGAAGATGTGGTCGTCCGCTCCGGCGGCGCGGAGTTCATTTCCCGTATGCCTCGGGAGCTGCCCATCCTCAAGCTCCGGTAGCGATGCCCCGAATCCGCATCCTCGATCCCTCTGTCGTCGGCAAGATCCGCGCGGGAGAGGTGGTGGACCGCCCCGCGGCGATCGTGAAGGAGTTGGTGGAGAACGCCCTCGACGCGGGCAGCACCCTCATCGCCATCCATGCGGCCTCGCAGCCCGAGCGCTCGATCCGGGTCCAGGACGACGGCGGCGGAATGTCCCGCGAGGACGCGCTCCTTGCGCTCCGCCGCCATGCCACCAGCAAGATCGAATCCGCCGATGACCTCGCGCGCATCCGCACGCTGGGGTTTCGCGGCGAGGCGCTCGCGAGCATCGCCGAGGTTTCCCGGCTCTCGCTCTCCACGAGATCCTCGGAGGATCTGAGCGGAACCCAGGTCGAGGCGCTGGGCGGGGCCGTGATCCAGGTGTCCGGTGTCGGCCGCGCCGTGGGAACCACGGTCCTGGTCGAGGACCTCTTCTTCAACACGCCCGCGAGGCTGCGCTTCCTCAAGTCGCGCGAGGCGGAGATCCGGGTCCTGAGCCGCGTCGTCTGGAACTACGCGCTGGCGTATCCCCGGGTGCACTGGAGATTTTCGGTCGAGGGACGGGAGGACACCGATCTTCCCGAGGCCCGCGATCTGGTGGAGCGCTGGGAGGTGCTCTACGGGCGCGGATCGGAGGACGGCTCCGCCGAGTTCGATCACGAGGCCGGCGGCGTGCGCGTCAGCGGTGTCCTCGGGGCGCCGGAGCAGGCACGCGCTTCTCGCGATTACCAGACCTTTGCGGTGAACGGTCGGGTGGTCGCCTCCGCCACGCTGGCCGCGGCGCTTCGCCAGGGATACGGCAACCTGCTTCCCGGCGATCGATATCCCCTGGCGCTGGCCCTGATCGAGATCGATCCCGCGCAGGTGGACGTCAACGTGCACCCGACGAAGCGCGAGGTTCGGTTCCGCGACGAGGCGCGCGTCTTCCAGGTGATGCGCCGCGCCGTCGAGGCCTCGATGCGCCGGTACGTGCCGTCGGGGATCTCGTTCGGGAGCGCCGCCTCTCCCGGCGAGCCGGGGCAGGGGCCGGCGGGCTACCCGGCGCCTCCGGGCGGAATGGCCTCGGTCGCGACCCTCGCGGAGAAGGCCTCGGGAGTTGAGACCGGGACCGGAAGCGCGCTCCTCCTCGCCCTCGACACGGCGCCGGGAGGCTCCGTGGACGCGCGCGAGCGCGAGCAGGGAGATCTGGCCGAGAGTCTTGGCGAGCCCGAGATTCCCATCTGGCAACTCCACGAGCGCTATCTCCTCGCTCCGATCCGCGGCGGTCTCGTGATCGTGGACCAGCACGCGGCGCACGAGCGGATTCTCTACGAGGAGGCGCGCGCGCATCTCTACAGCGGAACCGGGGCGAGCCAGGTGCTCCTCTTCCCGCGGGTGGTGGATCTCACCCCGGCCGAGCTGGACGCGCTCCTCATGATGGAGCCGCACCTGCGCCGTCTCGGATATGAGGCGTCGCTCTTCGGCGAGCGCCAAGTCGCGGTGCGCGGCGTTCCCGCCTCCATTCCCGAGAATGCCGCGATCGACTCGCTGAAGGCCGTGCTCGCCTCGGTGGACACGCTGGGCGAGGGAGGAGATCCTCCCGAGGAGCATATCGCGAAATCCTTCGCCTGCCACGCCGCGGTCCGGAGCGGCCAGGCCCTGAGTCCGGTGGAGCGCCGCGCGCTCTTCGACCGGCTGTTCGCCACGAGCCTCCCACATGGCGACCCTCACGGGCGTCCCACCTACGTCCGTGTCTCGATGGAGGATCTGGATCGGCGATTTGGTCGCCGGTAGCAATCCGCTCCGGATCGTCCTGGTCGGCGCGACCTCTTCCGGGAAGAGCCTCGTCGCGCTGGAGCTGGCGGATCGCCTTGGAGGCGAGATCGTCGGCGCGGATTCGCGCCAGATCTACCGCGGGCTCGAGATCGGGACCGAAGCGCCCACGCTCGAGGACCGCGCCCGCGCGCCGCACCACTTCGTGGCCTTCCTCGATCCCGCCGAGACCTACAGCGCCGGGCGGTACGGACACGAGGCGCGAGCCGCGGTCCGCGACGTGGAGTCGCGCGGAAGGATCCCGATCGTGGCCGGGGGATCGGGGCTCTACATTCGCGCGCTCCTCCAGGGGCTCTTCCACGGACCCGCCCGCGACGATGCCGTGCGCGCGCGCCTCACACGCCGGATCCAGGACGAAGGGCTCGACGCTCTCCGCGAGGATCTCCGGCGCGTCGATCCCGAAGCGCTGGCGGCGATCCTTCCAGGCGATCCGGTCCGGGTGATCCGCGCGCTCGAAGTGTACGAGCTGACCGGGCGCCCGATCAGCGCGCTCCGGCGCGAGCGCGCGCCCGAGGCCCTGCCGGCGCTTCTCTTCGGGCTGCGCTGGTCCCGTCCCGCGCTGGCCGAGCGGATCGCGGCACGGCTCGCGAAGCAGCTCCGGCTCGGGTTTCTCGAGGAGACCCGAAGGCTTCTCGCGGCGGATCTTCCGGAGGAGGCGCCCGGACCTCGGACGCTGGGTTATCGCGAGCTTCTGGCGCACCTGCGCGGCAAGACCACGCTCGAGGAGGCGCGCGAGCGGATCGCGCTCAAGACGCGCCAGCTCGCGAAGCGACAGGAGACCTGGTTCCGGATCACTCCCGGAGTGCACTGGATCGAGCTTACGAGCGAGCAGGACCTCTCGCGCGCCGGGCGA
Source organism: Candidatus Eiseniibacteriota bacterium (assembly GCA_043741515.1). Lineage (GTDB taxonomy): Bacteria > Eisenbacteria > RBG-16-71-46 > SZUA-252 > SZUA-252 > WS-7. The sequence continues at coordinate 3,262 of JAYUAE010000047.1, read as the reverse complement.
GCGATCCAAGATCGGCTTGACCGTTCGGCGGTCAGGCTCTAGCCTGAGCTTCGACCAATCAATGTGAGAGCGGGCATAACTCAGTGGTAGAGTGTCAGCTTCCCAAGCTGAAGGTCGCGGGTTCAAATCCCGTTGCCCGCTCCATTTGTTCTCACCTCGCCGGCATGTCGCGTCACTAGGAGCCGCACGTCTTGATCGACCTCGTTGCTCGTGTGCTGGGGCGCGTCTGCGAGCCTTCGGCTGTGCTCGCGAAGACCCTTCGCTGCGCACGGTTCAAGGGCAGATGCCGAATCGTGCACGCCATGCGGACGGTGCCGCTCCCGGGTGGACCCTCAGTCGAATGCGGCGGCGGTTTGCGGTTCGACCTGGATCTGCGCGACGACGTGCAGCGCGCCATCTACTTCGATTGCTACGAGCCGCGCGATCTGACCCTGATCTCGCCGCTGGCGTCTCCCGGGGGCACATGCCTCGATGTCGGGGCCAACGTGGGATTCTACGCTCTCCATTTCGCGAAGCAGGTCGGGCCCACGGGACGTGTCTTCGCGTTCGAGCCCGACCCCCGGAATGCCGCCCGCCTCCGGAGGAACATCGAGCTGAATCGATTCGAGAGCATTGTGCGCGTGGCGGAGGCAGCCGTGTCGGATCACCAGGGGAAGGCAGTCCTGCACCGGAGCGATGACGCGCATTCGGGATGGGGGAGCTTGTCGGAGCGCCCGGGCGAGATCGCTTCGATCGAGGTGCCGCTCACCACGCTCGATTCCTTCCTGGAAACCCAGCGCATCGAGCAGGTGGACCTCCTAAAGGTGGACGTGGAGGGGAGCGAGATCGAGCTCCTGCGCGGGGCGCGGCGCTCGCTTGAGCGCCATGTCTTCCGGCATCTCTTCATCGAGTTCAACGGAGTGCTTCTGGCGGAGCGCGGCCTCGGCCCGGCCGAGTTCCTGGCGCCTCTCGAGGCGGCTGGGTACAAGCTTTGGCCGGCTCACGTTGGGCTTGTTGAGCGCATGCGGAGCGGAGCGGATCCGGCCCACACCGTCTGGGCGAACCTCCTCTTCAGCGCCCCTTAGCAGCGGCTGACTTCCGCGACCCCACTTGCCGGGGCAGGTTGACTCATCCGCCACTTGATTCGGAGGCCGGAAGTGCTTACAATCACACGGCCTTATTCCCATCGTGCATTTCCTCCGAGGAACCCCCGTGATCGGTCTCAGTGATCCATTTACCGTAGCCGGCCTGGACCCCAAGGGTCTGGCCGTGAAGCTCGGCATCCGTGCGGGCGAGCGGATCCTGGCCATCAACGATATCGATCTGCACGACGAGATCGACTTCGCGGCGCAGTCCTCGGAGGAATTCCTCCGCGTCCGCGTCCTGGCCAAGGATGGGGCGGTGCGGGAGGTCGAGGGACAGCGGGAATACGGGATCCCGTTCGGCGCCGAATTCGAGGCGCGTCAGCCCAAGCGCTGCCACAACAACTGCGTGTTCTGCTTCGTCTACCAGCACCCGAAGGGCGTGCGGCGGGAGCTCCTGATCAAGGATGACGACTACGTGTTCTCCTTCGTCCACGGCAACTTCATCACCCTCACGAACCTGTCGGAGCCCGAGTTCCAGCGGATCATCGACGAGCGGCTGTCTCCGCTCTACATCTCGGTGCACGCTACCGACCCGGAAGTGCGCGTGCGCATGATGAAGAATCCGAAGTCCGGGAAGATTCTCGAACAGATCGACCGTCTCTGCCGCGCCGGCATCGAGATCCACACCCAGCTCGTGATCTGCCCGGGATGGAACGACGGACCCGTCCTCACCAAGTCGATCCGCGAACTGGCCGAGCGGCACCCGGGGGTGGCGACGATCGCCGTGGTTCCGGTCGGGCTCACGAAGCACCGGGAGCGTTTGCCCGATCTTCGCGTCTTCACGCGCGAGGACGCGCGCGCGGCGCTGGACGAGGTGCACCGGTTCCAGAAGGACTTCGCCAAGCGCATGAAGACGCGGCTTGTGTTCGCGGCGGACGAGATGTACGCGCTGGCCGAGTCTGAGGTCCCGCCCGCCAAGGCCTACGAGGGATTCTCCCAGATCGAGAACGGCATCGGAATGCTGCGCCGGACCATCGACCGCTGGATCGCGGGCGAGGACACCGTGGTTCCGCGCAACGGGAAGCGCGAGCGTGTCGCCATCGTGACCGGCACCAGCGCCGCGCCGACGCTCGAGCGAATTCTCGCCGACCGCCCTCCCGCGGCCGTGGATCACGCGCTCTGCGTGGTGCGGAACGATTACTTCGGGGAGACGGTCACGGTGAGCGGGCTCCTGGTGGGACAGGACATCGAGCGCGCACTCGCCGGCGCGCGTCCCTTCGACCGCGTGCTCCTTCCGCCCAACTGCCTCAAGGAAGAGGAGCTGTTCCTCGACGATCGCACACGGAGCGACCTCGAGAAGACCCTCGGTGTGCCGGTCCAAATCGGCTTCGACACGCCTCGCGTTTGAACCCCACCATGCTGCCCATCGTCGCCATCGTCGGCCGCCCGAACGTGGGGAAGTCCACCCTGTTCAACCGCATCCTCGGCCAGCGGCAGGCCATCGTGGACGAGCTGCCCGGTCTCACGCGCGACCGGCACTACGCCGAGGCCAACTGGAACGGCCGCTCCTTCCTCCTCGTGGACACCGGCGGGATCGATCCTGCGAGCGCGCACCCCATCCAGCGCCAGATCGTGAAGCAGACCGACTACGCGATCGACGAGGCGGACCTCACGATGTTCGTGCTCGACTCGCGCGAGGGGATCACGCCGCTGGACCTCCACGTCGCCGAGCGCATCCGGAAGAGCGGGCGGCGCGCGCTCCTGGTGGTGAACAAGGTGGACGCATCGCGGCCCGAGTCCGAGCTGGCGGAGTTCTACTCGCTGGGCCTGGGTGATCCGATCCCGGTTTCGGCGCTGCACGGCCGCGGGTCGGGGGACCTGCTCGATTTCGTCACGGGCGCGCTCCCCGAAGCGGAGGCGCCTCCGATCGACACCGGCGCGATCCGGATCGCCGTGGTCGGAAGGCCGAACGTGGGCAAGTCCTCGCTCGTGAACCGGCTCCTGGGCCAGGAGCGTATGGTCGTGGACTCGGCGCCCGGTACCACGCGGGACGCTGTGGACACCTCGATCGTGCGCGGCACGCAGACCTTCACGCTGGTGGACACCGCCGGGATGCGGCGCGAGGCCAAGGTTCATGATCCAGTGGAGTTCTACGGCATAACCCGCGCTCTGCGCGCGGTTTCCAGGGCCGACATCGT
>JAYUAE010000046.1:0-12620 GCA_043741515.1 Candidatus Eiseniibacteriota bacterium | reverse complement strand
GGTGCCCGCATTCACGATCGACTCGCACAAAGTGACGAACGGCCGCTTCCTGGAGTTCGTGCGGGACGGGGGCTACGAGAAGCGCGCGCTCTGGTCCGAGACCGGCTGGGCGTGGAGGAGCCGCGAGCAGGTGCGTCATCCCTGCTTCTGGCGCGAGCGGAACGGCGCCTGGCTCTATCGGGGCATGTTCGCCGAGGCGCCGCTCCCGCTCGCGGCGCCCGTCTACGTGAGCCACGCCGAGGCTTCCGCCTTCGCGCGCTGGCAGGGACGTGAGCTGCCGGCCGAGCCCCAGTTCCATCGCGCTGCATACGGAGCGCCGGACGGCCGCGAGCGGGAGTATCCCTGGGGCGACGAGGCGCCCTCGGAGAAGCACGGCAACTTCGACCTCAAGCGCTGGGATCCGACGCCGGTCGGCGCCTTCCCGGGGGGAGACAGCGCGTTCGGAGTCTCCGAGATGGTCGGCAACGGCTGGGAGTGGACGTCGAGCGTGTTCGGCCCGTTCCCCGGCTTCCAAGCCCATCCGGACTACGAGGGCTACTCGCAGAATTTCTTCGACGGCGAACACCTGGTCCAGAAGGGCGGCTCGCCGCGCACCGCGGCCTGCATGCTGCGCCGCTCGTTCCGGAACTGGTTCCAGCCGCATTACCCCTACATCTACGCCGGCTTCCGGACCGTCGGCTCGCGGGGCTAGCCATGCGTCTCGAGGCGGCGCACGGCGCGCATTCAACGTTTCTCGACGAGCTGGCCCAGGACGTCCGCTCAGGCCTCGCCGGGGCGGGCCAGAAGAGCCTTCCCTCGCGGTACCTCTATGACGACCTGGGATCCGCTCTCTTCGAGGCCATCGGATTCCTGCCCGAGTACGGGCTGACGCGGGCAGACGAGCGGATCGTTCGCGCACACGCCCGCGAGATCGTCGCGGCGATGGGTCATCCGCCCACGATCGCGGAGCTGGGCAGCGGGAGCGGACGGAAGACGCGCTGGCTGCTGGAAGCGCTCGGGCCGAAGAGCCCGGTGCGCTATTACCCCATCGACATCTCCTGCGCGGCGCTGGAGCGCTGCGAGCTGGAGCTTAGCCGCCTCCCCGCGGTGGACGTGGACCCGATCGAGGCGGATTACCTGAGCGGCCTCTCGCTGGTCGCTTCGCGAAGGCGGAGCGACGAGCGGCTCCTTCTGCTCTTCCTGGGAAGCACGATCGGCAACTTCGAGCGATCCGAGGGGCGAGAATTCATCCGCGAGGTGCGGGGGCGCCTCCGCCCCGGCGATGGGTTCCTACTCGGGACCGATCTCGTCAAGCCCGCGCCGGCTTTGATCGCGGCTTACGACGACGCGCTCGGCGTCACGGCCGCGTTCAATCTCAATCTCCTTCGCCGTCTCAATCGCGAGCTCGACGCCGGCTTCGATCTGGATCTGTTCCGCCACGAAGCTCGATGGAACGCGACGGAGCGGCGCGTGGAGATGCACCTCGTCGCGCGCCGCGCGCACACGGTGACGATCCATGCGATCGACCTCGCGGTGTCCTTCCGGCAAGGGGAGAGCATCTGGACGGAAAGCTCGTACAAATTCGAGCCCGCGGAGCCGGCTCGCATCTCGAAGGAAGCCCGCTTTTCGGCCGCCGGACAGTGGATGGACCGTGAGTGGCCGTTCGCCGAGACCCTTCTCATCGCCCGATGAGGGGCTAAGTATCAACATATCCATCGGTTGCGCCTGCGCACTCTGAGTTCGGGAGTCTTACGCGTATCATTCCTCGCGGACCGCGTCCTATACTATTTCCCCCCGCAAGAGTGATGTAACTCGCATTCTCACATGGAACCGAGGTTCCGCAGCGTGGCAACGAACCGGAATGGCACGCCCCTCACCGCGGAGATGCCCCGGTGGTGACGCGCGCGGCGGGAGATCCCATCCTGACGCTGGAATCCGCGGATCGTCCCTATCGCATCCTCGTCGAGAAAATGCAGCAGGGCGCGGTCGCGACGGGCGGCGAGGGGACCGTGCTCTACTGCAACCGGCGATTCGCCGAGATGCTCCGGCGCCGGGTGGAGGATGTGACGGGCCGTTCGGTCTACAGCTTCTTCGCTGTCCCCTCGCATACCGCTTACGAGGAGATCATCGATTCCGGCAGCGGGCAGGGTGAATTCGGGCTCCTTCGCTCGGACGGCGCCGTGATGCCCGTGCACGTGGCGGTCAACGCGGTCGAAGACTCGGACGCGGTCTCGTACCTGATCATCACCGATCTGACCGAGCAGCACGCGCGCCGCCGCACCGAGCAGCTGACGCAGCGGCTCGAGCGCGAGCTGGAGCAGCGCAAGCGCGTCGAGGAAGCCCTCCGCCAGAGCGAAGCCAGGATTGCCGACGCAAGCCTTCGGAAAGACCAGTTCCTCGCCATCCTCTCGCACGAGATCCGCGGCCCGCTCGCGCCGATCCAGAACGCGCTTCACGTTCTTCAGCGCAACCCGGACGGGCCGCTGGCGGCGCAGGCCCGCGACATCGTCGAGCGCCAGGTGGCCCAGATGGCCCGGATCACCGACGACCTCTTCGATCTGTCCCGGATCTCCAGCGGAACCATCCTGCTTCGGAAGGAGCCCCTGAATCTCACCGAGGTGGTCCGCCGCGTGGTCGGGGACTACCGGATCACGCTGGAGGCGGCCGGGCTCAAGGTCGAATCGAACATCCCCGACAAGGATCTCTGGACGAACGGGGATCCCATGCGCCTCGCGCAGATCTTTGCGAACATCTTGCAGAACGCCGCCAAGTTCACCGAGGCGGGAGGACGGGTCGCCCTCACCCTAACCGAGGATCCGAGCGGAAAGACGGCGTCCATCAGCGTCCGGGACAACGGCATCGGCATGGACAGCGAGCACCTGGCGCGTGTCTTCGAGGCGTTTCGACCGGGCGCGCGGATCTACGACCGGGGCGGCGCCGGGCTGGGGGTCGGGATGGCGCTCGCGAAGGGGCTGGCGGAGCTTCACGGCGGGCGGATCGCCGCCTCGAGCGACGGCGCGGGCACGGGATCCGAGTTCACGATCTATCTGCCGCTGGAGCGTGAACCCCAGGGGCGCGAGGTTGCGACGCGCTACGCGCCGGAAGCCGCGAAATCCTACCGGATCCTGGTCATCGAGGACTGCGTCGACGCGGCGGAGAGCATGGAGATGCTCCTTCATCTCATGGGTCATGAGGTGGAGAAGGCCTACGATGGCCCCGCTGGAATCGAGATCGCCAGGCGCTTCCGTCCCGAGGTGGTGATCTGTGACATCGGGCTTCCCGGCCCCATGGACGGCTACGCGGTCGCCCAGATCCTGCGCCGGGATTTCCCGCGCGGCTCGACCTTCATGATCGCGCTGACGGGATACGGCCAGCACGAGGACCAGCGCCGGTCGCACGAGGCGGGGTTCGATTTCCACGTGACGAAGCCGGCGGACCCCAAGGAGCTGGAGAAGCTCCTGGCGTCGCTCTCGAGCCAGATCTAGCGCAGCGAGCGGGCGGTCTCGGAGAGCGCGTCCATCGAGGCCTTGAGCTGCGCGTCGGACAGGTAGGGCGCGGGACCGAAGCGCAGGGTGGTCCCCCGGATGTCGATGAGCACGCCCCGCGAGCGGAGCCCCTTCGCGATCTCGACCGAGCGCGGGCTCGTCAGCGCGAGGAATCCCCCGATCGCCGTGGACGGGACCGAGCGGTCCCGCGTGATCAGCTCCGGATCGAGGTCCAGCGCGTCGAATCGCTCCGCCAGGAACGCGACCTGGCGCGCGTACGTCTCATGCAGAAGCTCCGGCGTCAAACCCTCCTCCTCGAAGAAGTCGAAGACCCGCGCCGCTCGGTAGTGGCTGGTGGAATCGTTCGTCGCGGCCGCCCAGCGCGCCGGCCCTTCCCCGTACGCGACGCCTCCCTTCACCCGCTCCGACAGGTGCGCGAACTCGCTGAACCAGCCCGTGATCACGGGGCGAAGATGATCCCGCCCCGGTGGAACGCGGAGGTAGGCGTTTCCCTCTCCAAGCTGGCAGTACTTGTAGCCTCCGCCCGTCACGAACGCATCGGCGAGGCCATCGCGCTCGAGCGAGCAGGGCAGGACGTTGAGCTGGTGGTAGGCATCCACGAGGAGCTCCGCGCCCATGCGGCGGCAGTGCTCCGCCACCCTGCCGAGCCCCGGCACGACATGGGCGTTGGCGTAGAGCACCGAGGAGGCGAGCACCGCTGCGGTGCGCGCGTCAGTCGCCGCGATGAGGCGCTCCGCCGTAGCACTCGCGGGGCAGGCGCTCACGCGGACCACCTCGATCGCGCCCTCCTCTGCGATCCGGTCCAGCTGGCGGCGGATCGAATGGAATTCGCCGTCCGTCGTGACCAGCCTCGGACGCTCGCGCAGCGGCATGGCGGAGAGAAACTTCACGAGCAGATCGTGGGTGCCCTGCGCCAGCGCGATCACTCCGCCCCGGTCGCCGAGGAGTCTCGCGTAGCCGCGGCGAACGCGGTCCGCCTTCTCGGTGGCGCGCGGCCACTTCTCGTCGACGAGCGTGGCCGCGTCGTCCCAGGCCTCGACCTGTCCCTCGAACGCCACGTCGGGCCAGGCCTGGTGCGAGTGCCCCGTCAGGAGCAGCCGCTCCGCCACCCGGAATCGCGTGTAATGGCGCGCGAGCGGATTGGGCGATTTCTTGAGATCGTCCGCCGAGAGCGACCGGTTCGGCTCGAGCGAACGCATGCGGGTCATCGCCTCGCGAATGTCGAGGTCCAGTTCATGAACACGGTCGTGGACGGCAGCTCGCCCGCGCGGACCGTCTTGCGTATGAGAAACCGCTGGCCGTCGGCCGACACGGCGTAATTGTGGCCGATCGGGCTGTCGTCCGCGAGAATGCCCGGGAAGAGCGCGCGCGGGGTGCCCAGATCGAGGGCCGTGCCTGTCGCCGAGACATCCACCGCGTTCAGCACGCCCGCGAGGGAGAGGAAGAAAAGCTCCTTCCCGTCGCGGCGCCACTCGGGGTCGCGCCCTCCCTGGCTCGAGACCTGCCACTTGCCCCCCAATCCCGGAAACGGCTGGACGTACACCTCGCGGCGCCCCGATTCGTTGGAGGAGTAGGCGATCCACTTGCCGTCCGGTGAGAAGCGCGGCTCGAATTCACGGAACGGGCTCGCGAGCAGAGGGCGCCCCTCCACCTGCCCCGTCGTGTTCACGACCCAGATATCCCAGCCCCCGGCCGTGGACGGTTTCAAGCAGGCGAGAAAGCGTCCGTCCGAAGACCAATCGCATGGGCCGAGCCCTATTGGGTTCTGGATGAGCACGGATTCGGGCTGTGCTCCGGTGGCCGGCTTCACGTAGATCCTGAACGCGCCGGCCTGGTCCGACGTGTAGGCAATCCGCGCGCCGTCGGGAGACCAGACGGGCCAGTAGTCCTGGGCGGCGCTGAAGGTGAATCTCGTGGTGACGTTCCGCCCCGTATCGATGGTCCAGAGGTCGGGACTGCCGGTGCCGGCTTCCATGGCGATCCGCTTGCCGTCCGGAGAAACGACCTGATCCGAATACGAGCCGGGCTCGCCGAAGACCTGGATGTCTTTCCCGGCGCGATCGACCCACGTGAGCCGGCTGGTCCCCGATCCCGCGCTGCCGCGAAACACGAGCACTCCGTTGCCGGAAGCGGAGAACTCGGCGTTCGCGGCGCCGCCTCCACCGACCGCGACGTCGTCCACGATCGGGAAGGGTTCCCCCCGGAACTGGGCCTTCCCCGGGTCGAACCGTTGCGCCAGGAGCGCGCGGTCCCGGACGAAGAGGACGTATCCTGGATCCACATATTCAATCCGGGACAGGTTTCCAATCAGGAGCACGCTCGTCTTCGTGGACCCCAGGTCGCCGAGCTTCAGCGCGGTCGACTCGGGTCTCGTGGCGAGCCCGAGGTAGAGGAAGTGGCGGCCGTCCGGAAGAAACTGGGGCCACGCGTTCCCCGTCTCTCCGCGCGCGCGGTCGATCCTCGTGGCCGGGCTCGCGATTCCTCCCGCAGCCGCGATGCGAAGGATCGAGTCGGTCGCGGAGTTATCGAAGAGGACCACGCCCTTCCGGCCCCAGCTCCCATCCCCCCGGCTTCCGGTCTCGCCCACGGTCTGGGGCGGTCCGCCGTTCACGGAGATCTTCTTCAGCTTGCCGTCCGCCATGAAGGCCAGATACCGGCTGTCGGGCGACCAGAACGGGCGCTGGGCATTGTCGGTGCCGGGAATCGGCTCCGGAGAGAGCGAACCGAAGGGGCGAAGCCAGATGCGGGAGACGCCGGCCGAATCGACGGCGTTGAACGCCACGTACCGGCCATTGGGCGAGACCTTGGGGGTCCCGATAGCGGTGATCATGGAGGGCGTGGCGATGAAGAACTGGATGGGCTCCTGGCGCCGCGGCGCGTGTGTGACCGCGAAGCCGAGAAGCGCCATGGAGACGAGCGCGCCCGCCGCCGCCAGGCCCCAGGCCAGGCGCTCGCGGGCCTTGCGTCTCGCCGCGACCGGGACCGGAATGCCGGCGCGCGATCCGGCGTCCCCGATCCATTTCAATTCCAGTAATAGGTCGCGGGCGGTCTGCCAGCGATCGTCCGGGTTTTTCTCCAGGCAGCGCTCGACCACGCGGTCGAGGGCCGGGGGCGAGACCGGAACGAGCGCCGAGATGGGACGCGGCGTCTCCTTGAGGATGGACGCGATGAGGCTCGCCTGGCTTTTCCCCTCGAAGGGACGCCGCCCGGTCGCCATCTCGTACAGCACCGCTCCCAGGGAAAAGATGTCGCTTCGCGCGTCCGCTTCCCCGCCCTCGAGCACCTCCGGAGCCATGTACTGGAACGTGCCGACGATCGTGCCCTCGGCGGTGATCGGGCGGCTCATGGTCGGCGAGGAGAGGTCGCTCATGGAGCGTTGCGGGGGGGCGGTGCGCGCGAGACCGAAGTCCAGGAGCTTCGCTCCCGACTTGGTGAGCATGATGTTCCCGGGCTTGAGATCGCGGTGCGTGAGCCCCTGCCGGTGCGCGCGGTCGAGCGCGTCCGCGATCTCGACCGCCGTTTTCAATAGCTCGGGGAGCGGCATCGGCCCGCGCGCGAGCCGGTCCGCCAGCGACTCCCCTTCCAGGTACTCCATGACGAGATAGTCCATCCCGTCCTGGCGGCCCACGTCGAAGAGCGTGCAGATGTTCGGGTGATTGAGGCTCGAGACGATACGCGCCTCGCGCTCGAAGCGCGCGCGGATGTCGTCGTCCGGCGCCAGATGGCCCTGGAGGATCTTGATCGCGACCGTGCGGTCCAGCCGCGTGTCGCGCGCCCGGTAGACCTCCCCCATCCCTCCGGCTCCGAGGAGGTCCTGGATTTCGTAGGCGCCGATTCTGCTGCCGCTCTGAAGGCTCATTGGGAGCGGGAGATTAACACACCCGGGCGCGCGCCGGGCGGGCGCTTGTCCGGGGCGTCAGAGCTCCGTCCGGATCTCCCAGAGGTCCGGAAAGATGGGGCGGTCGAGCGTGGTCTTGAGGTAGGCGGCGCCCTCCGAGCCTCCGGTCCCCAGCTTCGTCCCGATGGTGCGCTGGACCATCTTCACGTGGCGGTAGCGCCATTCCTGGACCCCCTCGTCGAGATCCACCAGCCGCTCGCAGAGCGAGGCCAGGTTGGAGTCGCGCCGGTAGATCCCGATCAGGACCGGATGGAGCGCGGGCATGGGCTCGACGGGGCGCGCCACGTCGCGCTCCAGCGCCTCGCGCGGAATGGGATGCCCCTTGGCCGCGAGAAACCTGAGAAACGCGTCCCAGAGGGTGGGCTCGCTGAGCCGCCGCTCGAGCCTCCGGCGTTCTTCGCTCCCGGCTGCGTAGCGTCCGAGCACCGCGGGATTCTTCGCCCCGAGGATGAACTCCAGCTCCCGAAACTGGACCGACTGGAACCCGCTCCCCGTCTCGAGGCGCGCGCGGAAGGTGAGGAACTCGAGCGGAGTCATCGTCTCCAGCACGTCGATCTGGGCCACGACGACCTTGAGGATCGTGAGAATGCGCTTCAGCGTGTGGAGCGCCCGGGAAGCGTCCTGCCGCCCGAGCAGCGCATTGAGATACTCCACCTCGTGGATCAGCTCCTTGAACCAGAGCTCGTAAATCTGATGAATGATGATGAAGAGCGTCTCGTCGTGCTCCGGCCCGTCGGAAACCGGCTGCTGCAGCGAGAGAAGCTCGTCCAGCTTGAGATAGCTCGAATAGGTGACCATTTACCAGAGTCTCCGTTCGATCACGTGAACCGCGGTTTGTATGCGTTGAGCGACTCGTAGGGTAAAGGCCAGGGGAGCGCGTGGCCGAGCTCGTGCGCGGCATGGCGCGTCCAGTAAGGATCCCAGAGATGCGCTCGGGCGAGAAGGCAGAGATCGGCCCGACCGGAAGCCAGGATGGTGTTGACGTCGGCGTAGGAGGAGATGTTGCCCACCGCCATGGTCGCGATCCCCACCTCGTGCCGGATGCGATCCGCGAACGGTGTCTGGAAGAGCCGCCCGTAGACCGGACGCTGATCCGGGACCGTCTGCCCCGCCGAGACGTCCACGATGTCGCAGCCGTGCGCCTTCAGCATCCGCGCCACCTCGACCGAGTCCTGGGGCGTGATCCCGCCCGGGAACCAGTCCGTGGCCGAGATCCGCACCGACATCGGCCGCTCCTCGGGCCACGCCGCACGCACGGCGTCGAAGACCTCGAGCGGAAAGCGCATGCGGTTCGTAAGCGCGCCCCCGTACTCGTCCTCGCGCCGGTTCGTGATGGGCGAGATGAAGCTCGCGAGCAGGTAGCCGTGCGCCGCGTGGATCTCCAGCAAGTCGAAGCCCGCCTCGATGGAAAGCTTCGCGGCGCGAACGAAATCCCGGACCACCGCGTCCATGTCGGCGCGCGTCATCTCGCGCGGAACCTGGCTGTGCGGGAGGTAGGGCACCGCCGAGGGGGCCAGGATGGGCCACGCCCCCGCGGGCAGAGGCTCGTTGTCCCCTTCCCAGGAAAGCTTCGTGGCGGCCTTCCTTCCCGCGTGCCCGAGCTGCATCGCGACCTTGGCCTGCGAGTGGGCGTGCACGAAATCCACGATCCGCTTCCAGGCCGCGGCGTGCTCCCGCTTGTACATGCCGGCGCATCCCGGCGAGATCCTCGCCTCCGCGCTCACGTCGGTCATCTCGGCGAAGACGAGCCCCGCGCCGCCCATGGCGCGCGATCCCAGATGCACCAGGTGCCAGTCGTCGGGCGTGCCGTCCTCGGCCGAGTACTGGCACATGGGCGAGACCGCCACGCGATTCACGAGCTTTAGATCGCGCAGACGGAACGGCGTGAACATGGGTGGCGGCGGCGGGCCCGCGGCGGCCGGGACCCTGGCCTGAAGTGCCGCCTCACCCGCGAACCAGGAATCGACCTTCGTCACGAACACGGGATCGCGCGATCTCAGATTCTCGTGAGTCACCCGGAGGCTCCGGGTCAGGAGCGCGAACGCGAACTGGATGTCCGGCAGCTTCACGTAGCGCTCGGTATCCTCGAACCACTGGAGACTCGCCTGGGCCGCGCGCTGCAGGCTTTCCACGGGTGGACGACGCGCCGCCTCGTACGCCTCGAGCGCCCGGGGGATCTCGCGATGCGCCCCGAGCGCCTCCGAGAGCGCCACGGCGTCCTCCATGGCGAGCTTGGTCCCCGACCCCACCGAGAAATGCGCGCTGTGGGCGGCGTCGCCCAGGAGCACGACATTCTCGTGGCGCCACGTCTCGTTCCGGATCGTCGGGAAGCTCCTCCAGATCGAGCGGTTCGAGACCAGGCGGTGGCCGTCCAGCTCCTTCGCGAAGAGCCGCTCGCAGAAGGCGATCGTCCCCGCCTCGTCCGCCTTGTCCATCCCGGCCGCGCGCCAGGTGGGCTCGCGCGCCTCGACAATGAAGGTCGAGAAGCCGGGCTCGTACTGGTAGGCGTGGACGCGCCAGAGCCCGTGACGGTCCTCCTTGAAGTGGAACGTGAATGCCGGGAAGGGCTTCGTGGTCCCGAGCCAGACGAACCTGTTGGGCCTGACGTCGACCGTGGGCCGGAAGCGCTCGCGGTAGCGCTCGCGCACGATCGAATTCGCGCCGTCGGCCGCGATCACGAGGTCCGCGTCGCGGAGCGCCTCGGGATCCTGGACCTCGCGCTGGAAGCAGAGCGTGACCCCGAGCGAGCGGCAGCGGTCCGCCAGGACGCGAAGCAGCGCCTTGCGCGAGAGACCCGAGAAGGCGTGGCCCGTGGAGGTGAACATCGCTCCGGCGTGATGGATCTCGATCGAGTCCCAGCGGTGGCTCACGGATTTCATCGCCTCCGTGATCTCGGGATCCTCCTGAGCGAGCGTCTGCTCCGCCGCGTCCGAGAAGACCACGCCGAAGCCGAAGGTCTCCTCGAGGAGGTTCCGCTCGTGGACGTGGACCTCGTGCTCCGGGTGCTGCCTCTTGAGGAGGAGGGCCGCGAAGAGCCCCGCCGGGCCGCCGCCGATGACCGCGACCTTCACGCTCCCGCGCCTCGTTCGCGGCTCACGCGCCCGCGTCCTGGATGAGCTGCCCCGCGATCACGAGGTGCTGGATCTCGGTCGTGCCCTCGTAGATGCGCAGGGCGCGAACCGAGCGGTAGAGCCGGTCGACCGGGTGCGACGCCAGGGCCCCCGCGCCTCCCACGATCTGCACCGCGTCGTCCACGATCCGCTGGGCCGCCTCGGTGGCGAATGCCTTTGCCATGGCGGCCTCGAGCGTGACACGCTCCGCGCCCTGGTCGGCGGCCCACGCGGCGCGGTAGACGAGAAGACGCGCCGCGGTCAGTTCGGTCGCCATCCTCGCGAGCTTCTCCTGGACGAGCTGAAACTCCGAGAGCGGCTTCCCGAACTGCTTTCGCGCCCGCGCATGGGCCAGCGCCTCCGAGAGCGCGCGCGCAGCCATGCCGCACGCGGCCGCGCCCACCGTCGCGCGCATGCGGTCCAGTGTCTTGAGCCCGAGCGCCATCCCACGGCCCTCCTCTCCCAGACGGTTCGCGGCCGGCACCCGGCAGTCCTCGAAGGCGATCTCACCCAGAGGATGAGGCGCGGAGAGGACCTGGGGTCCTGTGAACTTGAACCCGGGCGTGTCGGCTGGGATCACGAAGCAGGAGATGCCCTTCCCCTTGGCGGCCAAGTCGGTGGAAGCGAAGACCGTGTAGAAATCCGCGATCCCGGCGTTCGAGATGAGGGTCTTGGCGCCGCTCAGGCAGAAGCCTTTGCCGTCGCGCCGCGCGGTCGTCTGCATGGCCGCAACGTCGGAGCCCGCCTCGCGCTCGGTCATCGCGAAGGCGCCCATGGCGCGGCCCGCGATGGCCGCGTCCACCCAGCGCTCCCGCATGGGGCCGTTCTCCGAGAGGAGAATGGGCAGGGTAGCCAGCCCCTGAAGCGCGAAGACCGCGTCCGCGAGAGGCGATGCCGCGCCCAGCGCCTCGCGCACGAGGCAGCACCCGCGCCAGTCCTGGCGCTGGATCGGGCCGAGCCACCCCGCGGCCCCCGCCTGGGCCAGGATCGCGCGCGCCTGGCTCCGGGCCGACGCGTCGTCCCGGGGCTCGGGCAAGGACGCGATCTCGCGCGCCGCGAAGGCGGCTGCCTCGCCCGCCAGCGCGACGTGGCGCTCCTCGAGGAACGCGCGCACCGGGCCTGGATCGGGGATCCGCATCACTGGAACTTGGGATCGCGCTTCGAGCGAAAGGCCTCGTACGCCTCGCGGAAATTCGGGTGCTGCATGAGGCGCGCCTGCACTCTGGATTCATGCTCGAGCGCCTTCTCGAAATCCATCGCGTATTCCGCCTCGAGCGCCTGCTTCGTCACCGCGAGCGCCTCGGAGGGCCCGCGCGCGAGCCGCTCGGCGAGGGAGGTCGCGTCCTCCATCAATCGCTCCGGAGCCACGACCCTCTGGTAGAGCCCGATCTCGTGGGCGCGGCGCGCGTCGATGAAATCGCCGGTCATGAGAAGCTCGGTGGCCTGCCCCAGCCCCACGAGACGAGGGAGGAGCCAGGAGGCGCCCATGTCCGCGCCCGAGAGGCCGACACGAACGAAGAGGAAGGCGATCTTCGCGGACTCGGACGCCACCCGGATGTCGCACGCGGACGCGATCACCGCCCCCGCGCCCGCCACGGTGCCGTTCAGGGCCGCGACCACGGGCCTCCGGCAGCGGCGAATGTTCCGGATCACCTCGCACGTCATGTCGGTGAAGCGCCGGAGCCCCGCGGCGTCCTGCGAGAAGAGGGCGCCGATGATGTCCTCGACGTCACCCCCGGAGCAGAAGGCGCGTCCCGATCCGGTGAGCACGACGGCGCGCACCCCCGGCTCCGTGTCGAGCGCGCGGAACGTGTCGCGAAGCTCCTCGTACACCTCGAACGTGAGCGCGTTCAGACGCTCCGGGCGGTTGAGCGTGAGCGTCGCCACGCCCGTCCCGGAATCGACCGCGAAGAGAAACGAACGAGGCGCGATGGGCATCGGCTATCGCGCCCCGCCCACGACCGCCGTGGCCTCGATCTCGACCATGGCGCCGCGGTCCACGAGCCCTTTGACCTCGAGGAGCGCCACGGCCGGATAATGCTTGCCGAGGCGCGCCCGCCAGCTCTCCCCGATCGCCTTGCGGCTCGCGCGGTAGGCGGCGAGATCCGTGACGTAGATCGTGAGTCG
>JAYUAE010000045.1:0-2275 GCA_043741515.1 Candidatus Eiseniibacteriota bacterium | reverse complement strand
GTGCTTTTCGAAGATAAGCCTCACCTCATAGCAAGACTCCCCGACCACGAATTGTGGATGGCGTTCTTTCGCGATCCTGATGGGAACCTGCTTGCGCTCATGAGTGAGGTTCGGCCGTGATGGCCCATGGAGCCGCCCAACAATCGGTTGCAGCGGACGGCGCGGCGCGCCGCCGCTGAACCGGAGCGTTCTAACCCTCCTCCCGCCGTGGTCGCCACCCCTACACCCTCCGTTCCGATGTCGGTCCTCGGCGTCTCGCCTGGCCAGGTCCCCCTCGGTGCCAAGACTGAAATCACGGTGGCCGGTTCCGGGTTCACTTTCCCGCTTCAGGTCTTGCTCCGCTCCGGCCAGCACAGCCTCGAGCTCAACGTCGAATTGCTCAGCATCAACTTCATCAGGGCTACGGCCCAGGTCTCCCCGCTGTCGGGCATCCCCGTCGGGCCGGCCGACCTTGAAGTGTTCTCGCCAAAAAACGGCCAGCGCGTCATCTGCCCGGCTTGCATCTCGGTAACGCAATAGTGAGGCGTCGGAAAAGCGCTCGATGAGGCGGCATTTCCGGAAGCGCGGCACGCGTGCGCGGCGGTAGGATCCGGAATGCCCTTCGACCTTCAGCCCGTTCTCCGGGGCGAGCTCGTCCTGCTCAGGCCACTTCGACTGCGGGACTGGAGTGCCCTCTACGAAGTGGCCTCCGATCCGCTGATCTGGGAACAACATCCGAACCGCGACCGCTACAAGGAGGAGGTCTTCAAGACTTTCTTCGAGGAGGCGCTGGCATGCGGGGGAGCCTTGATCGCCATCGACCAGAAGGACGGCCGGGTCATCGGCTCCTCGCGGTTTTTCGGATACGACGAAGCTGCGGCCACGGTTGAAGTCGGCTGGACGTTCTTGTCCAGAGCGCACTGGGGTGGCGCCTACAACAGGGAAATGAAGCGCCTCATGTTGCGGCACGCGTTTCAATTCGTCGGCCACGTCATCCTTCTCGTCGGTCCCTTGAACCTCCGCTCTCAGAAGGCCGTCGAGAGGATCGGTGGCATTCGGGCAGGCTCGAGGCTCGACGGCGCGGGTCGAGAGAGTTTCGTCTACCACATTTCACCGTCGACTCTCGTCGCCTAGTACATCGCGCTTTCAGCTCCTCCCGCTTGATATCGTCAGTGGCGCTCCCCGGCGGGGCAAGGAGGTCCAGGATGAACGGCAGCGGCTATCGGAACGTTTCCGGGTCCGTGTTCGGCTTGCTCGCAGTTGGTCACGTCATCAGAGCCGTGATGCAGGTGCCCGCACAGCTGGGAAGCACGGCGATTCCCGTCTGGATCTCCTGGATCGGGGCGGTTGCCGCCGGAGCTCTCTGCGCCTGGGCATTCCGGTCTCGGCCGGCCTCGTGAAAGAGAGTCTCCGATGACGGTGTCCGTCTTCGTCGGAACGAGCGTCGACGGTTTCATCGCGCGGCGGAACGGCGATCTCGACTTCCTGCCTGAGGGCGGGGGCGAGCCCCATGGCTACGTCGAATTCATGGCCAGCGTCGATGCCCTGGTGATCGGGCGAAAGACCTTCGAGACGGTCCTGACCTACGACCCATGGCCCTACGGCGACAAGCGCGTGGTGGTCCTGAGCGGCCGCCCGGTCAACCTGTCCGCCGCCTCCGGCGTCGTCGAGCAGATGGCCGGGCCTCCCGCGGAGATCGTCTCGCGCCTCGCGGAGACCGGAGCCCGCAACCTGTACGTCGACGGAGGGATCACGATCCAGGGATTTCTGCGGGCCGGACTCGTCCAGCGCCTCATCGTCACGCGCGTTCCGGTGCTGATCGGGGAGGGAATTCCCCTCTTCGGCGCCGTCCCGTGCGACATCCGGCTTCGTCATGTCGCGACGCGGCACTTTTCGAGCGGCCTCGTTCAGAGCGAATACGACGTGATCGTCTGAATGAACAGGAAAACCGCTCTCGCCGTCGCAGCCGCCGTCCTCGTCCTCTTGCTGTGTGCGTCGGGTCTGCACCCTCAAGACCGGGTCACCTGGGTGCTCGAGGTGTTTCCGATCATCATCGTGCTTCCGGTTCTTCTGCTCACGTTTCGCCGCTTTCCGCTCACGACGCTGCTCTATGCGCTCATCTTCGTTCATGCCGTCGTCCTTATGGTGGGAGGGCACTACACCTACGCGCGGGTGCCGCTCGGTTTCGCCATCGCCGGCGCCTTCGGCATGCATCGGAATCCCTACGACAAGATCGGGCACTTCGCCCAGGGGCTCGTTCCGGCGATCGCGGTGCGTGAGATTCTCATCCGGGGGC
>JAYUAE010000044.1:0-12640 GCA_043741515.1 Candidatus Eiseniibacteriota bacterium | reverse complement strand
CCTTGTCGATGTCGCGCGCGGAGGCCACGCCGGATTCCAGCATCGTGAAGGCCTCGTTTCCGATCAGCACATTGATCCGGCTCGTCACGAAGCCGGGCGATTCGCGCACAAGGACGGTCTCCTTGCCCATGGCCCTGGCGGCGCGCTCTCCTATCGCGAGGGCGGCGTCGGTGGTCTCGAGGCCGCGCACCAGCTCGACCAGCTTCATCCGATGAACCGGATTGAAGAAGTGCATTCCGAGGAATCGCGCCGGCCGATCCGAGGTCGCGGCCAGCTCGGTGATGCTGAGCGAGGAGGTGTTGGTCGCGAGGATCCCCTCCCGCGCGAGGCGCGGGGCGAGCTGCTCGTAGACCTGCGCCTTGATCGCGACCGACTCGGGCACGGCCTCGATGGCGAGGCCGGCGTCCGCGGCCTCTTCGTAACCGGCCGAGTAGGTGAGCCTCTCGCGTGTCGCGCGCGCGGTCGTCTCGTCGATCTCGCCCTTCTCCCGCGCGCGATCCAGGATCTTCTCGATCTCGGCGCGCGCGGACTGCGTCACCGCAGCACTTGGCTCGATGACGGCGGTCTTGTAGCCCGCCCGCGCCGAGGCGAGCGCGATCCCGCGCCCCATGATCCCCGCGCCGACAACGACGATGCTCTTGATCTGCTCCTCCGTCATGCCGCCCCCTGGTCGCGCCCCCGATGGATTGGATCCCGCCCCATGGTATATGATGGCGGCCTGATGCGCTCTATCCTCGCTGTGGCTGTGGCGATCCTGATTCTAGCGGCCGAAGCCCCCGGATTCTTCTCCGAGACACCGGTATGCGCGGCGGTCGATGGCAGGAGCCCAGCCGCCCAGGCCGCTCCGAAGTCTTGCTGCGGCCGTTCTAGGCGGCGCGAAGGGGCCCGCAGCGCCGCCGCGCTCAGAGCCGGGGCAGCGTGACGCCGCGCTGGTCCTGGTACTTGCCCTTCTTGTCCTTGTAGGAGGTCTCGCAGATGTCGTCGCTTCCGAGGAAGAGGACCTGCGCGATGCCTTCGTTCGCGTAGATCATCGCGGGGAGCGGCGTCGTGTTCGAGATCTCGAGCGTCACGTGCCCCTCCCACTCAGGCTCGAGCGGCGTGACGTTTGTGATGATGCCGCAGCGCGCGTAGGTGGACTTCCCGAGGCAGATGGTCATGACGTCGCGGGGGATACGGAAGTACTCGACGCTCCTCCCCAGCGCGAACGAATTCGGCGGCACGATGCAGACCGCCCCCCTGAAGTCCACGAACGACTTCGAATCGAACCGCTTCGGATCCACGATCGAGTGGTTGATGTTCGTGAAGATCTTGAACTCATCCGCGATCCGAAGATCGTAGCCGTAGGAAGAGACCCCGAACGAGATGGCCCCGTCGCGGACCTGCTTCTCGGCGAAGGGCTCGATCATCGCGTGGTCCCGGCACATCCTGCGAATCCACTTGTCGCTCTTGATCATGAGGGTCCCCGTGGCGAAATGTTCCTGGGCGCATGGCTCTAACCAAGCGCATTGTGCCACGGGGGATGGAAGCGGTCTACTCGGGGCGATTGCCGGCGCGCTGAACCTTCTCGAGCTGCCTCGCCAGGGTTTCGATGAAACTTGAACCCATCCGGTCGTCCGCTCCCTTATAATTCAGCCCCCATGGAACGGCGCCTCTACATCGAGACTTACGGCTGCCAGATGAACGTGGCCGACTCGGAGCTGATGCTGGGACAGCTCAGCCGGGCGGGCTATCTGCGCGTCGAAAAGCCGGACGAGGCGGACGTGATCCTCGTGAACACGTGCGCCATCCGGGAGCATGCGGAGCAGCGGATCTACGGGCGGCTGGGGGAGCTGACGCGCCACAAGCTCAGACGTCCGGGGGTGGTTCTCGGCGTCACGGGGTGCATGGCTCAGCATCTGCGGGCGAAGCTGATCGAGCGCGTGCCCCAGGTGGACCTGGTCGTCGGCCCCGATGGATACCGCCGGCTGCCCGAGCTGATCGCCGAGGCGCGTGAAGAGCCCACGCTTGCGGTGCGCCTGAGCCGCGTCGAGACCTATGGCGATCTGGTTCCCGCCCGCGCCGACGGGGTGCGCGCCTGGGTGAGCATCATGCGCGGGTGCGACAAGTTCTGCGCATTCTGCATCGTGCCCTACGTGCGCGGCCGCGAGCGCAGCCTTCCCGCCGACGAGGTGATGCGCCAGGTCGAGCACGCCGCGGCCGAGGGATTCCGCGAGATCGTGTTCCTCGGCCAGACCGTGAACGCCTACCGGGACGCCGCGGCGGGGGTCGATTTCGCGGAGCTGCTGGCGCGGGCGAGCCGTGTCCCGGGAATCGCGCGGATCCGATTCACGTCGCCGCACCCCTCCGACATGACCGATCGCGCCATCGAGGCGATGGCCGCATCCGGGAAGGTGCCTCCGCATCTCCATCTCCCGCTCCAGTCGGGCTCCGATCGCGTGCTGGAGCGGATGGGGCGCATCTACACGATGGAAGGATACGAGCGGCTGGTCGAGAAATCCCGCCGCGCCATCCCCGGCCTCGCGCTCTCGACCGACATTATCGTCGGATTCCCGGGGGAGACCGAGGAGGACTTCGAGGCCACGCGCGCGGCCATGGACCGAATGGGATACGAGAGCGCGTTCATCTTCAAGTATTCTCCGCGTGCCGGCGCGCGTTCCGCGGACTGGCCCGAGACGGTGAGCGAAGCGGAGAAGACTCGTCGCATCACGCTCCTGATCGAGGAGCAGAAGACGAGGTCGCTTCTCAAGAACCAGGCCGATATCGGGACGACCGTCGAGGTCCTGGTGGAAGGGCCGACCAAGCGGACACCGTCCGAGTGGTTCGGAAAATCCGCGCACTTCAAGACGACCCTGTTCCCGCATCGTGACGAGCGGGTCGGAGACCTCGTCCCGGTACGCGTCGCCGCGGCGACGCCGCACGCGCTGTTGGGGGAGGGCGTACGGGCAACCAGCTTCGCGGCGGCGGTGGAGGACGTTCTGGCCTGAGCTTCCGCTCGGGCGCCCTGCTCTTCCTCCTCGCCGCGGCGTTCGCCGCCCCGCAACGCGCCCACGCCGTCGTCCCTCCGGGGCTCCGCTACCGGATCGAGGTCGCTCTCGACCCCCTCCGGCATCGCCTCACGGGACACGAGACGATCACCTACCGGAGCGGCGCCGACTCCACGCTCCACGCGATCTACCTCCATGCCTACCCGAATGCCTTCCGCGACCACCACACGCTCTACGCTCGGGAAGGGGAGCGCTGGGGCGAGGACTACGCCGTGCGGTTCACGCGGCCGGAGGATCGCGCGTGGATGACGATCGATTCGGTCACCGCGGGGGACGCCCCCGCGACGGTCGCTCTCGACGAGACGGTCGCAAGGATCGATCTGCCTCGGCCGCTCAGGCCCCGGGATTCCGTGACCCTCCGGCTTCGGTTCGAGGTCCAGGTGCCGAAGCCCCTGAACCGCTTCGGCCACGTCGCGGAAGCGTACTCGGTGGCCCAGTGGTACCCCAAGGTCGCGGTCTACGACGATCTGGGATGGCATGCGGACCCCTACCACTACTTCTCGGAGTTCTACGGCGACTTCGGCACGTTCGATGTCGCCATCACGCTTCCGGATCCCTTCTGGGTCGGCGCCACCGGCGTGCTGGAGGGAGCGGCGGGAGGGGACAACGAGATCCCGCTCGCGGATCGCGAGGTCGCGCGCGACAGCGTCACGATCCATCTTCGCGCGGCCCCGGCGGACTCGCTCCAGGGCCGATGGCCGCGGAGCATGCTTGCCTTGAATACCGATCTGGCCGAGCCGGCCGGCCGGAAAGGGCGCGGCCCGCTCGAGGTGAAGCGCGAGGAGGGGATTTCGCTGCGCGCGCCGCGCGGGGCGCCGGTTCACTACAGCTACTCCTGGGTCGAATCGGAGAAGGAGTCGCGCGAGGAGGCCGACGCGGCCGGAAGATCGCGTCCGCTGCACTTGATCCTCGCCTCGCGCGACACGACCATCGTGGACCGGATCCGCGCGCTTGCGCCCCGGAGCGCGCCCCAGGACACGGCGAGGCCCTCGCTCAAGACGCTCCGGTTTCACGCCGAGCGGGTCCACGACTTCGCCTGGGTCGCCTCCCCCGATTACGTTCGCGCCGACACGGTGTGGAACAAGATCACGATCCGAGCGCTCGCCTTCCGCGACGACCAGGACCTCTGGCGCGATCAGAGAGCGTTCACGGTATCCGCGATCCGGTTCATGTCGCGCGAGGTGGGACCCTACATCTGGCCGTCCTTCACCAGCGCCGAGAGCTACATGGGCGGCGGCGCGATGGAATACCCGATGCTGATCATGAACGAGCCGGATCTCCCCTCCGGCTGGATCGAATCGCTCGACGTCACCATCGCGCACGAGGTCGCCCACAACTGGTTCTACGGAATGCTGGGAAGCGACGAGCGCACGGATCCCTGGCTGGACGAGGGGTTCACGCAATACATGGAGGATCGCTACGGCGACTCGAAGTATCCCGGCGGTCTCCTGAAGCGCCGGAAGCTCCTTCCGTGGACGAGCCCCGTCAGGGACTTCCTGCTCGATGAGAACCGCTATCTCGCGCGGGTCTATGCGCGGGACGAGCAGCCGGTGGACACACCCGCCGACCGGTATCGAGGCGACGCCCCGTATGGGGTGGGCGCCTACAGCAAGCCGGTGGTCATGCTCCACGCGCTCGCGGCCGACCTGGGCGATCCCGTCTTCCACGAATTCCTCCACGAGTACTACCGGAAGAACCTGCTCGGCCATCCTCGTCCGGCGGACGTCGTGCGGGCGGCCGACAAGGCGTCGGGCCGTGATCTGGGCGGATGGCTCGCTCCATGGCTCCACGGGACGGGCGTGACGAGCTACGTGGAGAAACGAACGCATCACCCGCCCCTGCGCCTCGAGCCGCTCTTCGATTTTCACTCGGCTGAGGCGATGACTTTCCTCTACGGGCCGGTGCTCTGGCATGGCCGGGCGGAGGGCGCGCGGCTGGGGCTCTGGACCGCGGGCCGCTATCTGCCCTCGAGAGATTTCCCGGAGGGGATCATGGCCGCGGGCGGGAGCGTGGCCGTGGGGACGCGGCGCGGCGATCTTTCATTCGGCGCCTGGGGAAGCCGCCGCGCGGGGGCGCTGGGCGCTCGCGGTCGTCTCGCGCTTGCGGGCGCCCGCGATGCGGGGCTCTTTCGCGCGGGGGTGAGCGCGGGGAATCTCGCGATGGCGCCCGGCCGGCGGCATCCCTTTCGCGAATGGCGGCTCTCGATCGATTACCGCGACCGCTACGATCTGGCGCCGGTCGATCCCCGATACTGGTCGCCGGGACGCGGCCTGCACGGCAAGGCGCTCCTCACGCTGGCGACCCGCGGCCCGCGCCGCGAGGAGCGCCTGGGGCTGGATCTCCGGGCCGGCTCCACGGCATCCCGCGAGAGCGCCGATCCCGGCCCGGAATTCCACTACGAGCGCATCTCCGCCGAGGCGCGGCAGGAGCTGGACCTCGGGCCGCGCGGCGACGCGCATTTCTCGTGGAGGCTCTTCGGCGGGTCCGCGTACGACCGGCCTCCGCGCGAATTGCTTTTCGACGCGGCCGAGGGAAATCGCGTGGACTCGCTGGGCCGTTTCTACCTCAACGATCGCGGCCCGCTGTTTCGGGCCGGGCGCTACTGGATGGCGGGAGGAGGCGGTCTTCGCGGCTACCGTGGACGCGCCGCGCTCGGGAAGCGGGCGTGGGGCTGGAACGCGGATCTCGATATGCCGATGCTGCCCGTGTCGCTCTTCGGGGATGCCGGCGGGCTTACGACGACGCACCCGCTCGCCGACGCCGGAGTCGGCTGCGTCTTCGGCCCCGTCCGGGTCACGCTCCCTCTCTGGGTCGGCGACCCCGAGCCGGGCAGGAAGCCCTGGCGCTTTCGCTGGCTCGTCTCGCTCGAGTCGCTACCGATCTCGTTCTAGGCGGCTTGACAGTGCTTTCGGGCGGGCGGAGAATCGCCCCGGGAGGGTCCTATGAACGTCGAGATCAAGTACTGCACCGAGTGAGGCTACAAAGACAAGGCCGCCAGTTTGGCGTCCGATCTGAAGAAACGCCTCGGTGTTGAATCAAAGCTCATTCCAGGCGGAGGCGGCGTCTTCGACGTCTCCGTGGACGGCAAGGTCATCTTCTCCAAGAAGGCGGTCGGCCGGTTCCCCGAGACCCAGGAAATTCTCGGGGCAATGCAAGACATCAAGTGAAGTAGGGGGTTCATGAGTTTCCGTTCCTTCCTCGCCGCGGTCCTCTGCGTCACCATGGCGCCGGCGCTCGCGGCTCCGTGCCGTGCCGCCGCAAACGAGTCCATTCGCCGCGAGACCCTCGCGAACGGCCTCCGCGTCATCCTCGTCGAGAACCATTCCAAGCCGCTCGTGGCCGCGTGCATTTTCGTGAACGGCGGGAGCCGCACCGAGACCCCCGCCCTCTCGGGCCTCAGCCACTACTACGAGCACCTCATCTTCCGGGGTGGATCTCAGAAACAGGGGGAGCTGGAATTCCGGAAGCAGATGCAGCGCATCGGAGAGGAATCCGGTGGCTACACCACCAACGACTACACCTGCTACGGGTTCACCGCGCCCAAGGAGAACTTCGACGAGGCGCTGGACCGCTCCGTGGACGCCTGGATGGGTCTCAAGTTGACGCAGGAGAAGGTGAACAAGGAGCGCGAAGTCGTGATGTCGGAGTACAAGCAGGGTGAAGATCGTCCCGACTACAAGGTCTACTACCAGATCGAGCGGCTCATGTTCCGCGATCATCCCTACAAGCGCGACACGATCGGGCTCCGGGACGTGATCGAGCACGCGTCGCTCGCGACCTTCCGGACCTTCTACGAGGAGCGCTACGTACCGAACCAGATGATCCTCGCGGTCGTGGGGGACTTCGACGCGGCCGAGGTCCGAGGAAAGCTGACGAAGGCTTTCGCGGGATACAAGCGAGGCCGCGATGATTTCGAGCAGGGCCTGACCGAGAAGCCGCAGACGGAGTTCCGGATGGGGGTGGAATCCATGAAGACCCCCAGCACCTGGACCTACGTGGGATTCCACGCGCCGCCCTATTCGGATCCGGACGCGCCCGCCCTCACGGTGCTCGCGACGCTGCTCGGAAGCGGGAATTCGTCCCGCCTCTACAAGGCGCTCAAGGAGCGCGAGAATCTGGTCACCACCGTGGACGCCCAGTTCGAGGTGCGCAAGGACCCGGGCATGTTCGTGGTCCTGGCAGAGCTGCCGCCGCAGAACGAGGCGAAGGTGTTCGGGCTGATGCGGAACGAGCTGAAGCGGCTCGCCACCACGCCCGTTCCGCAGGCCGAGCTGGCGCGCGTGAAGTCGGGGCTGCAGAACAAGTACGACTTCGCGGCGGAGCACTTCTTCTCGCGGGCGGAGCGGATTTGCCTGTTCGGGATCATGTCGGATGTCTCGCTCGAGCCGCTCTGGCCTTCGCTCATCGGCAGCGTCTCCGCCGAGGATATCCAGCGCGTCGCCAGGCGCTACCTCGCCGCGGACCTCGCCTCCTACTCGGTCATTCGCCCGGTGGGCGCGGCCGGTCCGTCCGAGAGCGAGATCACCGCGATGCTCGCGCCCTGGCGCGAAGGGTGGCCCACCCAGGGAATCGCCGCCGCGACCGCGAGCTTGAAGAAGGAAGTGTTTCCCAACGGCGTGACGCTGCTCCTCAAGGAGGACCACTCGACGCCGGTCGTCGCGGTGTCGGCGATTGCGCGGGGCGGCCAGTGGATCGAGCCGGAGGGCCTTGCGGGCGTGTCCAACATGGCCGCCCAGCTCTTGCGCAAGGGCGCGGGCTCGATGAGCGCGCGGGAGATCTCGGAGCAGGCCGACGCGCTGGGGATGACGCTCGACGCCGAGGGCACGGCGGACTATGCAGCGGTCGCCTTGCAGGCGCCGGCCCGGAATTTCGGGAAGGCCTGGGACATCTTCCGCGACGTCGTCACGCGGCCCACGTTCCCCGTGTCCGAGGTGGCCAAGGTTCGCGAGGATCTCATCCAGCAGGCGCGGAGTCTCGGCGACCGCCCGTTCGACTACACCAACGTCCAGTTCCAGAAGGCGCTGTACAGCCGGTCGCCCTACCGCAATCCGGTCGCGGGCGACACGGCGTCATTACGCAGGATTCAGCGCGCCGACCTGCGCCGTGCGTACGAGACGATGTTCGCGGGGAAGAATCTCGTGATCGCGATCGTGGGAGACTTCGACGGGGCGACGGCGCTCGAATCCGCTCGCCGATCCTTCTCGAGGCTGCGCCCCGGGAAGCCCGTGGTGATGGAAGCCGCGCGGGACGAGGCTCCCAGGGAAAGCCGCGTCGTTTTCGTGGACAAGGACCAGGAGCAGGTCACCTACAACACCGGGTGGCCCGCGTGCTCCATCCGCGACGCCGACTACGTGCCTCTCAAGATGGCCGTCAACCTGATCGGCGACCGGCTCTTCTTCAAGTACGTCTACGAGAAGGGGGTCGCGTACCGGTCCTGGTTCTACATGTCCGACCGGTGGGGCCAGGCATCGGCGCAGAACGAGATGGGGGTGACGCCCGCCAATTTCCCGATGGCCTCCGCCGGCGTGCTGGAAGACGTCGCACGGGTCGCTCGCGAGGGCGTGACCCAGGCCGACCTCCAGGGGATCATCTCGAAGACGCTCTCACGTTATTACCTCGGGGCACAGGACAACGCTTCGCAGGCGGGAAGGCTCGCCTACTACGAGGCCTCGGGTCTGGGATACGAGTTCGCCGACCGGTATCCGGAGCGGATCCGGAAGGTCACGGCGGAGCAACTGGCCGCCGCCGCAAGGAAGTACTTCGAGCCCGGGCGGTACACCCGGGTGGCGGTGGGAAAGGAAGAGGCCGCGGCGGGAGGGAAGTCGAAGGCCGCGGCGCCGTCGCGCTAGCGCTTCGCCTTCGCGGTGGCCAGCCCGCACCCCAGTCCCACGAGCGCCGAGGGCGGAAGCGCCGCCTGAATCGAATGCGTGGTCAGCCCGGCCAGCACGCCGAGGCCCAGCCCGATGACGACACCCCAGAGAGCGCCGCGCCAGAGCGGCGTCGCGCCCTTGTTGGCGTAGGCGGCGAAGACCCCGTTGATGATGCCCTGCGCCGAGCGGCCCAGAAGGCTGGCCGAGATCGCGGCGGCGGTGGTTTCACCCCGCGCGTTGTACAGCCCGTAGAGGGCCCCCAGCAGAATGCCCGCCAGTACCCCTGCTGTGACTTTTGTCATGGTGGCAGAATAACACCCCCGGAGACCGCGTCCAGCCCTCCCAGAAAACGCAGAAGATGCGTCCCAGGAGCGACGATAAGTCGTGGAGCAGACTAGGCTCATCGTCTCCGGGGGGACCCCGTCCCGATGAATCCGCTTCGCCAGCACGTGTCCACTGCCTCCGCCCAGATCCGGGGCGCGGGCGAAGCCTTGCGTGAGCACTTCGACCGCACGCCCATCGGCCAGCTTCTTCTCGGAAAAGACCGCCGGATTCTTGCCGCGAATGATGCCCTGGCGAAGCTCGCGGGGATCAACGCCTCGATCCTGCCGGGGTCTTTTCTCCGGCGGTTCCTCTGGTCGGAAGAGGCGGGGGACCTCGAGGAGCGGATCTTCCTGGAGGTCGATCGCGAGGGCCGCTGGAGCGGCGAGGTGGACTTCCGCGCCTCCCTCGGAGACTCGAGCCCGATGACACTCGCCATCACGTCGGTGGCCGATGCCGACGCGTCCGCGGTGGGCTACATCGCGACGGTCGTGGAGATGGGGCAACAGCGCTGGATCGAAGCGGAATCCTTCCGCCGCGCGCAGGAGCTTGCGGCCTTCTCGGCGATCGCGGTCGCGACGGGCAGCAGCCACGATTCGCAGGTCATGCTGAGCGCCGTTTCGCGCCAGGTCGTGGAAGGACTGGGCATGGACGCCTGCTGGATCCAGACGTACGACGCCAAGGGCGAAGCGCTCCGCCTCGTCGGCGAGGCCAGCTACCTCAACCCCTCGGTCAAGCTCTCGCCCCGGATGATTCCCGACGCCATCAACCCCGCCGTGCTGCAGGCCATGCAGACGCGGGAGCTGGTCGCGGAGTCCGAGCTTCTCGACCGGAGCATCGCGACCGTGGTCCACATGCCGCTCCTCGCGCGCGACGAGGTGGTCGGGGTCATCTCGATCCTGAGCATCGCGGGGGAGAAGCTCTCGGCGCGCGAGTCGGACATCCTTCGCGCCGTGAGCTACCAGATCGGCACCGCGGTCCAGAACGCGCGCCTGGTGGAATCGGTGCGCCTCCACGAGACCGATCTGCAGGAAAAGAACGATCAGCTGGAGCAGGTGGTCGAGCGCCTGCGCTCCGCGGACAAGATGAAGAGCGAGTTTCTCGCGAACACCTCCCACGAGCTTCGCACGCCGCTCAACTCGATCATCGGCTTCCTGAACCTCATCTCGGACGAGCTCTGCGTGGACGAGGCCGAGCGCATGGAGCTGGTGCGCCACGCTCTGAACAGCAGCCGGCATCTACTGAACCTCATCAACGACGTGCTCGACCTCTCGCGCATCGAGGCGGGGCGCCTGGAAGTGGAGATGGGGGAAGTCGTCCTCCAGCCCGTCCTCAGGGAGGTGTTCGGGTCGCTGGAAGTCCAGGCCGGGGAGAGGGGGCTCGAGCTCTCGCTCGGCGAGGTGAGCCCCGGGCTGGCGGTCCAGGCGGACGAGGCGCGGCTGCGTCAGATCCTCGTCAACGTGATCGGAAACGCGATCAAGTTCACGAAGCGCGGCTCCGTGTCGGTCTCGATCGAGGCGGCAGCCGGCTCGCCGTACGTGGAGATCGCGGTGCGCGACACCGGGATCGGCATTCCGCTGGACCGGCGCGAGTTCCTCTTCCAGAAGTTCTCGCAGGCCGACGCCTCGATGACGCGCAAGTTCGGCGGCAGCGGGCTGGGGCTCGTGATCGTGAAGGAGTTGGTGGAGATGATGGGGGGGACGGTGCAGGTGGACAGCCCCGGCGAGGGGCTGGGGACGACGGTCACGGTCTCCGTCGTTCGCGGCCGTTCTACGGATTCGTGACTTCGATGACCAAGAGACTGCCGCCCTTGAAGCGGATCCAGGCCGGCGCCTGGTCCACGACGTTGGAGATGGAGTCCTGGACCCCCAGCTCCAGCGTGCGGTCGCGGAGCGGAAACCGGAGATTCTCGGTCGTGACGTGCTTCACGGGTCCGCCCACCGCGAAAAAGGAAACGACGGTGCCGCGTGAGCACTGAAGAGCGACGTCACCAGACGCGACGTAAGCGCGACCCTCGGCGCCCTCCATCACGAGCCGGACGCGCCCGAGATACTTTCGCAGCAGTGCGACATGCCCGAGCACGTGATCGAGCCGCCCGCAGGTCGCGCCGAGGATCGTGATCTCGTCGAAGGCCCCCTGGGCGAGCGCATACTCGATCGCCTTCTCGGTGTCGGTGTGATCCTCGTCCTCGTCACGCACCAGGGTCACGCCCGTAAAGTGGGCGAGCGTTTCCGGGGAGACCGAATCGAAGTCGCCGACGATCGCCGCGGGCCTCGCGCCCAGAGCCCGCGCCGCGTTGGCGCCTCCATCGGCGCAGAGGAAGAGCTGGGCGCCGGCAACCGCCTGGCGCAGGAGGTTGGCGCCGGGGGGCGTTCCGTTCGCGAGTATGACGGCGTGTCTCATCGCGCTTGGATGGGTCACCGATGGTATGCTGCTTCGCTAGGGCGGGCCGCAGCGCGAGCCTAGCATCGGAGGGGGAGCATGGCAAATCGCAGGGAAATCGGATCGGTCATCGCCATCGCCGGATTCACGCTTCTGACGGCGGTGAGCGGGCTCTATCTCGGCTTCGTGGCGCCGCGCTCGATGCCGCACGGGAAGGCCATCCCGCGCGTTCCAGACCAGGGCGCGATCCTCTATGAGATGCATTCGATCTACTCCAGGCCCGGCCGGGTGAGGCTCGAATGGCGCGACGTGCCCCACGCGACCGGGTACCGGATCACGGTCATGACCCCGGTGGACGATTCGTTGTTCGTGAGCCCGGTCCTTCCCAGGAACTCCTGGGTCATCCCGCACGAGGCCGCGTATCCTTTGGCGCGGCAGACGGTCTACCACTGGAAGGTGACCGTGATCTTCCCAGACGGCATCCAGGCCTCGGACGCGGCCGCATTCGCCACGCAGTAGGGCAGGCGTGCCGGAACTCGCCGCTTGACAGCGTCACCCACCGGCACAATGATCCGCCTAACCGTTAGGGGTGGTCGGAAGACAACCGGCCTGAGAGCAAACCCTAATAACCTGATCTGGGTCATGCCAGCGTAGGGAAACGGGGACAGTTGAGCCTTCCGGACTGTGCCGCGTGCCCTTCGGTGCGCGGCCCGTTTCGTTCCAGGAAGGATGGTGCCGATGAAGTCCCGCGGTATCTCGCTGACCGTTGCCGTCGTGGCTCTCGCGCTCGTTTCGTTCCTCCCCTGCTCCGCCCGCGCCGCTCTGCTCGCCGGCCGGGTGCTCGATGCCCAGACCGGAGCGCCACTCGCCGACGCGCGGGTGCGGATCATCGCGCCGGCATCCGAGACCGCGACCGACCGAATGGGCGAGTTCCGTTTCGGCAATCTCGCAACCGGCGCGTACGAGATCGAGGCGTCGCGGGTCGGGCACACGCCCGATCGCCGGACCGTGACGGTCGCAGCC
>JAYUAE010000043.1:0-12664 GCA_043741515.1 Candidatus Eiseniibacteriota bacterium | reverse complement strand
AGGGCGTCCAGCGCGAACCAGTCGTAATGGTCGCTCCGGTCCTGAGCGAGGGTCAGCTCGAACCCATGCGCCTCGAAGACGTCGCGAACGCCGGGCCCGAAGCGCCGCCTCAGGGTCAGGCGGCCGCTCCCGATCCGCCACTCCATCCGCCCGCGCGCGAGCCAGACGCTCGCGGCCGCGAGCGCAAACGTGCCCAGCGCGAGCTGGACCGCGAAGGGCCAGAGGGCCTCTCTGCCCAGCGATTCACGGACCGCGAACACCGCGGCGGTCGCCAGGCCGAACGCGGCAATGCCGGCGATCTTCGCCTTGATGCGCCGGATCTCATGGTCCGGCACTACCGCGCGCTCCCCTTCCGGGGTGATGATCTCTTCCCAGCCCCTGGGCAACGTGACCGGAATCGAAGCCGCGTCCGGCTCCTTCAGACCAAGCTCGGTGCGAAGGGTCTTCACCGCCGCCTCGCGCTCGTCGAAGGAGCCGAGCCGCGAGAGCTCGACGGTCTCGCTCGGCGTCTCGACCGCGAGTGCCCCGCGGCCTGTGAGCACGAAGCGGCGCACCGCGTCTCTCGGGAGCTCACGGCGGCTGCGGAACGGACCGCGAACGTGCACGACGGAGAGACCGCCACCCTCGGCCCCGATCCGGTCCTCTCCCCAGAGCAGGCGGAAGAACTCGGTCAGCGCGGCCATGCCTCCCACGGTCCAGATGGCGAGCCAGAGCAGCAGGAACCCGCCGATAGCGATCGCGGGCCCTTCCTTGAGTCGTATCGGTCCCGAGCCGAGCGCCGTTCCCGCCATCAGGGCGCAAACGCCGTTCGCCAGGAGCCAGAGCGCGAAGCCCTCCCCGGCAGCCCACCCAGAGAGCCAGATGCCCAGGAAACCGGCCGCGAAGAAGCGGCTCGCGCCGCGGGCGCGGAGGGTCACCATCGAGGTCGCTTCCGCATCGGCTCCAGCATGAAGGAATCATCGGCACAAGAGGGGGGAGCCTTAGCGGGAAATCGTGGTGCTACAGCGAGATGGAGTGCGGGCCTGACCTACCGCCCTACGGTCTGCTCCTGGCGCGGGTTCACCTGCCGGCGCACGTTTTCGTCGCGGCCGGAACCGACCGAGACCAGGCGGATCGGGATTCCGGCAAGCTCCTCGAGCCGATCGAGGTAGCGCCGCGCCTCGCGGGGGAGGTCGTCCCACTGCCTGGCGGTGCTCGTGGGCGAGTTCCACCCCGAGAAGGTCTCGCAGATGGGCCGCGCGGCCTCGAGATCGGCCAGCGACTCCGGCATCTCCGAGACGCGCCGTCTCCCGATCTCGTACTCCACGACGATCCTGATCTCGGGCATCGTGTCGAGCACGTCGAGCTTGGTGATCACGAGCTGGGTGAGGCCGTTCACCCGCACGGCGTGGCGGATGGCGACGACGTCGAACCAGCCGCAGCGACGAGGGCGCCCGGTGGTGGCGCCGTACTCGTTCCCCTCCTCGCGCAGCTTGTCCGACAACTCGCCCTCGAGCTCCGAAGGGAACGGACCGTTGCCGACGCGCGTGGCGTAGGCCTTCGCGACGCCGATGACGTCGGTGATCTTCGTCGGTCCGATCCCCACACCCGTGCAGGCGCCGCCCGCGACCGCGCTGGAGGAGGTCACGTAAGGGTACGTTCCGTGATCCAGGTCCAGGTGCGTTCCCTGGGCGCCCTCGAGGAGTACGCGCTTTCCACCGCGAATCGCGGCATCCACCGCGTGCGACAC
The DNA here is from genome assembly GCA_043741515.1 of Candidatus Eiseniibacteriota bacterium. Lineage (GTDB taxonomy): Bacteria > Eisenbacteria > RBG-16-71-46 > SZUA-252 > SZUA-252 > WS-7. Next base: position 10,935 of record JAYUAE010000043.1, on the reverse strand, counting down.
GTTGACCGCCATGGAGCGCAGCAGCTCGTCGTCCTTCGCACAGCGCGCGAGGACCGCCTCGATGGGCTCGAGCTTGGCGTCGGAGCCGAGGAGCCGGATCGTGCGCTCGCGCAGACGGCGCACGCGCTCCTCGCGCAGAACGGGGTCCAGGAGATCGGCGACGCGCAGCCCGACCCGTCCTGCCTTGTCGGTGTACGCCGGCCCGATTCCGCGGCCGGTGGTGCCGATGCGCGCGCGCTCCGGCCCGCCCTCGGTGATCTGCTCCTGTGCGCGGTGGTCCGGCAAAATGATGTGGGCCGAGAGCGACACGAAGAGGCGTCCGTCCACGTGGACCCCCTGCTTTTGCAGCGTGTCCCGCTCCTGGCGCAGCGCGTCGCAGTCCACCACGACACCGTTTCCGATGTAGCAGATGGTGTTGGGTCGCAGGATTCCAGATGGGATCAGGTGGAGGACGAAGGTCTGGTCCTTGGCCACGACGGTGTGGCCGGCGTTCGGGCCGCCCTGGTAGCGGGCGACGACATCGGCCTCATCGCTCAGCAGATCGACGATCTTCCCTTTTCCTTCGTCGCCCCATTGGGCGCCGACCACCACGCGGCAGGACATGTGGAGCCACCCCTCCAAACGAAAAGACCGCGAGTTCCGCCCTCGCGGCTCAGGTTCCGATCGGCAAGCGAAAAAGAGTAACAGAGCGCGAGGGCCTTGACAAGGAGGCTGCCGCAGCGAAAACTCCTGCGCATGAACGGAACCTGCCGGTGAGCGCGAAACCCCATGTCTCGATACGCGTCACGCGGCGCTACGCCGCCGCCCCGGAGGGCGTGTTCGACGCCTGGCTCAACCCGAGCACCGCACGCCGGTTCCTGTTCACGACCGCCGCCGGCCAGGTGGTGCGCGCGGACATCCAGCCATGGGTCGGGGGCGACTTTCGCATCGTGGACCGGCGCGACGGCGTGGACGTATCGCACGCCGGGGAATATCTGGATATCGACCGGCCGCGCCACCTAGCATTCGAGTTCTCGGTGGACAAGGCGGACAGGAGCCGGGTGGCCATTGACATCGCGCCGGCGGGGACCGGGAGCGAGCTCACGCTGACCCACGAGCTTCACCCGGACTGGGCGGATTTCGCGAGCCGTGCCGAGGACGGCTGGAGGAAGATCCTGGAACGCCTTGCCGCGGCGCTCTAGGCCTTGCCGCCGTTCGCCCGGAAGATCTGGACGAAGATCTCCAGCGCCTCGTCCAGCCCGTTCGCCCTGGGCGCCGACGGAAGCCGCTCGAGCAGCGCCGGCACCGGCCGGAAGAGGATCGGATAGTCCGCGGATTCCAGGAGCGTGAGGTCGTTCAGGCTGTCCCCCATTCCGATGACCTTGAAGCCCGCGCTCTTCATTCCCTGGACGACGCGCGCCTTCTGGCCGCGGATCCGAAGCTTCCAGCCGACGATCTTTCCCTGAGCGTCCACCTCGAACTGATTGGCGAAGAGGTTGTATCCCCCCAGCCGCTCCACGAGCGGCTCGGCAAATTCCTGGAAGGTGTCGGAGATGATCATCACCTGGCAGTAGCGGCGAATCCGGTCCAGGAACTCGTGCGAGCCCAGGTAGGGGCGCACCTCGTGCGCGACTTCCTGCAAGCGGGAGAGCGTGAGTCCGGCGCGATTCAGAGCCGCCACGCGGCGCTGCATCAATTCCTCGAAGTCCCCCACGTCACGAGTCGTGAGGTGAAGCTCCTCGACGTGGAAGTGGTCTCCGAGGTGAGGCCAGATTTCCGGCGCCAGCACGCCTTCCAGGTCGATGGCTGCGATCATAGGGGCGGGATCATACCAAAAAGAGCGAGGGGAAGCGTTTCCGCTCCCCCTCGAAGCCTCCGGTGGACTGTTGGGATTGGCCAGCAGGCACCAGGCTAGGGCGCTCTAGATGCCGCTAGCTGCAGCCACCTCCGCAGTACAGTACATCCGATAAATCACACTTGGGCACTGGACCACCTCCTTTCCGCGTTGGCGGATATGCTCGCGCCGAACCGCGGGGCCTGTCAACGGGAATTCTGAGGCGGGGAGGCGGGGCGTTGCGAGGAGGCGGGCGCCTACGCGAGCGCTCCGGACTCCCGGAGCTTGCCAAGCAGCAGCTTCACGATCTCCTCCCCCACAGCCTCCTGAGCCTCCACGGTCGCCGCCCCGATGTGGGGGGTCGCGACCACGTCGGCCCTCTGCGTAAGCACCGAGCCCTTCGGGGGCTCCTCTGCGAACACGTCGAAGCAGGCGCCGCTCAGCTGCCCCTGATCCAGCGCCGCCGCCACCGCCGCCTCGTCCACCAGCCCGCCCCGCGCGGCGTTGACCAGGACGGCTCCCCGCGGAAGAAGCGCGATCTCGCGCGTGCCGATCATCCCTTTCGTTTCCGGGGTGAACGGAACGTGGAGCGTGAGGATCTCGGCGCGAGGCAGGAGTTCGTTCAAGGAGAGCGATTCGACGTGGAGCGCGCGCAGGGTGTCGCCGGACACGAGCGGATCATGGCCCACGCACGTCATCTGGAAGGCCAGCGCGCGCTGCGCGACGGCGCGGCCGATCTGCCCGAGCCCCACGATGCCGATCGTCTTGCCTCGAAGCTCGTGCCCCTTGAACCGCGACTTGTCCCACTCCCCGCGCTTGAGCGAGCTGTCTGCGGCCGGGATCTGGCGGAAGAGGCCGAGGAGAAGGCCGAACGTTAGCTCGGCCACGGCGATCGCGTTCGCTCCGGGAACGTTGAGCACGCCGATCCCGCGCTCGCGGGCGGCCACGGCGTCGATGTTGTCGATGCCGGCCCCGGCGCGCGCGACCCAGCGGAGCTTGGGCGCCGCCTCGATCAGGCGCCGCGTCACCTTCGTGGCGCCGCGCACAACCCAGGCGTCGATGTCGGCCACGAGCGGCAGGAGCGCGTCCTCCGAAAGGCCCTTGCGCTCCTCGATGGCAAGACCCGGGGTCGCGCGAAGGATCGCCACGGCCTGCTGCGAGAGCGGGTCGCTGACGAGAACCTTAACCGACACGCGCCGCGGTCGTGGAAGCCTGGGGGGTGCGGAAGGACTGCTGCGCGGCGCGAACGCCGGTGCCCGCCTCGATCTTGGCGCCGTGTTCGATGAGGGCCGATTCGAACGCCCCGACGAGGCGGAGGATGTCCCCCTCGTCGTAATAGCCGATGTGCCCGAGGCGGAAGATCTTTCCCTTCAGGCGATCCTGCCCGCCGGCGATCTTCACGCCGTAGCGGAGCTCCATCGTCTTCAAGACGGCACCCGAATCCACGCCCTGCGGCACGTGGACGGCCGTCAGCGTGTTCGAGGGAACCTCGGCGAAGAGCGAGAGCCCGAGCGCGCGAACCGCCTGCCGCGTGGCGTCCGCGTTCCTCTGGTGGCGGGCGAAGACCTGGTCGCGCCCCTCCTTCTGGAGGAGGAGCATCGCCGCGCGGGCCGCCAGGACCATGCTGATCGCGGGCGTGAATGGCGTATCCCCCGCCTCGAGGACGGTCTTGGCCTTGGCGAGGTTCCAGTAGAACTTGGGCAGCTTGGAATTCTTGACGAGATCCCACGCGTGCGGGCTCAGGCAGACGAAACCGAGCCCGGGCGGGATCATCATTCCCTTCTGGGATCCCCACACGACGCCATCGATGTCGGAGCGGTCGAAACAAAGATCGTAGACCCCGTAGCTCGTGATCGCGTCCACGACCGCCGCCACGCCGCGCGCTTTCGCCGCGCGGGCCATGTCGTGCACGGGAAAGAGCGCGCCCGTCGAGGTCTCGCTGTGGGTCAGGAAGATCACCTTGGCCTTGGGGTGCGCCGCGAGCGCGGACTCCACTTCCTCCACCGTCGCGACCCGGCCCCACTCCACGCTCACCGTGTGCGCCGTCACGCCGTAGGCCTGGCAGATCGCGCGCCACCGGTCTCCGAATTTTCCGCCCTCCACCACGATCGCCTCGTCCCCCGCGGAAAGCAGGTTGACGACGGCGGCCTCCATGGCGCCCGAACCCGAGCAGGAGAGGGTGAGCGCCGGCTGAAGGGTGCCCAGGTGCTCCTGCATGAGGCGGGTGGTCTCGAGGAAGTACTTGCGGTACTCGTCGGTCCGGTGATGGATCAGCGGCTTCCCCATCGCCTGGAGCACTTCGGAGGGGACCTCGGTGGGCCCCGGAGTAAAGAGCACGCGCTTCATCGTTCCTCTGGTGCCTGGCTCGCGATGCGGCTCAGTGCGTGTACGGCTGCGGCGGCGTCGGCGTCGGCGGCTGCTCTTCCTGGTTGCGGCGAAGATACGTGGAGGAGTCGCCCGGCTTCAAGGCCACTTCCAGGACCTCGTCCATGGTCTCGACGAGCTTGAATTCGACGGCATCCCGAACGTGATCCGGCAACTCTTGAAGATCCTTCTCGTTCAGCTTGGGAATGATCACGGTCTTCACGCCCGCGCGCTTGGCCGCGACCACCTTCTCGTTCAGCCCCCCGATGGGGAGCACGTTTCCGAGCAGCGTGATCTCTCCGGTCATGGCCACATCCTCGCGCGTGGGCACGCCGGTCAGGGCCGAGACCAGCGCGGTCGCCATGGCGATGCCCGCCGACGGACCGTCCTTGGGTATCGCTCCCTCAGGAAGGTGGACGTGGACGTCGATGCCCTTGTAGAAATTCTTGTCCAGCCCGAGCGAGGTGGCCCGCGAGCGCGCGTAGGAGAGGGCGGCCTGCCCCGACTCCCGCATCGTCTCGCCCAGCTTCCCCGTGAGCATGAGCACGCCGGTGCCGGCCAGGATGCTGACCTCGATGTTCAGGAGGTCTCCGCCCGCTTCGGTCCATGCAAGCCCGGTCGCCACGCCCAGGCGCGAGCGGCGCTCGATCTGGCTGTCCAGGTACTTGGGCACGCCCAGGTACTTCGAGATCTGCTTCTCCACCACCCGGAAGGTGCGCGCCTTCTTGAGCGTCGCCTTCTTGCGCGCGATCTTGCGGCAGATGGCGGCGATCTCGCGCTCCAGGCTCCGGACACCGGCTTCGCGCGTGTAGGCGTTGATCACCGCCTTGATCGCGCCGTCCGTGATCTGGAGGTCCTTGGGCTGGAGGCCGTTCGCCTTCAGCTCCTTGGGCATGAGGAAGCTCTTCGTGATCTCGACCTTCTCGAACTCGAGATAGCCCGGCAGGCGGATGATCTCCATGCGATCGAGCAGCGCCGGCGGGATCGAGTAGAGCGAGTTGCTCGTGGTCAGGAACATCACCTGCGAGAGGTCGAAATCCACCTCGAGGTAGTGGTCGTTGAAGGTGTGGTTCTGCTCGGGGTCCAGCACCTCGAGCAGCGCCGACGCGGGGTCGCCGCGGAAGTCGGTCCCCAGCTTGTCGATCTCATCGAGCAGGAGCACCGGGTTCATCGAGCCGGCCCGCTTCATGGCCTGCACGATCCGTCCGGGCATCGAGCCGATGTAGGTCCGCCGGTGCCCGCGGATCTCCGCCTCGTCCCGCACGCCGCCGAGCGACATGCGCACGAACTTCCGTCCGAGCGCGCGCGCGATGGACTTGCCGAGCGAGGTCTTGCCCACACCGGGAGGGCCCACGAAGCAGAGGATCGGCCCCTTCAGGCTCCCCGACAGCTTGAGGACGGCCAGGTACTCGATGATCCGTTCCTTGATCTTCTTGAGCCCGTAATGATCCTCGTCGAGGATCTTCTCCACGCTCTGGATATCCGGGTTGTCCTCGGTCTTGACGCCCCACGGGAGCGAGACCAGCCAGTCCACGTAGTTCCGCACAACGGTCGCTTCCGGCGACATGAACGACATCTTCCCGAGCTTGTCGATCTCCTTGATGGCCTTCTCGTGCACGTCGGGAGGCATCTTCGCCTTCTTGACCGCCTGCACCAGCTCGTCGATCTCGTTCGAGAATTCGTTCTGGTAGCCCAGCTCCTTACGGATCGCCTTGAGCTGCTCGTTGAGATAGAACTCCTTCTGGTTCTTGTGGACCTGGCTCCGGACCTGGCCCTCGATCTTGCGCTCCAATTTCAATATCTCCAACTCGTTCGCCAGCGTCTTGCCGAGCTGGCGGAAGCGCTCGGTGATGTCGTCCTGCTCCAGGATGCTCTGCTTCACCGCGACCTTGAGGATGAGATGCGAGGCCACCGTGTAGGAGAGCAGCACCGGATTCACGATGTTATTGGCGTTGGAGAGCACCTCGTCCGGCACGCGCCGGTTCAAGTGCACGTAGTCGTTGAAGGACGCCAGCACGTTCCGCGTCATCGCTTCCAGCTGGGCGTCCTGCTTCAGCTTGTCGTCGATGATGGCGACCGAGGTGGACATGTAGTCCGTCCCACGGAAAAACTTCTTCGCGCGGGCGCGGCAGATCCCCTCGACCAGCACGCGCATCGTGCCGTCAGGAAGGCGGAAGAGCTGCAGCACGCGGACCACCGTTCCGACGCGGTAGAGGTCCTTGGCCACCGGATCCGGCACGTCGGGACGGCGCTGCGCGAGAACGAACAGGACGCGGTCCTTCTGAACCGCCGCTTCGATGGCGTTCACGGACGGAATGCGTCCCACGAGAAGCGGGATCGTCATGTACGGATAAATGACGACATCGCGAAGCGGGAGCAGCGGGATCCGCTCGCGGATCTCGAATACCTCTCCGTCGCGCTCGAGTCGAATCATCCTTGACGCCTCGTTTCGGTTAGGCCTCTTTGCGGCGACGATCGCCACGGAAGGTCAAAATAGGCTCGGCTTTGCGGTTGATCACATCGCGGGTGATGGTGCAGCCGACGACTTCGAGCCGGGACGGAATCTCATACATGAGATCCATCATGGCCTCTTCCAGCACCGCTCGGAGCCCACGCGCGCCGGTGCCCCGCTTCAACGCGAGCTCGGCGACGGCTTCGAGGCCGTCCTCGGTGAACTCCAGCTTCACACCTTCCATGTCGAAGAACCTCTGATACTGCTTGATGATCGCGTTCTTCGGCTTGGTCAGAATCTCGATCAAGGACTGCTTGTTCAGAGAATCGAGCGCTCCGATGACCGGCAAACGCCCCACCAGCTCGGGGATCAGCCCGTAGCGGAGCAGGTCTTCCGGCTCCACGAGCGAGAGCAGTTCGCCGATGTTCCGGTCCTTGCGGCTCCGGATGTCGGCCCCGAAGCCCATGGACTTCTGGCTCACGCGGCGTTCCACGATCTTCTCCAGCCCCTCGAACGCGCCGCCGCAGATGAAGAGAATGTCCTTGGTGTTCACCTCGATGTACTTCTGCTGTGGATGCTTCCGTCCGCCCTGCGGCGGGACGTTGGCGATCGTGCCCTCGAGAATCTTGAGGAGCGCCTGCTGCACGCCCTCTCCGGAGACGTCGCGCGTGATCGAAGGGTTCTCGGATTTGCGCGAGATCTTGTCCAGCTCGTCCACGTAGACGATCCCGTGCTCGGCGTTCACCACGTTGAAGTCGGTCGCCTGGAGCAGACGGACGAGGATGTTCTCCACGTCCTCGCCGACGTAGCCCGCCTCGGTGAGGCAGGTCGCGTCCACGATCGCGAACGGGACCTTGAGGGTCCGCGCGAGCGTGCGCGCGAGGAGCGTCTTGCCGGTGCCGGTGGGGCCGATGAGCAGGATGTTCGACTTCTCAAGCTCGACCTCCTCGACGGCGCCGCTGGAATAGATCCGCTTGTAGTGGTTGTAGACCGCGACGCTCATCGTCTTCTTGGCGCGCTCCTGCCCGATGACGTAGTCGTCGAGGACCTTCTTGATCTCCGCCGGCTTGGGCAGCGCGCCCTTGGGCGCTCCCGCGCCGCGATCCGTCTCCCCTTCCAGAATGTCATTGCAGAGCTTCACGCACTCGCTGCAGATGTAGACCGACGGCCCCGAGACCAGACGCGAAACCTCGTCCTGGCCGCGGCCGCAGAAGCTGCACCGGATGGGGTGAGGCGAATTGACGCGTTTCTTCATGCGACGCGCGCCCTAACCGACCGGAGCCGGTTCAGGCCGCTTCTCCTTGCTGGGTTCCAGTTTGGCGATGACCTTGTCCACGATGTGATACGCCTTGGCTTCCTCGGCCGACATGAAGAAATTCCTGTCGGTGTCCTTTTCGATCTTCGCGAGCGGCTGCCCTGAGTGCTTGACCAGGATGTCGTTCAGGACCGTACGCAAGGCTAGAATTTCCTTGGTGTAGATCTCGATGTCGGTCGCCTGCCCCTGGCTGCCGCCCAGCGGCTGGTGGATCATGATGCGCGAGTGCGGCAGCGCGGAGCGCTTGCCGTTGGCGCCCGCCGCGAGAAGAAGCGCGGCCATGCTTGCGGCCTGCCCCATGCAGATCGTCGCCACGTCGGGCCGGATGAACTGCATCGTGTCGTAGATCGCGAGCCCCGCCGAGACGACCCCGCCGGGCGAATTGATGTAGAGGTTGATGTCCCGGTCCGGATCCTCGGCCTCGAGGAAGAGGAGTTGGGCGATGACCAGGTTGCCCACGAAATCGTCGATGGGCTGCCCGATGAAGACGATCCTGTCTTTCAGAAGGCGGGAATAGATGTCATAGGCCCGCTCCCCGCGCCCGCTCTGCTCGACCACCATCGGTACCAGACCCATGCGTTTCGTTCCTCCTTGAATTCCTATATCGGCCTTATCGGATTAGGCGACCGCCATCTTAAGCCGGGCCTTCTCGCGAAGCAGCCCGAATACCTTCCGCTCGGTGAGATGCGCGCGGGCCCGGTCCCGGTGCTCCGGACTCCGGAGGAGCCGCTCCGTCTCGGGGGCCGGTCCTTCCCCCTCCGCGGAGCCGCGCAAGGCAGAATCGATCTCTTCGTCTGTCACGGCAACCGACTCGTTGCGCGCGATGGAATCCAGCAGGATGTCCCGCTTGATGCGACGTTCGGCCAGGGGGCGATATTCCTCACGGAAGCGCTCCTCTTCCTCGGGGGTCCACTCCCGTCCGTCACCCTTTAGACGCTGGAGTAGCTCTTCCAGATACTCGCGAACCATCGATTCCGGCAGATCCATCGGGTTCTTGGCGATGACCTGATCCGCCAGGGCCTCTTCCTGCTCCCGCTGGGACTTGACCCGGGCGTCGCCTTCCATGTTGAGCCTTACCCGGGCCCGGAGCTCGGCCAGATCCCGCATCCCCGCGATCTCCTTGGCGAATTCGTCGTCGAGCGGACGAACCCGGCGCTCCCGGACACCCCGGACGCTCACGGAGAAGGTCGCGGACTGGCCCCGAAGCTCCTCGTTTCCGAAGTCGGCGGGATAGGTGACCTGGAAGCTGCGGTGGTCTCCCGCCTTCGTGCCCGCGAGGTTCTTCTGGAACTCGGGCAGAAGCCCGCCCGCGCCCAGCTCCACGAGCGCGTCCTTCTGCTCTGTCTTCCTGATGGGCTTTCCCTTGGCGTTGAGCCTGAAATAGTCCACCAGGACCGCATCGGATCCGCCGGCCTCACGCTCCACGGGCGCCCACTCTGCGGTGCGCTGCCGAAGCTCCTCCAGCGCCTTGTCCACGTCCTCGTCGGTGACCAGGACCTCCTTGGCACCGACGTCCAGGCCCAGATAATCCTTGGCAGTAACTCTTGGCTTTATTTCGACTTGAGCCTCGTAGGTCAGCGGCTTCCCGCGCGCGAACTCGATCTTCTCGATGGTCGGGTAGGTGACCGGCTCCAATTTCTGGTCGCGAACCGCGAACTCGTAGGAGCGCTTGACCACCCTTTCCAGCACTTCGTGCTCCATGGAGTGACCGAACTGAAGCTCGATCACGTTTCGTGGCGCGTGCCCCTTCCGGAACCCCGGTAGCTGGACGCGACTGCGGAACTCCTCGACGACGTCCTGGAAGGCGCGCTCCAGCTCGTCCGGAGGCACCTCGATCACGAGGAGCTTTCGCCAAGGGGATCCGTGGTCGCGAACGTCGACTTTCAGCACTGCATTCCTCCGGTCATTCTGGTGCGAGAGGGGGGAGTTGAACCCCCACGAGTTGCCTCACGGGATCCTAAGTCCCGCGCGTCTGCCAATTCCGCCACTCTCGCGTTGGCAACCCCGATTCTAGCAGCGAAGTGGTTGTGGTTCAAGAACATTGCCCCGAAGGCCCTTATCAGGCGGGGGTGGCCGCCCTGGGGACGCTCTTTGCCCCGCTCCGGACCACCTCGGCGACCCTCGCGACCACCTCGTAGCGCCCGAACGAGGGCATGAGATACGCCCCCTCGACCAGGTCCTTGGCCTTGAGGAGGAGCGCGCGGCACATCTCGATCCCGACCTCGATCCCCTTGTCTCCCGCGACCCGCATGGCCTCCCGCGCGTGGTCCGGAATATTGATGCCGGGGACCTCGTTGTGGAGGAATTCGGCATGCCGGTGGCTCTGGAGCGGAAGAAGGCCCAGGAGCACCGGGACGCGGCGCTTCCCGACCGCTTTGAGAAAGCGCGTCAAGGGCTCCAGCTCGTAGAGCGGCTGGGTCATCGTGAACTCAGCCCCCGCTTCCACCTTCTTCGCGAAACGCTCCAGCTCGGCCTCGATATCCTCCGACGCCGGGTTCACCGCGCAGCCGATGAGAAAGCGGGTCGGCTCCCCGATCGAGTTCCCCGCCAGATCGGTCCCGGCATTGAGCTGCTTCAGCACCCGGATCAGCCCGATCGAATCCACGTCGAACACGGCGGTGGCGTTGGGATAGTCCCCGGCCCGCGGAGGATCTCCCGTGAGCGCCAGGATGTTCCGGATGCCGAGCGCGTGCGCTCCCATGAGATCCGACTGGATGCCCATGAGGTTCCGGTCGCGGCACGTGAAATGGAGGATGGTCTCGACCCCGACTTGCTGGCTGATCATCGAGGCGAGCGCGAGCGAGGACATGCGCACGCGCGCCATCGGGCTGTCCGCCACGTTGATCACGTCCACGCCGGAGGCTTTCAGGAACTGCGCCCCCTCGATCATCTTCTTCGGGCGCGCGCCGCGAGGCGGATCCACCTCGACGCTCACGACGAATTCGCGGTTGGCCAGCTTCCGGGCGAGCAGCGAGCGTGAGGCCGGATCGG
>JAYUAE010000042.1:0-12692 GCA_043741515.1 Candidatus Eiseniibacteriota bacterium | reverse complement strand
GGCAGTACGACCTGGACGGGGAGGTGGCTGGGTGAGACACGCATGGGCCGCGCTCGGGATGGCGCTCGTGATCCATGCCGCGTGGGCTCCGAGCTCGCTCGCGGAGGGCGCCCTGCCGAGGACGCACGGCGCGATGCTGGATTCGGTCGCGGGCATGGTTGCGACCGACCTCTTGCGCGGCGCTCCAATTCCGGCCGGGCGCGCGGTGCGCATCACGACGCCGCTCCCGGGTGACACGCTCGGATTTCTCGCGCAGCGGATCGTGGAGCGGCTCAGGCTGGCAGGAACCCAGGTGCGGCTCTGGCCCGCGCGCGCCACGGCGGAGCAGGGCATGGCGGACGATCCGCCCCGGCCGCGCGCGGACTCCACGGATCTCCTGCTGAATCTCGAAGTGCGGAGCGCGGGCGTGTCCTACGTGCGCGCGGTTCGGAAATTTCCGGCGGGGGTGCGCGGTTACCAGAGGCTCGCCTCGATGCAGGTCGGAGCGACCCTCGTGGATCCCGTGAACCGGCAGGTGCTGTGGGCAAAGTCGTCCTCGGCTCAGGCGATGGACGTGGTGCGCAAGGGGGATCTGCCCTACGCGCAGAGCGGATCCGGCGGGCTCAACCCCGCGCTTCCGCGCGGAGGCGGGACACGGCTTCTCGAGCCCTTGATCGTGGTGGGCGTGGTCACGGGTCTCGTGGTTCTCTTCTACTCGAACCGGAACTAGACTCGCGGCGAACGAAGGGACCGGCGGGCGGCGCAAGGCCGGTCAGGGGGTAAGGGAATGAGCATCGGGGCCAAACGGCACATACTGCTCGGCAGGGACTATTTCGAGCGCGGGTTCTATCAGGAGGCCATCCGGGAGCTGCTGGAGGCCGTGAAGCTCAACCCGAGCTTCCCGGATCTCCACAACCAGCTCGGCCTGGCGCTGAGCATGAACGGGGATCGCCGGGACGCGGTCGAGGAATTCCGGCGCGCGCTCGAGCTGAACCCGAACTACGTGGAGGCGCGGCTGAATCTGGCAATCGTGTTCAACGAGATGGGGCAGTACGAGGACGCCATGCGCGAGTTCGGCGCGGAGCGTCTCCAGGACCACGGCCAGGAGAACCTGTCGCCCGAGGTCCGGTCCTACCTCGCGGAGTCCCACATGATGCTCGGAGACACCTACCGGAATGTCGGCGTGCTGGTGGACGCGTCTCAGGAGTACCGGAAGGCGCTGAAGCTTTCTCCTCAGTACCTCGACATCAAGAACAAGCTCGCGGCCACCTACTGTGAGATGGGCCTCCACCAGGACGCGGAAGCGGAGCTGGAAGAAGCGCTGGCGCAGAATCCCCGCTACGTCGCCGCGCGGGTGACGCTGGGCGTGGTGCTCCTGACGTCGGGGCGGAAGACGCGTGCGCGCGAGGAGTGGGAGAAATGCCTGGCGCTCGATCCCGAAAACGTCCGGGCCCGCGCCTATCTGGAGATGCTCGAGCGGGAATCCCCGGCGGAAGGGTCGCGGAACCGATGAGGGTTGCCCGCCTCATGGTCCTCATCCCGCTTCTCTCCTGGCTGGGCTGCGGCGGCACCCTCAAGGAGGGAAGGCGGGAGGGAACGCCCGATTTCCAGGGCGCCAAGACCGCGTTCGACCGGGGCAACCACCTGGACGCGATCCCGGACTTCAAGGCCTACATCGAGCAATTCCCGGGGACCGACCGCACCGACGACGCGCTCTATTACCTGGGCAAGAGCTACATCCATGAACGGGACTACGCGCTGGCCTCGGCGCAATTCGACCGCCTCCTCCGCGACTTCCCGACTTCGCCGCTCCAGGCGGACGCGCTGATCGATCTCGCTCGGTGCGACGACTTGCAGAGCCATCCGGCCGCGCTGGACCAGACCGAGACCCAGCGCGCGCTGACCCGCTACAACCAGTTCGTGGACCAGTACCCGGACCACGCGCGCGTCGGAGAGGCGAAGGCCAGGATCAAGGCGCTCCGCGACCGGCTCGCCGAAAAGCTTCTCCGCAGCGGCCGTCTGTACACGAAGCTGCGCAGGGAACGGGCCGCGGAGTTCTACCTCCGGAAGGTGCTCGCCGATTACCCCGACTCGAAATGGGCGTCGGAGGCCACGCACCTCCTGGCGTCGGTGGCCGAGAGGCAGGGGAGGAAGCGCGAAGCTCTCGAGACTCCCAGGAAAGGCGAACCCGCTCCACCCGACACGCTGAAGAGCAAGGCGGACGACCGGCCGCGTGGGCTGCAGGCCTCTGAGGCTCCCGGGTGAGCCGCGTCGGCGTCTTCGGCGGAACGTTCGACCCGGTGCACCACGGACATCTCATCATGGCCCAGGAAGCTGTGGCCCGGCTGAAGCTCGACCGCATGGTCTTCGTCGCCGCCAACCGGCCCTCCCACAAGCGCGCGCCCGATCTGGCCGACGTGGAGCACCGCATCGCGATGCTCCGGCTGGCGGTGAAGGGGAACGAATCCTTCGAGGTGTCCCGCATCGAGGCCGATCGTGGTGGGTTTTCCTACACGGTGAACACCCTCGAGACGCTCCACCAGGCCGGTGGAGACGATCTCTTCTTCCTCATGGGGCAGGACAGCCTGGAGGATTTCGCCCGCTGGGTGAAGCCCGACCGGATCCTCGAGCTGGCCCGTCTCGTGGTGGTCCCGCGCGGCGAGGGGGACATGGGCTCGCTCCCTCCCTCGCTCCGGCGCCGCGTCACCTACGTCAAGCCTCCGCGCATCGGAATCTGCTCGACCGAGATCCGCCGCAGGCTCAAGCGCGGCCTCCCCGTGCGCTACTGGATCCCCGACCTCGTGCTCCGCTACTTGACCCGCCATGGCCTCTACGGCACCGGAAACCGGCGGCGCTAAGGAGCTCCTCCTGGTCGACGGATCGGCGCTCCTCTACCGATCCCACTTCGCCTTCGCCCGAAACCCCTTGAAGAACTCGAAGGGGGAAGTGACGAGCGCCGCGTTCGGGTATCTGAACACGCTGCTCCCGCTGCTGGACGAGCGGCGTCCCGCCCACATCGCCGTCGTCTTCGACTCTCGCGGACCGACGTTCCGTCATCGCGAATATCCCGAGTACAAGGCCCACAGGCCGTCCATGCCGGAAGATCTGGTGACGCAGATCCCCAAGATTCGGGAGCTCCTCCGGCTCCTCGGCATACCGATCGTGGAGCAGGAGGGCGTGGAGGCGGACGATATCCTGGGCACCCTGGCCGTGGAGGCGGCGCGGGACGGGCGCGCGGTCTGGATTCTCACGAGCGACAAGGATTTCTACCAGATCGTATCGGACAAGATCCGGCTCCTTTCGCCGCGCGGGCGCGGCGAGTCGGTGGAGGTGATCGACCGCGCGGGAGTGCGCGCGCGATTCGGGGTGGATCCCGAGCAGATGGTCGATCTCCTCGCGCTCATGGGGGACGCCGTGGACAACGTGCCCGGCGTGCCCGGGGTGGGGGAGAAGACCGCGGCGCAGCTCATCGCGGCGCACGGCTCGCTCGAGGCGATCTATCGCTCCCTGGACTGCGTTCCGCGCGCCTCGCTCCGGGAGAAGATACGGGACAACGAAGGCAAGGCGCGCCTCTCGCAGAGGCTCGTGACGATCCGCACCGATCTGCCGCTGGATTTTCGCTGGCAGGAGCTGGAGCGAGCCCCCGCCGACCTTCCCGAGCTGGTGCGGACGCTCGGGGAGCTGGAGTTCCGCGGGCTGCGGAACCGGTTCAAGGCGGAGCAAGAGGCCGCCGAGCCGACGGAGCTCTTCCCGGAATTCTCGGTCTCCGCCGAGACGCGCGTCCCCGCGGCGGCGGTGGTCCTGGCGCCGGAGCGGCCCCCGCTCGGCGACTACCAGGTAGTGCGCACTCCCGAGGCGCTCCGCGCGCTGCGGGATGCCCTTGCCGGGGCCAAGGACTACGTGGCGTTCGACACCGAGACCACGAGCCTCAACCCGCTGGAAGCCGACCTCGTGGGTATCTCGGTCGCGCTCGAGCCGGGACGCGCGTTCTACCTTCCGGTGGGTCATCACGAGGGCGGGAATCTCAGCCCCGATCATGTCCGCGAGGCGCTTCGCCCCTTCTTCGCCGATCCTGGGAAGAAGCGCGTGGCGCAAAACGCGAAGTTCGACTGGCACGTGCTCCATCGTTTCGGCATCCTCGTGCACGACGTCCTGCTCGACACCATGCTCGCCGCGTATCTCCTGGACCCGGACCGGCCCAAGAACATCGACTACCTGGCGCGCACGCGCCTCGGCGTCGAGAAGATCCCCACGCAATCCTTGATCGGCGTGGGACGCGACCAGATCACGATGGCTGCCGTTTCCATCGAGCGCATCGCCGAGTACTGCTGCGAGGACTCCGACGTGTGCCTGAGGCTCGCGCCCCTTCTGGCGCAGGAGCTGGACCGTTCGGGGCTCCTGCCTCTGTTCCGCGACGTTGAGATGCCGCTCCTGGGCGTGCTGGTCCGCATGGAGCGGGCCGGCGTGAAGATCGACGTGCCCGCGCTCAACGCGATGTCGCGCTCCCTGGGGGACGAGCTCGCTAAGCTGGAGGCTGGGATCCAGGAGGCGGCTGGGGTCCCGTTCAATGTGAGCTCGCCGCGCCAGGTGGCCGAGATCCTCTTCGACCGCCTCAAGCTTCCGAAAGGGCGCCGGACCAAGGACGGCTATTCCACCGACGTCGAGGTGCTGGAGAGCCTGGCGCCGCACCATCCGCTTCCGGGGCTCCTGCTTCAGCACCGGCAGTACCAGAAGCTCAAGAGCACGTACGCCGACGCGCTGCCCCGGTTCGTCAACCCCGGGACGGGACGTGTGCACGCAACCTTCCATCAGACGGTGGCCTCCACCGGCCGCCTGAGCGCGAGCGATCCCAGCCTCCAGAACATTCCGATCCGCTCCGAGGAAGGGCGCGCGATCCGGAGAGCCTTCATCGCCGAGCGGGAGGACGGCCTCCTCGTCTCGTTCGACTACTCGCAGATCGAGCTCCGGCTCATGGCGCACCTCTCGAGCGACCCGGTCCTCACGGAGGCGTTCCGCTCCGGCGGCGACGTGCACCGCACGACGGCGGCCCGCCTCTTCGGCGTCGCGCCGGAGGAGGTGACCCAGGCCCAGCGCTCGCAGGCCAAGATCGTGAACTTCGGCATCCTCTACGGCATGGGGCCGGTGCGGCTGGCGCGCGAGCTGAACCTCTCCCGGGCTCTGGCGACCGCATTCATCGAGGAGTACCGGCGGACGCTCTCGGGCGTGGCGAGTTATCTCGACCAGATGCTCGAGCTGGCGCGGGAGCGAGGCTACGCGGAGACGATCTTGAAAAGGCGGTGGCCGCTCCCGGCGCTCCACGAGGACGGCGCGCGGAAGGCCGAGGCCGAGCGCGTGGCGGTCAACATGCCGATCCAGGGGTCCGCCGCCGATCTCATCAAGGTCGCGATGGTGCGCATCGACGCGCTTCTCCGCGAGCGGCCATCCATGAACTCGCGGCTGATCTTGCAAGTCCATGACGAGCTTCTCTTCGAGACGACCGAGGAGGAACTGGAGGAGCTTTGCGCCCTGGTCACGAAGGTGATGGAGGGCGCCATTCCCCTTCGCGTTCCGCTCGTGGTCCACGTGGGGCATGGAAAGAGCTGGGCCGACGCGCATGCGTGAGCTAGGTTGACCGGAATGCTCCGCATCGGCGTGACCGGTCCCATGGCCTCCGGGAAGACCGACGTCGCGCGGCGTTTCGAGGAGCGCGGGGCCCGGCTGGTCGAAGGGGACGCGCTGGGCTGGGAAGTGCTCCGCGAGTCCGAGGTGCGCGACCGGCTGGGCTCGCTCTTCGGGCCGGGAATTCTCGCGCCGGACGGGAGCGTGGACCGGGGGGCCTTGGGAAGAATCGTGTTCGCCGAGGCCCCGGCGCTGGATCGGCTGAACGCGATCGTCCAGCCGCGGCTCGAGCGCCGCGTGCGCGACGCGCTGGCGGAGGCGAGCGGCCTGGGGATCCTCGTCCTGGACGCAGCCCTTCTCGGCGCGTGGAACCTGGCATCCGAGCTGGACGGAGTGGTGGCGGTGACGGCCCCCGCGGAGATGCGCATCGCGAGGCTCTCGAAGTTCAAGGGGTTCTCGCCGGCCGTGGCTCGGGAGCGCGTCCTGGGCCAGCGGATTCCGCCGGTCGAGAGCGCACGGCGGCTCTGGCGGATCGAGAACACGGGCACCCGCGCCGAGCTCATGGCGCGGGCGGATGAACTGTGGAGCGAAATCGAACTGCTTCGATTCGAGGGCCGCAAAGGATAGAATCTTCCCGGGAGGATCGATTCCATGGACTTGCTGACCACGCGAAAACGCCTCGAAGATGGACGCCGGATCCTGGCGGAACTTCGGAGCTATCTTTGACGTCGAACAATGCGAGCGGCGCGCCGTGGATCTGGAGGGCAAGATGGCCGCTCCGGAATTCTGGAGCGACGCCGAATCAGCCCAGAAGGTCGTCACCCAGCTCAAGACGCTTCGCCGGGTTTACGAGCCCTACCGAGCGCTGGAGCGCGAGGTCCAGGACGCCGAGGGCCTGATCACGCTCGTCGAGCAGGAACCCGACGAGTCGCTGGCTTCGGATCTCGACCGCCAGTCGAAGGACCTCCTTCCCAGGATCCAGGCGCTGGAGCTGCAGAGCCTCCTCTCGGAGGAGAGCGACACGCATGGCGCCATCGTGACCATTCACCCCGGCGCGGGCGGGACGGAATCCCAGGACTGGGCGCAGATGCTCTTCCGCATGTACACGCGGTACCTCGAGCGGCGCGGGTTTCCGTCGCAGGTGCTGGACCTTCAGCCGGGCGAAGAGGCGGGGATCAAGGACGCCACCGTCGAGGTGGACGCGCCCTTCGCGTATGGGTATCTCAAGGCCGAGCGCGGCGTGCATCGGCTCGTGCGCATCTCGCCCTACGATGCGAATCATCGGCGTCACACCTCGTTCGCGTCGGTCTTCGTCTATCCGCTTGCGGAAGGAAACGGGGACTTGACGATTCCCGAGGGCGACCTGCGCATCGACACGTACCGGGCGAGCGGTGCGGGAGGGCAGCACGTCAACAAGACCGAATCGGCGATCCGGATCACCCACATGCCTAGCGGGATCGTCGTCACATGCCAGAACGAGCGCTCCCAGCACCGCAACCGGGACTCCGCGATGAAGATCCTCAGCGCGCGCCTGTACTCGCTCAGGATCGAGGAAGACCGGAAGAAGCAGGAGGTGCTCACGGGCGGCAAGAAGGAAATCGCGTGGGGGAGCCAGATTCGCTCCTACGTCTTCCATCCCTACACGCTCGTCAAGGACCACCGCACGGATCTCGAGATACGGGATGTCCAGCGCGTCATGGACGGCGATCTCGATCCGTTCGTCGACGCCTACCTGAGACTGAAGGAGACCAAGTGAGCCCGGTGAATCCCCAGATCTTCCGCGAGTACGACATCCGCGGCATTGCCGATCGCGACCTCACCGACGAGGCCATTCGCGAGATCGGCCGGGCCTTCGCCCAGCGCATGGGGGCGCGCGGGAAGCACGTGATCGCCGTGGGGCGCGACGTCCGGCTCTCCTCCCCGAGGATCTCCGCCGCCCTCATCGAAGGGCTCAGGGATCAGGGCGCGAGCGTGATCGACGTGGGTCAGGTGCCCACGCCGGCTCTCTACTACGCCATCTACTACCTCAAGGCGGACGGCGGCGTGATGGTGACGGGAAGCCACAATCCGATCGAGTACAACGGCATCAAGCTCTCGGACGGGATCAACTCGCTCCATGGGGCCGAGATCCAGGAGCTGCGCGACCCCAAGCCCGCGCCGGGCGTTCTCCCGACGCGCGGGACCGTCGAGACGAAGATCGTGGACGGAGAGTACCTGCGCGATCTCACCTCGCGGATTGAGCTCGAGCGTCCGCTCCGCGTCGTGGTGGACCCGGGGAACGGCGCCGCGAGCATCCTGGGTCCCGCGTTCCTGCGCGCGATCGGCTGCGAGGTGGACGCCATCTTCGCCGAGCCGGATGGGCGGTTCCCGAACCATCTTCCCGACCCCACCGTTCCCGAGCTGATGCGCTCTCTGCAAGAGAGGGTCCTCGCGACCCACGCGGATGTGGGCATCGGATTCGACGGCGACGCGGACCGGGTCGGCGCCGTGGACGAGAAGGGGCGTCTGCTCTACGGAGACCAGCTTCTCGCGCTCTATGCCGCGGACGTGCTGTCCACCCATCCCGGCGAGCCGATCATCTTCGAGGTGAAATGCTCGCAGGGGCTGGTGGAGTGGGTGCGCGAGAAGGGCGGGCAGCCGGTGATGTGGAAGGCGGGGCATTCCCTCATCAAGGCCAAGATGCGGGAGACCAAGGCGCCGCTGGGCGGGGAGATGTCGGGGCACATGTTCTTCGCGGACGAATTCTACGGCTATGACGACGCGCTCTACGCCGCGGGCCGTCTCCTGCGCATCCTCGCCTCCGGGAAGAAGGCGCTCTCCGCGCGGGTCGATGAGCTGCCGCAATCGCGGTATGTCTCCACTCCGGAGCTCCGGCTTGACTGTACGGACGAGCGTAAGTTTGCTATCGTGGAGTCGGTTCGGAAGCACTTCGCGTCCCGTTACGACGTCATCGATATCGACGGAGTTCGGGTCCAGTTCGGAGATGGCTGGGCTCTGGTTCGGGCGTCGAACACGCAGCCCGTGCTGGTGGTGCGCTTCGAGGCCCGGAGCAAGGAGCGGTTGCAGGCCATTGCGCGCGAAGTCTATGACGTGCTCGCCACGTTTCCCGAGGTGACGGTCCCCGCCTTACACGTGTAAGCGCCGCCCTCGAGTCGCGCCGGAAGGAAAGCATAATCGTGGGGTTTCGGCCCGGCTGCGATACGTCATCCGCGATCGTGGCGCTCTTCCGCGCCGTCCGGCTCGGAAGCGTCGCCCTGACGATCGTCGCGGGCGTCATGCTCGTTCCCGCCCCCGCTCACGCCCAGGACGAGCTCCTCATCAACGACGACCGCCTGCCTCGATCGCAGTTCGCCCCCCGGCCGGCGCTCGGTTCGACCGGGTCCATGGTCATGGTGTGGTCGGACGGACGGAACGGTCCCGACAATTCCATCGACTACGACATCTACGCCGTGACCGTCCGCGACCCGGCCGCCCTGGGCTCGACCGTGAATCGCCGCATCAACGACGACGGCGCGGGCGCGGCGCAGGGGCTTCCGGACGTCGCGGCCAGCCCGTCCGGGACGATCCTCTGCGTGTGGGAGGACAGCCGGGCGGCGAACCCCGACATCTACGGGGCCGCGCTCGATACGCTCGGCTTCCGCACGACCCCGAATCTCAGAATCAACGACGACGCCGGCTTCAGAGAGCAGCGGACCCCGCGCGTCACGGCGATCAGATCCGATCGCTACCTCGTGGCGTGGGGGGACCAGCGCGCGGGTCAGTCCGACATCTACGGCTCCTACCGGAACGTGAGCGGGGCACCGCTCGGCTCCAACTTCCTGATCTCGCCGGATCCCATTCCCGGGGGCAGTTTCCAGGGGGAACCGGCCCTGGCCTCGAACGCGAGCGGGCTCACGCTGATCGTCTGGCTGGACGGAAGGGAAGGCGGGAGCGTTTTCGGCGCCACGTTCGACATCTACGGGCAGTGGCTCGACGCGTCCGGCGCTCCGCTCGGCGGCAACTTCAAGATCAACTCCACGTCCTCAGCGCAGCAGGACGCCTCTCCCGCCGTCATCGCGGATTCCACTCGAGGGTTCGTCGTGGCGTGGATCGACCGGCGTCTCGGCACGTCCACCGATCCCGGTGACGTCTACGCGCAGCGGTTCGGGCCGGACCGCAAGGAACTAGGCGTGAACATCCGCGTGAACGACGATGCTCTCGGACGGAATCAGAAGAGCGTGCGCGGCGCGCCCGGGCCCGACGGCGCGTATCTCTTCTGGGAGGATCAGCGTGACGGCTTCGGACTGGACGCCAACGTGCAATCCGCCCGCGTGCCGTACGACAGCGGCGCGCCGGGACCCAATTTCCGCGTGAACGCCAGCACCCCCGGCCGGCAAGGGACGCCGAGCGCGATCTGGGACGGGCGCAGCGCCTTCGTGGTCGCGTGGGAGGACACGCGGAACGGTTCGCCCGACATCTACGCGACGTCGTTCCTGCCGAGCGGTATCCGGCGCGGCTTCGACACCCAGATGAACGACGATGCCGCGCGGAACGATCAGTGGAGCCCTCGACTGGGCCGCGGGACCGGAGCGTACATGCTCACCTGGATCGACCGCCGGAACGGGGGCGACGACCTCTTCGGGCAGTGGGTTCTGGCCAACGGAGGACGCGAGGGGACGAACGCCCTTCTCTACCCGGAGTCCGGATTGACGCGCCCGGTGGCGGGCGCGGCAGCGGTCTCGCCGGGCGGGCACGCCCTCGTGGCGGCCCAGGTGACGCGGGAATCGGATATCGGCACGGTTCGCGGGATCCTTTTTCTCTCGGAAGGGAACGGACCCTCCACAAGCTTCTGGATCGGCGACTCGCTCCCGAGCGCGCAGGCCGATCCGACCGTCGCGTCGCGCACCGGAGAGTTCGCCGTCGCGTGGATCGACTCGCGGGATCAGGCGCCCCGCATCTACGGGCAGCGGGTCTCGGATGCCGGAGTCCGCCTGGGCGTGAACCATCCGCTCCTCGCGGCGGAGCCTCCCGATCCGCCATTCGCGATCGATCTGGCGTCCGACGAGTTCGGGGGAGGCTACTGGCTCCTCTTCGGCGAGGGCGCTTCCGCGGATCAGAGGCTCTGGGTCGCCCGCCTCGACCCGGCGCTGGACCCAGTCGGAGTCCCGGTCGAGGTCGCGCCGGGCTTCGGAGGGCCGAAGCAGGGGCCCAGGCTCTCGGTCTCCGCCGACGATGGGCGTCTCGAAATCGTGTGGGAGGGAATCGGCGCGTCGGGCCTCGGCGCGGTGTACCAGATCGCCCTCACCTCGAGCCTCGTTCCGCTGGGTCCCGTGCTCGAGGTGGGCGATCCGGGATTCGCGGGAGCGCGGAGCCGGCCCGCGATCGTGGTCCTGGATTCGAAGTCGGTGGTGTCGTGGCAGGAGAAGCGCGACGGCAACTGGAGCATCTGGATGCGCGTGATCCAGTCGGGGGCCAATCCGGTCACGGGCTCGGTCCGGGTGGATGAAGACCCGGGACAGGCGGACCAGCTGGACCCGGCGGTCGGGATGGACGCGGCGGGGCACGCCATCTTCGCCTGGACCGACATGCGCTCGCTCTCCAGCGGCTCGGATATCCTCGCGCGGGTGATCGGCCTCACGCCGACCTCGGTCGACGACGTCCCGTCTCCTCCGCCCGACCCGCCGCCCGCGCCGCCGAGCCGGATGCGGGTCCTGGCCGCGCGGCCGAACCCCTTCTCGGGCGCGCTGCGCGTTCCGGTCGAGGTGACGCCGGCGAACGGCGGGCGTGTGCGCGCCTACGTGCTCGATGCCCGGGGCGCCCTCGTGGCGCGCGTCTATGATGGTGTGGCGGTGAACGGGAGGGCGCTCCTGTCGTGGAGCGGCACGGACTCCCGCGGCCGTGAGGTCGCAAGCGGTGTGTACTGGTTCGTCGCGGAATCTGGAGGGGAGCGCCATGCGGTTCGTCTCGTGCGCATTCGCTAGACTCGCGCCGGTCCTGGTTCTCGGCCTGACGATCGCGGCGCCCACGCGGGCCGCGCCGTGGGAGGCCGCGTCCGCTCTCGTTTCCGCGCCCGCGCCGCCCGGGCTGCGGGCGGTGCGGTACGACGGGTGGGAAGACGCGAACGCCACGCTCGACCGGCTCGAGCGCGCCGGCTTCCGCGTGGCGGTGGCGCTCCCGCCCCGCGTCTTCTACGTGCTCGACTCCGACCGGGGCCAGGTTCTGCCCGCGGGCTTTGCGTTCCGGGACGCCGCCCCGGCAGCGCCGCCCGACGCGCTCGATCCGGATCGCGATCTCTTCGGGGGTCGGGACGACGCGCTCCCGCCCCTCGTCCCACGCGCGGCGATGGCGGATTCCCGGACTCTCGAGCGGGCCCCGGCGCTCCAGGGGCTTCCTTTCGGAGCCCGGTGGTTCGACACGAGCGAATTCATGATCGGCCGCGTCGCGGTGTCCGTCCTCTTTCCGGAAAGCGACGGCACGACCGATCCCAACCGCTACAACTGGACGCCCGCGCTTCTCGATTCGATCGTTCGCTCCGCGGTGCGCGGCCTCGCGCGGTGGAGCGTCTTCGCGGCGCGGCGCGGCGTTCCGGTCACCTTCGCCCTCGAGGTCCACCCGGGGCTGGCGACGAGATACGAGCCGATCAACCGCACGGTCTCGGAGGAGGAGAACTGGATCCAGGACGCCCTGACCGGATTCCTGGGCTACAAGAGCGACGCCATCACGCTGGCCTACGACGTGGCGAATGGCGCCCGGTCGCGGCTGGGCGCGCAGTGGAGCGCGATCATCTTCGCGGTCCAGGACGACTCCAGCGCGACCGGCACGTTCCCGGACGGGTCCATCTCGCACGCGCGGCTTGGCGGGCCCTACTTCGTCACGCCGGTCAAGAACGGGAGCGCCGCGTTCCAGGGAGCATCGCTCGATACGTACATGGAGCACGAGATGGCGCACATCTTCTGGGCCCTGGACGAGCACTTTCCATCCACGGGCTGGTGGTCCTGCTCGCTCACGACCGGATATCTCAACGTTCCGAACTCCAATTCGGTGGTGCCCGCGCCCGGGTATTGCGGGACGCCGCCCGCGCAGTGTCTCATGAAGGGGAATTATCCGGACAGCGC
>JAYUAE010000041.1:0-12704 GCA_043741515.1 Candidatus Eiseniibacteriota bacterium | reverse complement strand
CGGCTGATCTGAGCGCGGAGACGCGAGGATCCGGGCCGCGCGCCCGCCTGACCTGGCGCTCCTGGTCGTCGGACGCCGTGGCCGACGACGGGCTTCTCGAGGTGGAGGCCTCGGGGTCGCCGCGCGGCGCGGCCCCGGTGAGGCTTCGGCTGGGAGCGGTCGGGCTCGGTGGCGGGGGTGCCGGCGGCCGGCCTCGCGAGGCTTACGGCCTTCTGGATGCGACGGTGGCCCGCGGCGGAGGACGGAGCCTGGGGGTGCACGTCCTGCGGCGCGCCTCGGCGGCGGTGGGATCGAGCGCCGGGAGCACGACCGTCGGCGCGAGACTCGATGTCGGGCCCGGCCGGATCGGGCAGCACTCGCTCCTTATCGAGTCGACGCGGGTCAGGAGCGGCGCCGCAGGGTGGGGGATCGCGATCGCTCCCTCGGGAGAGGCTGTCTTGCGCTCGCGCTCGAAACCGGGGCTATGGGTCACCGCCCGAGGAGCGTTCGGGACCGGCCGCGCGCGGCTGGGTTATACGCTCGAGCGCGGCGAGGACGCTTCGGGGCCCCGGCCCGTGAGTGGAACGGTGTGGATCAGGCTGAACCAGGAATAGACCGGAGACGCCCAATGCGCTACGCGGATCGGATGAATCAGCTCGGCACGGAGACGGCCTTCGAGGTTCTGGCGAAAGCCCGCGCCCTCGAAGCCCAGGGCCGTTCCATCGTTCACCTGGAGATCGGCGAGCCCGACTTCGACACGCCGGCCAACATCCGCGCCGCCGCCGTGCGGGCGCTGGACGAGGGTTTCACCCACTATGGGCCGTCGGCCGGCCTTCCTGAGGTGCGCGAGGCCATCGCGGCCTTCATCAGCAAGGACCGCGGCCTTCCGGTCGCTCCGGATCAGGTGGTCGTGACGCCCGGGGGAAAGCCGGTCCTCACGTTCTCGATCCTGGCCTGCGTGAACCCGGGGGACGAGGTGATCGTTCCGGATCCCGGATTCCCCATCTACGAGTCCGTGGTTCGATTCGCGGGGGCCAAGCCCGTGCCGCTCGCGCTGCGCGAGGAGAAGGGGTTTCGCTTCGGCGCGGCCGATCTCGAAGCGCTGCTCACGCCCAGGACCCGAATGGTCGTGCTCAACTCGCCCCACAACCCGACCGGCTCGGTCCTCACGCCCGCCGATCTCGACGAGATCGCGTTGCTGCTGCGGGACCGCGACATCTTCGTCCTCTCCGACGAGATCTACTCGAAGATCCTCTACGAGGGGGTGCACGAGTCGGTTGCGACGCGCCCCGGCATGGCGGAGAAGACGATCCTCCTCGACGGGTTCTCCAAGACCTACGCGATGACGGGATGGCGGCTCGGATACGGCGTCATGAATCCGACGCTCGCCAAGCACGTCGCGCGGCTGGCCACGAACGTCTACTCCTGCGCGACGTCGTTCGTGCAGCGCGCGGCCATCGCGGCGCTCGGCGGCCCTCAGGAGCCGATCCGCGCGATGATCGAGGAGTTCCACCGCCGCCGCGACGAGATCGTGGCGGGGCTGAACGCGATTCCGGGTGTCCGCTGCCTCAAGCCCGCCGGGGCCTTCTATGTCTTCCCGAACATCGAGGCGCTCCACATGAAGAGCGCCGATGCCGAGCGGATGCTTCTCGAGGAGGCCGGTGTTGCGGCGCTCTCGGGCACCGCGTTCGGACCCCGCGGCGAAGGCTACATCCGTCTCTCCTATGCCAATTCGATCGAGAACATCCGCGAGGCGCTGCGCCGCATCAGCGCTTTCGTTTCGACCCAGGTCAAGGCCGCCCGCTGACGCTCCCCCGCTCAGCCGTGATCACGCTCGGAGGGAACGCGATTCTCCCCGCCCGGGGGACCGGCACCTTCGAGGAGCAGCTCTCCATCACCCGCGCCACGATGGAGCCGATCGCGCGGCTGGTGAAGGAGGGCGTGAAGGTCGTCCTGAGCCATGGGAACGGTCCGGTCGTCGGGAACATCCTGATCCGGAACGAGGCGGTGCGCGATCAGATCCCGCCCATGCCGCTCGACGTCTGCGGAGCGGATTCGCAGGGCGGGATCGGATACATGATGCAGCAGGCGCTCCAGAACGAGCTCCATCGCATCAAGCTGGACCGGACCGTGGTGACGATGGTGACGCAGGTGGTGGTGGACGAGCGCGATCCGGCCTTCCGCCGGCCGACGAAGCCGATCGGGCCGTTCTACACCGAGGAGCGTGCCCGCACGCTGGCGCTGGAGAAGGGCTGGACCGTGGTGGAGGACGCGGGCCGGGGATACCGGCGCGTGGTGCCTTCGCCCAGGCCGCTCGAGATCGTCGAGATCGACGCGATCCGGAACCTGGTAGAAGACGGCGCGATCGTGATCGCTGCCGGCGGCGGCGGCATCCCGGTCTCGCGCCAGTGGGACGGCACGCTCCACGGCATCGAGGCGGTCATCGACAAGGACCTGGCCAGCTCGCTCCTGGCCCGCGTTCTCGGCATGGAGGCGCTGGTGATCGTGACCGGGGTGGACCGGGTCTCGATCCGTTTCGGGAAGCCCGACCAGCGCGATCTTTCGGCAGCGACCGCTTCGGAGCTTGAACGTTTCCTCGGAGAGGGGCATTTTCCACCCGGGAGCATGGGGCCCAAGATCCAGGCCGCGATCGAATTCGTCCGGGGCGGCGGGTGCTCGGTGTCGATCACCTCGCCGGAAAAGATTCGCGAGGCGCTGGAGGGCAGGGCCGGCACCCGGGTCGTGGGGGATTGAGGAGCGGGCCGCGCAGGCAGCAGGTCTCGCAGAGGAGGGAGGGGACGTGGCGGCGAAGGGAACGGGGCTCCGCGTCAAGGGGCTAACGATCGCGGAGGGCTCGCGCCTGGCCGCGCGCGACCTCGACCTCGAGGTCAAGCCCGGCGCCCTGCACATGGTGCTGGGCGAGCGCGACACCGGAAAGACCGCGCTTCTGGAAGGGCTCGCCGGCATCCGCCGCGAGGAAGCCGGGGCCGTCTCCATCGGCGACTCGCTCGAGGCGTCCGCCCGCGAGCGGAGACGCGCCGCGCGATACATCGCCCACGAGCGCGGACCGTGCCACCTCACGCTTCTCGGCCGCCTGCTGCTCGCGCATCCTCCGCGCCGGCTCGGCATCGCCATCCACGGGCCGAAGGCGAGAACGCAGGCGCACGCGCTCGCAAAGCGCGTCGGGCTCGAAGGGCTCCTCGATGTGCCGGTCGAGGCGCTCCGTCCGCTGGAGCGCCGCCTCCTCGAGGTCGCCGCGGCGCTCGATTCCGAGCCCGGCGCGCTCCTGCTGGACGAACCGACGAGCGACCTGGGACCCCACGAGGCGCGCCACCTCATGCGCGTTCTGCACACGATCGCCCGCGAGGACGCGATCCCGGTCGTCTTCTCGAGCACGTGGGCGCGCGACGCCTATCCCGAGGCGCACGCGGTGACCATCCTCCGGCGCGGCCAGCCGGCGGTCACGCTGCCCACCGCCCAGGTGACCGAGTCCGCCCTGATCGAGTGCTGGACCGGAGGCACGCCGCGCCGCTCGCCCACCGGGCAGCACGCGGCGGGGGACTCGCTGCTCAAGGTCGAGGGGATCGTGCTCGAAGGGCGGGGCCGCGAGACCTCGCTCGCGGGTGTGGGCTTCGAGGTGCGCGCGGGCGAGGTGCTCGCGATCGCCGGCGCTCCCGCGGACGGGCTCAGCCTCCTCCATGAGATGCTGCTGGGACAGCGGGCGCCCGGCGGCGGATCGATCCAGTTTCTCGGGAAGGAAATGGCCGCGACCGACCGCCGCCAGCGCGTGGACGCCGGGATGAGCTTCGTGAATCCGCCTCACGCGCGCGATCAATCGCTGGGGCACTTCACCGTCGAGGAGAATCTCGTGTTCGGCCAGACCCGCCGCACCTTCTCGAAGCGGGGCTGGCTCAAGTTCGACTCCATTCGCGGAAACGCGGTCCGCTCGCTCATGGACTTCGAGGTTGCGGACGCCGAGCCGCGCGCTCGGTTCGCGCGCCTGAGCCTGGGCGCGCGCCAGCGGATCGTGATCGCGCGCGAGGTGCTCCGCAACCCCGTGCTGCTCGTGGCGCGCTCTCCCGCGCAGGGGCTGGGCCTCGAGTCGCAGGAATACGTGCGGAAGACGCTCGTGCTCCAGTGCGAGCGTGGCAGCGGACTTCTCTGGCTCACGGAAGATCCGGAGGAGGCGCTGCGCGTCGCGGACCGGCTTGCGGTCCTCGCCGCGGGCAGGCTGGTGTGGCTCCCGGTCACCGAGACGCTCACGCGCGAGGCGATCATCGACGAGATGTCGGGGACCGCGGCGTGATGGCCGGCGCAGCGGGCTGGCGGAGGACGGCGTGATCCCAGGGCGCATTCGAGGCGGATGGGCGCCGCTCGCCGCCAATGTGGCCGCGTTCCTCCTGCTCGCGGCCGGCACCCATATCCTGGCGCGCCAGTCCGCGCCCTGGGATCCCTCCGCATGGTCCGCGCCCTGGTCCGGCGACGTGATCCTGGTCTTCGCAACGCTTCTCTTCCTGGGGATGGCGTTCACCATGCCGCTCCAGTCGGGCGTCGTGAATCTCGGGATCTACGCGCAGTTCCTCGCGGGATTCGCGATTGCCGCGGCCATCGCGCGATCTCCTTCGATCGATCCCGGCGCCCGGGCCGCCCTCGCGCTCCTCGCAGGCGCCGTGGCGGGGGCGCTGGTGGGCGCTGTGCTGCTCTGGCTCAAGTGGCGGTTCGCCGTGCACGAGGTGTTGAGCGGCCTTCTTCTCGGCGTCGCGCTGGCGCCCGTCGCGCTCGCCTCGGTGCGGGCGCCTTCGCCCGCTCCCGCGCTGGCGCCCGACGTGATCAACTTCCCGGCCGCCGCTTCCTGGGTCCCCGGGATCGGGCTGGGGCATCACGGCGCGCTGCTCGGCGGAATCTTGGTACTGTCGCTCGGAGTCCTGGTCGCGCTCTCCTTCGCACACGTCCTCCGCGCTTCCTCTCCCGGGTTCGATCTCAGGATCGTCGGGTCGAATGCGCTCGCCGCCGTGGCGGCGGGGGTCAATGTGGAGCGGGTGCAGCTCTGGATGCTCGCGGCGGGAGGCGGCTGTGCGGGGCTGGCCGGCGCGCTCCAGCTCTGGACCCACCCGTCCGTGGCGATGGAGCGCTGGCCGCTCCCGCTCGCCTTTGCAGGCGTCACCATCGCGCTCTACGGTCTCGGCAGCGTGCGCGGCGCGCTCGTCGCATCGGTCCTCTTCGCAATCTGGCTGAACGTGCCCGGAACCCTCGTCTCGCTCGAAAATCCCGGCTGGGGATCCGGTATTGCCCTGCTCCTCGTGATCCCCGCACTCTGGACGCTGCCCCGTCTTCTCCCCGATCAAGGAGCGCCTCGCGCCCTCTGGCGCACCCGTCATCGCGATAGCTACTGAACCCCCCGCATCGCTTCCTCGCTGATTTTGTGCACAACCCCCGACGAAACCGCGCTCCGGCGCAAGGAGAAGGATCATGGTTCGTTGGTGTGGAGGAGTCGTGTGGATGCTGGTGGGCGCCATCGCGGCCGCGGTCGCGATCGAAGCCGTGGTGATCCGGGACGCAGCGGGCGCGTCGGCCACGGCCGGTCTCAGACTGAACGAGATCCTCGCGGGCCCGGCTCGCGATTGGGACGGCGACGGGCTCTACGATTCCAAATCGGACGAGTGGCTCGAGGTGGAGAACAACGGAGCGACGGCAGTCTCGATGGATGGTTACCGGATCGCGGACGCGGACCGAACGATTCGGTTCGCGCTGACGGGAACGCTCGGTCCGGGCGAGGTGAAGCTCATCACCGGGAGCGCCGCGGTCGCGTGGCAACGCTCACAGGGATTGACGACGGCAGGGCTCAGCCTCAACAACTCGGGCGACACGATCTTCCTGTTTCAGATCTCCGGCGCGGACACCATCACGGTCGACTCGCATGCCTACGGCAGCATCGAGGGAGGCAGCGACCGCTCGGTGGGACGCTCCGGGACCCAGAGCGAGGACTGGATTCTCTTCGACTCGCTCAATCGCTACACCGGATCGGGAACGCCCGCCGGGACAGGCTGCGCGCCCACTCCGGGCGGCATCAACGGCTGCACCACCGGAGTCGAGGCGACGACCTGGGGAGCGATCAAGAAGCTCTATCGTTGAGGCGCGGAAGGGGCGGTGGGCCCCACCGAAGAGGCCCACTACCCCGGCCCCCTCCCGCCTTGACGGAGCCGCAGTGGAAGCGTAAAATGTAAGACCCGGACGAGGGGCAACCGGACCGGCTTGAACGGATTGGGAGGAAATGACTTCCAGGCGATTGCCGCCGAGCGATCTCCCCTTCGCATTCGGCCCCTGTAAGGGTATTCTAGTAAGATAAGTGGAAGATACTTGAACGTCGCTCGCCTGGAGGCTGACCCCGGACCCCTGATGATGCGCTGGAGCGTCCCATGCTGCCGTTGCCGAAGCCATTGATTCCGCAGAAAGGCTCGCAGCCGGACGATCCTCCGCCCGACCCGTCGCAAGCAGAGGCCCGGGCCAGCGAAGGGCAGTACCGCGCCATCTTCGATCAGTATCCCCATCCGGCATTTATTCTCGATCGCGCGACGCTCCGCTTCATGGCCGTGAACGAGGCCGCGGTCGCTCACTACGGCTATTCGAACGAGGAATTCCTCGCCATGTCCTATCCGGACATCCACCTCGCGGAGGAGGCGACGGATGTGCGGCGGACACTGGATCAGTACGCGCAGTCGAGCGGTGCGTCGCATTGGATGCAGAAGAGGAAATCGGGCGCGCTGGCAAGGGTCGACGTGGTGTGGCGTCCCGTGCCCTTCAATCGTGTTCCGGCCATTCTCATGATCGCGGAATCCACTCCGCGCGCCATGCGCCGGCTTCTCGAGGAGACCGAGCAGGGCCGCAACCGGCTGGAGGCGCTCTCGCGCCGTCTCGTGGAGATTCAGGAGATCGAGCGGGCCGAGGTCGCGCGGGAGCTTCACGACGAGATCGGGCAGCTCCTGACGGGGCTCAAGCTCATGATCGCCTCCGGGGCCGAAAAGCGGGGGCGTGACACCGGCTTGAATGGCGCGGGCCCTCAGAGCGCACCCGCATCCCAGAGCGCATCGGTCGCGCACCGGCAGGGCATGGCGGCGATCGTCAACGAGCTGATCGGGCGGCTTCGGGACCTCTCGATGAATCTCCGTCCGCCGATGCTCGACGAGATCGGGCTCGTGCCCACGCTCCAGTGGCACTTCGAGCGATACTCCGCCCGCACACGGATTCACGTCCTTTTCAGGGAGACCGTCGGCGGACGCAGGTTTACGGCCGCGGTGGAAATCGCCGCGTTCCGGATCATCCAGGAAGCGCTCACGAACGCGGCGCGTCACGCCGACGTCGAGGACGTCGCCGTCGAGGTCAATGCCGATCCGGAGTGCCTCAACCTCGTGATCGAGGACAAAGGGCAGGGATTCAATCCAAGGACGGCACCTTCCGGGCGCTCCGCCGGCATCATCGGGATGCAGGAGCGCGCGCACCTTGTGGGGGGGTACCTCACACTTGAATCGGCAATCGCGGCGGGAACCCGAATTGCCGTAGTGCTTCCGCTTCGGAGTCGAGGGGTGGGAGGCCGGGAGAGAAAACGATGAACGGAACCAGTGCTCCTACGACGATCGTCCTTGGCGACGATCACAAGATTGTATTGAAAGGACTGCGCGCGCTGCTCGAAACGCAGCCGGGGTTCGACGTCATCGGCGAGGCGTCGGACGGGATCAAGGTCACGAGCATGGTCGAGCGGCTGAAGCCCGACGTTCTCGTCGTGGACCTCATGATGCCGGGGTTGAGCGGATTCGACGTCACGCGCCGTGTCGTCAAGAAGCAGCCCAAGACGCGGGTGGTGATCCTTTCCATGTACTCGAGCGAGGCGCATGTGATCGAAGCGCTGAGGAGCGGCGCCCTGGCGTACGTTCTCAAGGATGCCAGCGCGGAAGAGCTGGTGAACGCCATCCGCGAGGCGGCCGTGGGGCGGCGATTCCTGAGCGCGCCCTTCTCGAACGACCAGATCGACGGGTATCTCAAAAGGCCGGGCGGCAGCGACCCTTACGACACGCTCACGCCGCGCGAGCGCGAGGTGCTTCACCTCGTGGCCGAGGGGCTCACGAGCGGAGACATCGCCACCCGGCTCTTCATCAGCCCGCGCACGGCGGAAAGCCACCGCGCGAATCTCATGCGGAAGCTCGGGCTGCGGAGCCGCACCGACCTCGTCCGGTTCGCGTTCCAGCGCGGGATCGTGCCCCTCGAGGCCTCGGGAGCGCCCATCCCGAGCGACTCGTAGGCGCGGAGGTACGCATGGCTGACGAGACCCCGCGGGGCAGGGACCCGGAGGAATTGGAGCTCGAGACCGAGGTCCAGTCCGAGGCAATGGAGGACGAACCGGACAACCTCCTCGAGGGCTTGTCCGAGATCCAGAGGGCCGCGGAAGAGCGCGACGGCGATCAGGACACCTTCTTCGTGGTCGGGATCGGCGCTTCGGCGGGCGGGCTGGAAGCTCTCGGCGAGCTGGTCAAGCACGTCCCCATGGACAACATGGCGTTCGTGGTGGTGCAGCATCTGGCGCCGCACCATGAGAGCATCCTGACGCAGCTTCTGGCGCGCACGAGCAAGGTGCAGGTCCAGACGGCCACGGACGGCACGCTGGCCGAGCCGAACCATGTGTACGTGATCCCGCCCAACTCCGACATCGCCCTGCTTCACGGAATCATCCGTCTCATCCCGCCGAAGAGCGGCGATCATCCGCGGCTTCCCATCGACTACTTCCTCCGCTCGCTCGCGCAGGACAAGGGAAGCTCCGCCATCGGCGTCATTCTCTCGGGGACGGGGACGGACGGCACCCTGGGCCTTCGCGCCATCAAGGAGGCGGGCGGCCTCGCCTTCGTCCAGGATCCCGCGACGGCCAAGTACGACGGAATGCCTCGCAGCGCCCTCTCGAGCGGGTTCGCCGATTTCTGCCTGGATCCCAGGGCGATCGGGGAGGAGCTGGCCCGGATCGCGCGGCGCCCGGAGAGCTTGAGAATCCCGCGCACGCCCACGCGCGTCCCCCAGATCCAGGAGCAGATCGCGCGACTTTTCCTGCTCGTGCGGTCCGCTTTCGGAAACGACCTGAGCCGGTACAAGCCCTCGACGGTGGAGCGGAGGATCGAGCGGCGAATGACGCTGCACCGGATCTCGAACCTGGAAGACTACGTGAAGTACGTCCAGTCCAGCTCGGACGAGCTCCAGGCGCTTTACAAGGATATGCTGATCACGGTCACGAATTTCTTTCGCGACCAGGAACCCTTCGAGGCGCTGAGGACCAAGATCTTCCCGAGGATCCTGGAAGAGAAGGAGTCCCGCTCGCCGATCCGGGCCTGGGTGCCCGCGTGCGCGACGGGGGAAGAGGCGTACTCGATCGCGATGGTTCTGTTGGAGGTCCTGGGGGAGCGCACCACCGACATGAGGATCCAAATCTTCGGCACCGACGTGGACGAAGAATCCATCCAGCACGCGCGCCGCGGGGTCTATCCCCAGAACATCCAGCTGGACGTCTCGCCGGAGCGTCTCTCCCGCTTCTTCATCAGGAGGGAGTCGGAATACCAAGTGTCCAGGCGCGTCCGCGACATGGTCGTTTTCTCCAAGCAGAACCTGCTTCGGGACCCGCCCTTCTCGCGAATGGATCTGGTGAGCTGCCGAAACCTGCTCATCTATCTGCAGCCCTCATCGCAGAAGAAGGTGCTGAGCATCCTCCACTACGCGCTGAATCCATCCGGGTTTCTGCTCCTCGGAAGCTCCGAGACGGTGGGAGACGCGCCCGAGCTCTTCCACGTCCAGGATCGCAAGAGCAAGATCTACCAGAAGAAGCATTCCACGAGGGTGTCGCGGCTGGACGAGATCCTCTCCGTTCCAGGAAGCACGGACAGGATCCAGCCGGGATCGGCGGCGCGACCCATCGTGAGTCTGCAGGTGATGGCCGACCGGAAGATCCTCGAGGTCTATGGCCCGCCCGGCGTGCTCGTCAACGAGAACCTGGATATTCTCCACTTCCGCGGGCAGACGGGGCCCTATCTCAACCCGGCTCCCGGCGCCGCAAGCTTCGGGATCTTGCGGCTCGCGCGGGCGGAGCTTCACATCGAGCTCAAGCGGAACATCGAGAAAGCGTATCGGGAAGACAAGCGCGTCTCCGTGGACCTGAAGTACAACGACCACGGGACCCCCACCGCGGTTCGTCTCGACCTCATGCCCATCCAGGAGCCCGAGACGAAGACCCGCTGCCTCATGATTTCATTCCTGAAACTGGATCCGCCTCAGGACGTGCTTCCCGCCAAGTTTCCGGATTCCGAGACGGACGAGCGGATTCTCGCGCTGGGGAAACGATTGCAAGAGCTGGAGCGCGAGCTGGAGGTCACCA
Organism: Candidatus Eiseniibacteriota bacterium; assembly: GCA_043741515.1. Taxonomy (GTDB): domain Bacteria; phylum Eisenbacteria; class RBG-16-71-46; order SZUA-252; family SZUA-252; genus WS-7. Next base: position 2,323 of record JAYUAE010000041.1, on the reverse strand, counting down.
AGGACTATCTCCAGACCTCCGTCGAGGACAAGGAGACCGCCAACGAGGAGCTCAAGTCCTCGAACGAGGAGCTTCAGTCCTCCAACGAGGAGCTGCAGAGCACGAACGAAGAGCTGGAGACCTCCAGAGAGGAGATGCAATCCTCCAACGAGGAGCTGACGACGGTCAACGACGAGCTGCAGAGCCGCATGACGGAGTTGAGCCAGACCAACGACGACCTCCACAACGTCCTCGCCGGCATCGACACCTCCGTCCTCATCGTGGGCATGGATCTCAGGATCCGGCGCTACACGGCGGCCGCCGAGCGGCTCCTGAACCTCGTCCCGGCCGATCTGGGACGTCCCATCAGCTTTCTGGACGGCTTTTGCGACAATGACATGCGGACCAAGGTTTCGAAAGTCATCGAGACGCTGGCCACCGTGGAGGAAGAGGCGTTCTGCCGGAACCAGCGCTGGTACGCGCTGCGCGTCGCGCCCTACAAGACGCTCGATCACGCGATCCGCGGCGCGGTCATCTCGCTCCTCGACATCGACATCCGCAAGAAGACCGCGGCGCTCATGCATGACGTCGGCGAATACGCGTCCAGGTTCCTGGGAGCCATCCACCACCCCCTTCTCATGCTGGACGCAAAGTGCCGGATCGTCTGGGCGAACGCGCCCTACTACCAGCGATTCCAGGCGGTGCCGGAAGAGACGATCGGAAACATCTTTCCCAATCCGGCGGAATCGATCTGGATCGGAGCGCACCTCCGGGACCGGCTGGAGCACACGCTCCGCACCGGCGAGGCCTTCCGCGATGTCGCGATTCCCGCGAAGTCTCCGGGGAATGTAGGCCGGACGTTGCAGGTGGGGGCGAGCCGCGTTCCCGTCGCGAGCGATTCCACATTTCTCCTCGTGTCCATCGAGGAGCGTGTGGGCGAAGGCGACCCGGAAGCCGCGGCCAAATAAGCGAAGGCGCCCCGGATTCGCATTGCTCGAACCAAGGACGCCCTCTCGCACCGCCCGCCTCTCATTCCCTGGAGCCGCTGTCGGGAATTCCCCCATCGAAGTCGCGCGATCTTTTCACCTTCGTAAGGTAGAATCGTTCGAATGAACCCGAAGGCCGCACAAGACTCTCGATCCGCCCCGGAAGAATCGCTCGACCCCAAGGACTGGGGCGAGATGCGCCGTCTCGCCCATCGCATGATGGACGACGCCATGGATTACCTCGAGGGCGTGCGCGAGCGTCCGGTCTGGAAGCCCGTTCCCGAGAGCACGAAGGCTGCCCTCCGCGCGGGATTGCCGGCAGAGGGGAAGGACCCCGCGGCCGTCTACGACGAGTTCCGCCGCGACGTGTTCCCGCACACGATGGGGAACATCCACCCTCGGTTCTGGGGCTGGGTCATCGGCACGGGCACGCCGTTCGGTGTGCTCGCCGACATGATGGCCTCGACGATGAATCCGAACATAGGCGGCGGAGATCAGGGGCCGAACTACGTCGAGATGCAGGTGCTGAGCTGGCTCAAGGAGATGCTCGGCTATCCGGCCGAAGCGAGCGGGCTCCTCGTGAGCGGCGGCTCGATGGCCAACCTCGTGGGCATCGCGGTGGCGAGGAACGCGAAGGCGGAGGCGGACATCGCGCAGGCGGGGATCGCGGCCGCTCCGCGCCCGATGGTCCTCTACGCCTCGACCGAGACGCACAACTCGGTGGCCAAGGCCGTTTCGCTTCTGGGGCTGGGCCGGGACGCCCTGCGGGAGATCCCGGTGGACGCCTCGTACCGGATGGACGTCGCGGCGCTGAGGCGCGCGATCGCCGAGGACCGGAAGGCGGGCCGCCATCCCTTCTGCGTCGTGGGGAACGCCGGGACGGTGAACACGGGCGCCTTCGACGCGCTTCCGGAGCTGGCCGACCTCTGCAAGGCGGAGAATCTCTGGTTCCACGTAGACGGCGCCTTCGGCGCGCTGGCCGCGATCGCGCCGGGCCGGAAGTCGCTTGCGCGCGGGATGGAGCGCGCGGACTCGATCGCGTTCGATCTCCACAAGTGGATGTACATGCCCTACGAGGTGGGATGCGCGCTGGTCCGCTGGCCGGAGAAGCATCGCGCCGCCTTCGTCTCGCCCGCCGACTACCTGGCGCACCTGACCCGCGGACTTGCCGCCGGGCCGGTCTGGTTCAGCGAGTACGGCGTGCAGCTCTCGCGCGGGTTTCGCGCGCTCAAGGTATGGATGTCGCTCAAGGAGCACGGTGTCGCGAAGTACGGCCGGCTGGTGGAGCAGAATTGCGACCAGGCCGCGTATCTCGAGGCGCTCGTCGAGAAGGAGCCCGAGCTCACGCTCATGGCGCC
>JAYUAE010000040.1:0-2320 GCA_043741515.1 Candidatus Eiseniibacteriota bacterium | reverse complement strand
GCTCGAGTGCCGAGCGCGCCGCCGCCCTGCCGGACTTCCTCGCGGAGTATCGTCACCGTCGCTCGCCAACGCTCGATGGCCACACGCCGCTCTGCCGCTTCTTCGGTGTCAACAACCTGTCTGGGAATCACAACTAGTCGTTGGCCCTGCCTTTCTTAGCCTCTTCGCTGGAAACTTCGGCCCGGGTCCGTGCTCCACGCCTGGCGAGCGGCCGACCTCCCAGAACCCGGACTACTACGTGTACGTCGTCGAGAACGTCGGGCAGGGCGACCCGTCGAGGTTCGGCCTGCACGTGGCTGCATGGTGACGACCTCCGGCGGCTGTTCGCTGCCGCGAAGCCACACCGGTCGTACGTGGAGGTACGCGCCGCTGATAGAGCGCGCATGGAGCGACCGAGCAATGACGAACGGGAGCGGCCGTTAAGGGACGATGAAAAGGAGCGCACCGATCGCAGCTCCGCGTTCCGCTGCGCCGCGGGGGTCCGGATGTGGATCGACAGCGCGACGAAAAGTAGCCCTGAGCAGCCCGGCCGACGCCGCCACGACACTGGCGTTGAAATCGCGCCACGCCGCCAGACCCTCACCCATGCAGCGCAGAGGATATCGGCCACCCAGGCCAAGAGACTCGAGGCGCCGCCGACGCGGACATCCGGTTCTCCACAGGTGGTCGGGGTGAAGTCACCGAACATGGCGGGCCACCACCGGATGCGAGACTCAAGAGAGCAGCCGTATCAACATCGAGACTCCGCCGAACGAATCGAAATCTCGGGCGTAGCGCCCTATTTTCGCTGTTATGGCGGGTGCACCCAGAGGCCCGGCCGTGGACCCCACGAACTCGCTATTCAGAAGCCACCCCCACGGGGGACGACCAGCGCGGGTGCGTGCTCTACAAAACCCACTAGTCACGCGGCGTTGTGGAGGCAGGAGACATGGGCACGCAAGCGAGCACGGTGCTCCTTGACTTACATGGACAGGGTCTCGAACTGATGCGCGAACTGGATCTCGCCGGTGGCGTCTGGCGCGTGAGCGCGATCGAGGAGCTACGTGGCCTGCCGCAGAACACAGTGGTCCTGCTCGCCGTGAAAGCCGAGACCGAGATCCAACAGCACCGTGCGCTGCTGCGAGCGTACCCAACCGTCGTCATCGGAATGGGACTCGGCCCCCGTTCCTGGTCCTTCGCGAAGATGCTCGGTGCCTCGGGCTATGTCCACGACGCGGCCGGCACCGTCGCGCTACGCAGCGATCTGGAGCAACAGCTCAACAACATGGCCCAGCGCACGTGGCGGGCCAATTAGCTCAACCGCCCATCGGAGTTGCTGCGCGACCTCTGCTTCCCATCGACCCCGTGAGATCCAGCCGGTAGTCATTCCATCGGCGCCTGCCCGCGGGGTCATGGATGGAGTCCCTTCATCAGGTTTGGTAGACGCCGAAGGATGAAATAGCCGCGCGGCGCATTTTCCGCGCAGGGTGGGAACCTCTGGTCGACGCCTCGGGGGGGTCAGCGATCCCGAACCGCCGGAATGCCGGAGTAGCAACCCATGAAGTAGGGGAACTCGACAGCCTTCTCTGCCGATGGGCGAACGCTGTTCGCGTATCACACGCAATGGTTCAACCAGGGTGGGGACGCGGTGCATAGCCAGACCCTTGCCCTCGAGCGGATCGACATCGAACAGGGACTGATCACGGCAGTGGCGCCGAGCACCCGGCCATTCATCGAGTACATCAGCAAACTGGAGCCGTCCTCAGACGGGCAAAGCGTTTACCTCATTCAAAGCGGCCGCCTTGGCTTCTTCGACCGTATCGAAGCGCCGGTCCTGCGCCGTCTTGACGCCCGCACTTTCGCCGTCCAAGCCGAACGATCGATCGATCCGAACGCGTTCGACCTTCTTGAGTTTCAGCGGCCTTGAGTCGGTCCCCGGCCGATGCGTCATCCGACGCCCTCCCACGTCGCGACAGCACGCCAACACCTCCCAGCTGTGGGTGTTGGGACTCGCAGCCCGCGCTTGATGAATGAGCAGTACGCCCTGGAGAAGCCATCGCGCGTGAAGAGGCTCCGACGGGCAAGGCATTCGATCAATGCACATCCGCCGACCGCCGGTGCGGCGGCTCCATCGGGTGCAGCGATCCGGGCAGCGGTTGGGGCGAAACAGGGCGGTAAAGCGCGGTACGGCGCGGGTCTACACGTGCGGAACAGTCGCGATTCGAGTGTGACCTACGACGATTCGTAAACCGCAGGTCAAGGGTTCGAGCCCCTTCGTCGGCTCCGTTTTCGGCCACGTCCGTGACCGCCGCTCGTGATCCGGTCGTCACCCATCGGGGGG
>JAYUAE010000039.1:0-5578 GCA_043741515.1 Candidatus Eiseniibacteriota bacterium | reverse complement strand
GTCTTGAAGAACTCCATGAACTCGTCCGGATCGCTCGTGGACTGCCACGCCACGTTCCGCAGCACGGGCTGGAGCTTGGCCAGAAGCTCGGGATCGGGCCCGCCGCCTCCCTCCTTGTAGCGGTAGTGCGCCGCGACCCCCAGCTCCGCCGTCTGGTGCATCTCGAGTGTGCGGATCTGGAACTCGATCATCGTGCCTCCCGGTACGACCACGGTCGTGTGGAGCGACTGGTACATGTTGCTCTTCGGGGTCGCGATGTAGTCCTTGAAGCGCTCGTGGACCGGCGTATAGAGATCGTGAATGAGCCCCAGCACCCGGTAGCAATCCACCTTGTCGGGCGTGATCACGCGCACGCCGAGCAGATCGAAGATCTCCTCGAACTTGCGGTTCTGCGCCTCCATCTTCCGATAGATGGAGTCGAGGTGCTTGGGCCGTCCGGTGACCTCGGCCTTGATCCCGAGCTCCAGCAGTCGCTCGACCAAAGGCTGCATCACCTCGTCGATCATCCGCTCGCGCTCCTCCCGCTTCAACTGCACCCGCTGGCGCAGGTCGTTGAAGGCGTCCGGATCCAGGTACTTGAGGCAGAGATCCTCCAGCTCCCACCGGAAGCGCGCGATCCCGAGCCGGTGCGCGAGCGGAGCGTAGATCTCGCGGGTCTCCCGCGCGATCCGCGTGGCGCGCGCCAGGTCCAGCGAATGGAGGGTCCTCATGTTGTGGAGCCGGTCGGCGAGCTTGATGAGGATGACGCGGAGATCCTTCGCCATGGAGAGGAGCATCTTCCGGAAGTTCTCGGCCTGCTCCCATTCGGGGCGGTCGAAATGGAGTCCGCCTATCTTGGTCACCCCGTCCACGAGCACGGCAACCTCGGGTCCGAAACGGGATTCCACCTGCGCCAGATCCACGTCGGTGTCCTCCACCACGTCGTGGAGGAGCGCCGCCGTCAGGATGCTCTCGTCGGCGCGCGGTCCCAGGAGGTCGGCCAGGATGACCGCGACCGCGACACAATGCGTGACGTAGGGCTCCCCGGTGAGCCGGAGCTGCGATCCGTGGGCCCGGGCCGCGAACTCGAACGCCTCCATGAGGCGCGCGCGGTCGGCGCGCGGCCTGGAGCGCTCGAGCGTCTGGAGAAGGGGCCCCAGGAGGTCGGCGGGGACCGGAGCCATCGCTACCGTATCTGGACGTCGCGCAGCTTGAGCTGCATCCGCGCGCGGTTCTGCCAGACGTTGATGGTGGGCACGAACGCGATGCAGACCTTGCCGGGCTCGCTCTGAATCGGCCCGGCGAGATGACCCATGCCGAATCCGATGCACTCGAGCTCGCGCCCATTCTGGCGGACGTTCAGCTTGAGGTGATTCCGGCTCACCACCATCGGCGCCCCGGCGATCTGGATGTTCTCCGCGACGAAGAGCGGCTCCGTGTTGCCGAGGCCGAACGGAGAGAGGCGATCCAGGAACTGGACCAGCGCCTCGTTGCATTCCTCCAGGCGCAGCGGCCCGTCGATCGAAAGCTTGGGCACGTAGTCGTCGGACGTCAGGCGTCCGGCAACCACGCCGCAAAGCTGCTCCCGGAACGCCTGGAGCCTGTCGGAACGGATGGTCAAACCTGCCGCGTAGCTGTGCCCTCCAAACCCGATCAGGTGGTCGCGGCACTCTTGCAGCGCCTGACACACGTCGAAGCCCGGAATGCTGCGCCCGGAGCCCTTCCCCTCGTCGGGGCCGGAGGCGATGAGAATGGTGGGGCGGTGATAGCGCTCCATGAGGCGCGAGGCGACGATCCCGAGCACGCCGGGATGCCAGCGGTCGGACCAGAGCACGATCGCCGGGGGCAGGTCCGGCCCGAGCGCCTGGAGCTGCTCCAGGGCCTCCTCGAGGGTGGACTCGTCGATCTTCTTCCGCATGGTGTTGTCTTCCTCGAGGCTCTCGGCGATCGTCATCGCCTCGCTGGCCTCGGTCGCCAGGAGCAGCCGGACGCCGCTCTCGGCGTTCCCCAGCCTCCCCGCGGCGTTGATGCGAGGCGCCAGGGTGTAGGCCACGTGGCCGCTCTCGACCCGCTTGGCGCGGAGTCCGGCGACCTCCTTGAGCGCGACGATTCCCGGCTTGGTCGACTCGCAGATCCGGTCCAGACCGAGCTTGGCGAAGATCCGGTTCTCTCCCCGGAGCGGAACGACGTCGGCGATGGTCCCGAGCGCCACCAGATCCAGGTGCTCGTAGACGAAATCCGGCGGCAGGGAGCCCGGCCGGTACTGCGCGAGCCCCTGCACCAGCTTCAGCACGACGCCGACTCCGGCCAGCTCCTTGAAGGCGTACGGGCAGTCCCGCCGCTTCGGGTTCAGGACCGCGTCCGCTTCGGGCAGCACTCCGAGGGGCTCATGGTGATCGGTCACGATCACGTCGATCCCGTGCTGCTTGGCGAGCTTGACCTCCTGCGTCGCGGTGATGCCGCAATCGGCTGTGATGACGAGGCGGATGCGCCGCTTCTTGGCCACATCGACCCCCCGCACCGAGAATCCGTATCCGTCCCGGATCCGGTCGGGAATGAAGTAGGAGACCTTCCCCCCCAGCTTCATGAGGGCCGCGGTCAGGAGGCTCGTGGCGGTGATGCCGTCCACGTCGTAGTCCCCGTAGACCAGGATCGCTTCCCGCTCGTCGATCGCTTTCCAGATCCGCGCCGCGGCACGCTCCATGTCCCGCATCGTGAAGGCGTCCAGGAGCCGGTCCATGCTGGGCTCGAGGAAATCTTCGACGTCCCTGGAGGAGGAGAACCCGCGATTGGCCAGAAGGGTGGCGTAGGTGTGGGAAATTCCGAGCTGAACGGCAAGCTCCTGGGCACGCTCCGGGGCGGCAGGGCTCCGGAGCACCCAGGCCTTGGGCGTGGATGCGCGCAATGGGTTCCTCAGCTTTGGTCAGGGCGGGAGATCGATTGCCTTGAGCCTAACATCTGGAAATTGCTAGAGCAAGTACCCGCCCGAGAGGGTAAGCGCGGCGCCCGTGATGTAGCCGGAGTCGGCGGCAAGGAGGAACAGCGCGGCGCGGGCGATTTCCTGCGCCGTCCCGAGGCGCCTCGCGGGAATGCGGGGGATGAGGAGGGCCGCCCTGCGCGCGGTGACGCCGGTCCGGATCACCCCCGGCAGGATCATGTTCACCGTGATCCCGTTCGCCGCCTCCTCCTGCGCGATGCTCCGCGCCAGCGTCAGGAGCGCCACCTTCGCGGCCCTGTAGGCATGCGCCCGTGGCGCCGCACGCGGAGCATCCCCCCCGGCGACGCCGAAGAGGAGGATGCGGCCGAACCGCCTTCGCCGCATGCCGGGAAGCGCCTCCTGGATCGAGCGGATGGCGCTCGTCACGTTGGAACGCGCCAGCGCCTCCCAGCGCTCCGCGGTAAGCCGCGCGACCGGCCCTTCCCAGTAGTCCCCCACCGCGTGAACGAGGAGATCCGGTCCGCCGATGCTCGCCGCCGCGCGGCGGAACGCGCCGTGAAGCTGGCGCTTGTTCTCGGCGTCGGAGCGCAGCGTGAGGAGTGAAACGCCGCGCGCGCGCGCGATCGCTTGAAGCTCGGCGAGGGCGTCCTGGCGCCGGCCCGTGACGAGGACCCGCGCTCCCTCCCGGGCCAGCGCCAGCGCCACCGCGCGGCCGAGGCCACGCGAGCCTCCAACCACGAGCGCGGACCGTCCGCTGAATGAGCCCCCGGAGCCGGGGGCGGTTGTGCGTCGCACAGGGTGTGTTACTATAGGCGGCTTCGAACGCAAGTCAACCGACCGATGGGAGACGCATGAACGACCAGCGCTGGGAAGAAGTCCTGCGCCGCCTCGACAGGCAATTCGGCGGGCTCGAATTCGACGAAGTCGAGGACGAGGAGACGCGCGCGATCGTCGAGTCCGTGATCTGGAGCGGCCCGATGGGGCGCCTCAAGCTCACGCGCACGACCCGCCCCCTGGTCGTGGACAAGAAGCTCCATTTTTCGAACCGCTCCGGCGGCGGGTCCCACGTGGAGTACGTCTATTCCGACACCGAGACCAGCAGCCGCATCCGCCTCTATCGCTGGTCCGCCCCGCTGAACGACTGGGAAGAGATCGACGCGAGCGCGTTCGGCGAACCGCCGAGCCGCTGACCTTCGCCGATGGACCGTAATCTCGGCCTGGAGCTGGTGCGCGTCACGGAAGCGGCCGCGCTCGCCTGCGCGCGCTGGATGGGGCGCGGCGACAAGAACGCCGCGGACCAGGCCGCTGTGACCGCGATGCGCCGCGTGTTCGATATCGTCGACATCCAGGGCACGGTCGTCATCGGCGAGGGAGAGCGCGACGAGGCGCCGATGCTTTACATCGGCGAAGCGGTCGGCTCGGGTAAAGGGCCCGAGGTGGACATCGCGCTCGATCCCCTGGAATGCACGAACTCGGTTGCGTACGGCCGCCCCAACGCCATGTCCGTCATCGCGCTCGCGGAGCGCGGCAGCCTCCTCCACGCGCCCGACACCTACATGGAGAAGATCGCGGTGGGCCCGAAGGCTGCTTCCGTGATCGATCTCAACCGTCCTGTCGAGGAGAATCTCAAGGCGGTCGCCGACGCCAAGGGTTACGAGCTGGAAGACCTTACGGTGGTGGTGCTGGACCGTCCGCGGCACGAAGCCCTGATCCAGCGCATCCGCCGCGCGGGCGCCCGCATCCACCTCATTCCCGACGGTGACGTGGCGGCGGCGATCGCCACCGCGATCGATTCCACCGGCGTCGACATCCTGTACGGAATCGGCGGCGCGCCGGAGGGCGTGCTGGCGGCCGCCGCGCTGCGCTGCCTGGGGGGCGCGATCCAGGGCAAGCTCCTCTTCCGGAGCGACGAGGAACGCGAGCGCGCCAAGAAGATGGGCATCGAGGATCACGCCAAGGTGTACCGCGAGGGGGATCTCGCGAAGGGAGACAAGATCGTCTTCGCGACGACCGGCGTCACGGACGGCGACCTCCTTCCCGGCGTGCGCTTCCACGCGGATGGAGCCGACACCCACTCGATGGTCATGCGGGCGCAGAGCGGCACCGTCCGCACCATCCGCACCCAGCATCGCTTCGATCACGAGCCCGCCTACCGGCGCTGAGCCGCGCATGCCCGCCTCCGAGACACCCTCGCTTCAGATTCTGGCCATCGGCGCGCACCCGGACGACGTGGAGATCAGCTGCGGGGGAACCCTTGCCGTGGCGGTGAAGGAGGGGTATTCGGTCGGGATCCTCGACCTGACGAAAGGCGAGCTGTCCACCAACGGCACCGTCGAGGAGCGCGCGGCGGAGGCCGCCGAGGCCGCCAGGCTCCTGGGCGTCGGCTCCCGACGGAACGCGGAGCTGCCGGACGGCGGCATCGATCCGCTCGATCCCGAGCAAACGCGCCGCGTCGTGCGGATCCTGCGCGCGCTCCGCCCCTCGATCCTGCTCACCCACGCGCCCTTGGACCGGCATCCCGATCACGTGGAAGCCTCGCGGATCGTGGACCGGGCCTGGTACCTGGCGGGGCTGCGGCAGTTCGATCCGGGCCGCGAAGCGCCACACCGGGCGGACGGGCGCTACCACTTCGCCTCGCGGATCGGCTTCCAGCCGACCTTC
>JAYUAE010000038.1:0-5579 GCA_043741515.1 Candidatus Eiseniibacteriota bacterium | reverse complement strand
ATAGGGCTCCCCACAGGGGCGAAATGTGCCTCATAGATGTACCTGGGAGGGGTCCTGAGGGGGGTTAACTGTACCTGGGGATACCGCAAGGGTCGCGTAACTGTACCCCTGTGAGGCCACACGGGGCCTTAATTGTACCTGGGCCGCGAAGCGCGTCGGATCGTCGTCACCGTCGGCCGTCCGATGCCCGGATTCGGCATTTGCCCGGGAGCCTGGAGCGGGAGTACCGTCAACTCGCTCCTCCGGGGTCCGTTGCTCCTTGGGTACGACACCCCATGCCTCCCCCATGGACGGGAGCGGACCCCGTGGGCCTACCGTCCGACTCGAAAGCATCGCCGGTACCACCCTTAGAGGACTCGCCTCGGCGTGAAGAAATTCGCAGCCTGGATCCTCGCAGTCACTCTCTGCTCGACCCCCGCATTCGCCATTCCCCTCAAGGCCGTCGATACGCCCAACGACAGGGGCGGGAGCATCTCGCTGAGCTGGACCGCTCCGGCGCATCCTCCCGAGCAGTGGGTGATCCTGCGCGTGGAGCCCGGAAAATCGTTCGCGGCCATCGATACGATCGGCGGTGAGCTGACCGGGTTCACAGATGAAACCGCGAAGAACGGCGTCCGCTACCAGTACCGTCTCGCCGGCCTGGGCCAGGGCGGCACCGTGATCTTCACCGACTACCCAGCCATCGCGATTCCCCAGGCGAGCTGGTTCGACACCGGGAAGACGAACGTCTTCATGGTCATCACACTCTTCCTCGCCCTGATGCTCTACTACATCGGGCTGGCCCAGCGCGGAAAGACGTGGGGGTCCCGTACGATCGCCGGACTCACAGCGATCGAGGAGGCGATCGGCCGCTCGACCGAGATGGGCAAAGGAGTCCTGTACGTTCCCGGCGTCTACGACATCGACGACATCCAGACGATCGCAAGCATGATCATCCTGGGCAATGTCGCGCGCATGACCGCGAAGTACGAGACACACCTCATGGTTCCCGCCAACTCCCCCGCGGTCTATACGGTCGCGGACGAGGTGGTGAAGGGAGCCTACTCCGACGTGGGCCGGGTGGACGCCTACCGCTCCGACATGGTGCGCTACATCACCAGCGAGCAGTTCGCGTACGTGGCGGCCGTGAACGGCATGATGCTCCGCGAGCGCCCCGCGGCGAATCTGCTCCTGGGCGCCTTCGGCGCCGAATCGCTGCTCCTCGCCGAGATGGGGCACGAGACGGGCGCGATCCAGATCGCGGGGACCGCGAACGTCGCCCAGCTGCCCTTCTTCGTGGTCGCGTGCGACTACACGCTCATCGGCGAGGAGTACTACGCGGCGAGCGCATATCTCTCCAAGGACGCGAAGCTGCTCGGAAGTCTCAAGGCATCGGACACGGTGAAGATTCTGCTCGTGATCACGATCGTGCTCGCGTCGGTGCTCTTGACGATCAAGCAGCCCGGCCTGGCCGAGTTCTTCGCGACCCAGTGAGGCGGACTCGACCGAAGACCCGGTCGGGAGGCTCCCGCTGAACCTCCTCGCCACCTTCAGCGAGTTCGAGCGGCAGCGCCGTCGATCTTCACCGTGGCGAGATCCTGGTCGAGAATCGTCTCACTGGAGACTCACAAACGCGCTACTGGGCCGTTTAACACTCCATGTCAGCGCGGTCATGCGGTGCTGATACTCACGCATCAGTCGACGTACTCAGGGGGTCGCGGCGCTTACGGCGAGCGCTCAGGCGATTCCCTCCGCGAGGTAGAGATCCGCGACGTGGCGGAAGTAGCTGTAGGCGACGCTGGAGCCGTCGGCGCTCACCGCCGGGTCCCCGGAGTAGACGACACCGGTTGGATCGGGCGGGTCGAGCGTGCGCCAGGGCGTGCGCTTCCCGCTGTCGAGCTCGAGTCGCTCCACACGCCGAATGCCTTCGACCCGGCTCGCCACGTAGAGGAACTGTCCGGTGGCGTCGAAGCGGATCGCGGTCTCCTGGGCGCCGAGCGCCGGCAGGGCCTCCAGGTTTCCGGACCGGCAGGAGAACATCATGTTCTCACACGCAGCAGCTGAGCCTCGAAACGTCCGTCACAAGCGAAAGCGCGCCGATATGGATCGCCTCGGAGAGTGTGGGGAACACAGGGAGCGTGGCGAGCACGTCGTCCACGGTGAGCCGGTTCCGCACGATGAGTTCGGCTTGACCAATGAGATCCCCCGCACTCGGCGCCAGCAGGTGGATGCCTACGATTCTCCGGGTCCTTCGGTCCATCACCGTCTTGATCAACCCGCGCGTATCCCCGATGATGTGCGCCTTGGCCACGTACTCGAATCCGACCGTGTTGCACGTGCAGGAGAGGCCGTGCTCGCTCGTCTCGGCGTCTAAAAGACCCACGCCCGCCAGCTGCGGATCGGTGAAGACGGTCCAGGGCACGGTCTCATAGTCGATCACGTGGGTGGTGCCGCGCAGGGCGTTCTCGGCGGCAAAGGTCCCTTCCCTGCCGGCCGTGGTCTCGAGGCGCCGCGGCAAGCTTGTGACATCCCCGGCTGCGAAGATGTGCGGCGCGCTGGTCTGCAGCGTCGGCGAGGTGACGACGGCTCCCCGCTCATCCGTCCGCACGCCCGCCTTGCCGAGATCGAGATCGCGCGTTTTCGGCGCCTTGCCGCTCGCCACCAGAATCTCCTCGACAGTCACGACCTGCTCCGCCGTTCCATCCGAGATCGTCACCGCCCTCCCGCCCGGCCCGGGCGTGACCTTGGTTGCAGTCGCATTCATGATGACCGCGATTCCCTCGCTCGCGAAGATCTCCTCGAGCTTCAGGCTCAACTCGGGCTCGGTGTGCGGGAACATGCGGCGGTGCCGGGCCACGAGCGTGACTTTCGCCCCGAACCGGGCGTAGATCTGGGCGAATTCCAATCCCACGGGCCCGCCACCCAAGACGAGAAGAGACTTCGGCAGATGCTCGTTCGATAGGGCGGTAATGTGCGTGAGGAAGCCCGCGTCAACGAGACCGGGGATCGGGGGCGGGACCGCAGTCGAGCCGGTCGCGATGAGGAGGCGCTCCGCGGCAAGGGTCCGGCCCCCGACGCGCACCTCGTTCGGGCCGGTGAAGGCGGCGGTGCCCTCGAGCACCGTGACCTTCGGCAGGTCCGAGACCACCGCCTCGTACTTCATCTGCCGGAGCGACCCGACGAGCTCTTTCTCCGCGCGGATCACCTCCCCGAAGTCCAATCCGGCGAGCGACAGGCGTACGCCCCGGGCCGGGTTCGTCCTCGCGAGGTGGACCAGCTCGGCCGCGTGGACCAGCGACTTGCTCGGCACGCAGCCGACGTTGACGCAGGTCCCTCCGATCGGAAGCGGACCCCGGACCATGGCGGTCCGAGCCCCGAGCTCGTTCGCCTTGATGGCGGCGGCGAAGGCGGAAGCGCCCGCGCCGAGGATGATGAAATCGAATCGTTCCATGATGGTTAGGCTCCTTCGAGCGCAGTCGCACACGGCCGCACCATCCAGGCCTCGTACGCGCGTAAGAGGACCATCGCTGTCCTTCCCGCCCTTGGCCCCCCGTTCGGGCTCGTGCGATGGCTTGCGCCTGGTCCCCGCTCCATACCTATTTCACTCGCCTCAGCGCTGACCGAGCTGCGGGCGAGCGAATGGAGAGAACCGCGTCTGGAGAGCCACGTTCAGCCCCAGGCCGATGGGGATGCTCTCACCTACAAGAGGACCCGCTTCCCCAAGAGCAACTTCTCTGCTTGCCTCACAGATGACCTCCTTCCAACTCGCTCAGTTCGAGCAGCAGCCGTCCGAGGTTACCGACTTGCCGTCGATCAATTCGTCGTAGGCCTTGAGCGCCTTCAACGACCACTCCTCGCCCGGACATCCCTGCATGGTCATGGCTACGTTCAAGAACTCGATCAGTTCCTGCTTCGACGCTCCCTTCTTCGCCGCCCACTCGACGTACGCGCGGATGCACGGCTCGCACCGGATCGCCACCGAGATGGCCGCGGCGGCGAGGAGCTTGAACTTGCCCGGAACATCTCCCGAGGCGTAGGCGATCTGCCGCATCTTTGTAATGCTGGCGGTGATCTCTGGGCTCATGCGGGCGAGTTCAGTGGAGATAGACTCGACGCCCTCGCGGGATTTCAAAACTGCCATGCTCGCTCCTTCTCGTTGAATGAGGTCACTGCGTTACGGGCATGGCGTGGTAGCCGGCCTTCTCCACCGCCGCAACCAGAACCTGGGTATCCGGACGCGACGTGGTCAGCTGGACCGTTGCCCTTGCCTTCTCGAAGTCCACCTGGGCGCTAGAAACGCCCGGTACTGTCCGCAATTCCTTCTCGATCGAGACCGCGCAGGCCGAGCAGGTCATGCCGGTGACATGGAGGGTCACGACCGAGGCCGGGACGGCCACCGCGTTCACCGCGCGCGGGGAGGTGAGCGCCGCGCCCCAGTTGGGGTAGGTGGCGACGCCGATCGTGAGGGCGGTCACGATCCAGAGAACGATCCGTTGGTTCCGCCGGCCCGCGGGCTTCGTAGCGCAGGCCTCGCCCGGCGCGCACGCGGCCTCGGGCCGCGGCCGGTAGGCGAGGTAGAAGCCGACCACGAGGAACAGGCCGGTTGCGCCTAGGAACCACGGTCGGTAGGGCGCGAGCGCGGCACCGAGGCCCAATGAACCGAGGCCAAGGACGCCCAGCACGAGGGGCCCAATGCAGCAGGCCGACGCCAAGAGGCCCGCGAGCAGCGACCCGACCAAAACCGAACGATCTTTCATTACCTGCTCTCCTCTCTTACACCTGCTTCAGGAGCGTGCCGAGGGCCGCAGTGAGGCCGCCGAGGGCTTCCTGACCCTTTCCCGTCTGCACGCAGGTCTTCACGCACGTCTCCATGTGCCCGTCGAACAGCCTCACGATGACCTGCGTCGTCGCGGAGCGAATCGCGGCGAGCTGGATCATGAGGTCCTCGCACGACTCATCCTGCTCGAGCATCTCGCGGACCCCGTGGACGTGACCCTCGATGCGCGCGAGGCGCGCCTTCAGATCCTCGCGGGTTTCCTTGCGCAGGTACGCCGAGGACGTGTTCTTCAGCTGCCTGGTAGCCGTCTTGGTAGCCATCTGGACTCCTCCTCACAAGCTTAGATGCCCATCCCCTGGATGGGGATACAATGATTATCGGCGCGACCCCATCTGGATTCAATTGAAAAAGTCGGCTGCCCAACGATTCGTGGGTCTCAGGTCGCAGAAGCTACAGCAGATAAGCGGCTTACGGCTCCCCCGCCGGTCCCGGCGTAGGCTCGTGCGTGCTCCTTCAACGTGCTCGATCACTGGATAGTGCCCATCTGCTGGATCGGGCGGCGGCGAGCCCCGTCGGACGCCCGGCAGGAACAACGCTACGAAGTCCCGGAAGGTGGATCCAATCTCATGCGTGAACGCCGCGAGAGATCCGCTCGGAATGGCAACCGCTCCGTGCTTCGGCTCCGCGGATAGCGCCCGCTGAGCGCCCGCGGCTCTCCGGTCGCCGATTCAAAGTGCTCACCCGTCCCTTCCCCACCCCATGCCGATAAGCAGAGGCCCCGACTCGATGCAGGGAAGAAGGGCATTCGAGACGCGGAGGTCAT
>JAYUAE010000037.1:0-28216 GCA_043741515.1 Candidatus Eiseniibacteriota bacterium | reverse complement strand
ATCTCCCGTGGGCTCTGCTTGTCCAGCCGCGCGGTCACGGAGCGTCCCGCCTGGAACCGCTCGGGCGCCTCGCTCCACACGTCCACCACCACCTCGCCGGCCAGTCCGTGGGCCCGTGCGATCGAGCCCACGAGAATGGGCTCGTCCGGATCGTCAGTCGGCAATCTCGAGCACGGCCCGGCGGTCCTGGGAGCTGGCCGCCGCGGACAGAAGCGTGCGCAGCGCGTGGGCCGTCTTCCCCTCCCGGCCGATCACCTTCCCGAGATCCGTGGGTCCGACCCGCAGCGTGTAGACGGCAGTCTGCCCGGTGACGCGTTCGTCCACGTGGACCAGGTCCGGGTGATCCACCAGGTTCCGCGCGCAGAATTCGACGAGGGATTTCAGCCGCGCCGCGTCGCTCATTTCTTGGACTTCTTCGCCTTCTTGACCTTCCTCGGCTTCGCGACACCGCTCTTCTTCCGGGCCTTGGCCTTCGCCTTGGTCTTGGCCTTCTTCTCGTTCGTCTTCCGCGCCTTCCGCGCCGGCTTCTTGGCCTCCGCCTTCGCAGCCTTGGCCTTCGCCTTCTTCACCTTGGGGGCCTTCGGCGCCGCGGCCTCGGTGTGCGGAACGGATTCCGGCTCAGCCCTCGAAGGCCGGGGCAGAGGCACGGGACGCAGCGCGCCCGGCGCGTGCTTCGCCATCATGACCTCGACGGACTCCGAGGGACGCGCTCCCTTGCGAATCCATTGCTCGAACTTTCCCGCGTCGACGACGAACTTGGCCGGATCGGTCAGCGGATCGTAGTAACCCAGCTGCTCGATGTAGCGGCCGTCGCGCGCGAATCTCGAATCGGCGACGACGACGCGGTAGAACGGACGCTTCTTCGCGCCCGCCCGCTTCATGCGAATGACCACTGACATTCCATGCTCCTCCGTGGGTGGTGCGTCGGCCGATCGCGCGTTACGGCATCCCCATCGGGAGCCGGCCGCGCTTTCCGCCGAACCGCTTCAACATCTCTCTCGCCTGCTCGAACTGCCGGAGCAGGCGATTCACGTCCTGCACCGTGGTGCCGCTGCCGCGCGCGATCCGCTTGCGGCGGCTGCCGTCGATGAGCTGAGGCCGGTTCCGCTCCTCACGCGTCATCGACTGGATGATCGCCTCGTTCCGGCGGAGATCCTTCTCGTCCAGAGCCGCGCCGGCCGGAAGCCGGACCCCGGGGAGCATCTTCATCAGCTCATCCAGCGGACCGAGCTTCTTCATCTCCTGGAGCTGACCCAGGAAGTCCTCGAGGGTGAAGCGGTCCTTCCGGAGCTTCTTCTCCAGCGCCTCGGCCTTCGTGTGGTCCAGCCGCTCCTGGGCCCGCTCGACCAACGTCAGCACGTCACCCATGCCCAGGATGCGCGATGCGAGGCGGTCGGCGTGAAACACCTCCAGGGCGTCGACCTTCTCACCTACGCCCAGGTAGCGGATCGGCGCTCCCGCGACGGCGCGGAGCGACAGCGCAGCGCCCCCCCGCGCGTCCCCGTCCATCTTCGTCAGGAAGAAGCCGGTGACGCGCAGCCGCTTGGTAAACGCCTCCGCGATCTGCACGGCGTCCTGCCCCGTCATCCCGTCCAGCACGAGGAGGGTCTCGTTCGGTTCGAGCGCGGCGTGAACCCGCGCCACCTCCGCCATCAGATCCTCATCCACGTGAAGCCGGCCCGCGGTGTCCGCGATCAGGAGGTCGAAGCCCTCCCGGTCCGCCCGCGCGCGCGCCTTCTGCGCGAGCGCGACGGGGTCCTTCGCCTCCCGGTCCAGATGGACGGGGGCGTCGATCGCCCTCCCGAGCACCTCGAGCTGATCCACGGCCGCGGGACGGTGCAGGTCGAGAGCCGCCAGCAGCACACGCTTGCCCCGACCCTTCCAGAACCGCGCCAGCTTCGCCGCGCTCGTGGTCTTCCCCGAGCCCTGGAGCCCCGCCATGAGCACCGTGGCCGCCCGGTTCGAGGGGAACTGCATCCCCCAGGCGGCCCCGCCACCCAGCATCGAGACCATCTCGTCGAACACGATCTTGACGACCTGCTGGCCGGGCGCGACGCTCTGAAGCAGCTCGGCGCCGACCGCGCGTTCTTCCACCCGCTTGCAGAAATCCCGCGCCACCGCGAGGTTTACGTCGGCCTCGAGGAGCACCCTCCGGATCTCACGGACCGCGTCGCGGACTTCCTGCTCGCTCAGCTTGCCCCGGCCGGTCAGCTTCCGGAAAACCCCGGCCAATTTGGTGGTCAGCTCGTCAAACACGCCGGAGGTGCTTCCCTTCGATCGAAAATGCGCCCAGTCGAGACAAACATCGAAAGTTACCACGTCCCGAGGCCCGCGGCAACCTGGAAACAGGCAGGACTTACGGCGCGGGCATGGTTTTTTCCGCGTCCGTATGCCATAAAAAGCATTGACAGCCTGCGGACACAGGAAGAAGATTCGCGGTGGTGAGCGGAGTTCCCTGCCGCCTCGTGCCCAATCCGCAGCTAGAACCTAGTCTACCGAGCGGGTCGTTTCTTGCGAGGTTTTATCTTGCGAAACACGTGGATGCGCGGGGAACTTCCTCCCATGATCTCGAGAGGGAGAGTCTGACGAAAGCAGCATCATGAGCCGTCCCCCAGCCCTCTCCGCGGCCGCTTCGACATAGGCGGCCCCTTTCCCATCTTCATTTCTCGCAGCCGGATCGGAGCGCGTGTGCCCGTGCGTGTTCTGATGTTTCTGTGCGCCGTGGTCGTGGCTGGCTGCTCGGCCGACAACGTCAATTCTCCGCTCGAGTTCTTCCCGGGGTCGCAGAGAACATCGTGGGACGACTGCGGCAAGTTCGGCGGAGGCGGAAACCAGATCCAGGTCTGCGCGACGCTCATCAACCAGTCCGGCACGACGACCCCGGCCTCCTATTCGATCTCCTTCTTCCTGCCCAGCCCGGCCGATGTCCGCATCGTGGTCTTCGACGCGCACGGCGCGCTGGTCAAGGTGCTGCTCAGCGACTCCGAGCCCGCCACGATCGGGCCGTTCCGGGTGCCGCCGGTCGACTGGGATCTGACCGACACGCGAGGCGTTCGGGTGCCGCACGGCGACTACCGGGTCTACATGAGGGCCGGCGACTCGTTCCTCTCCTCGAGCGACGTGACCCTTCCGTGAGGGAAACCACCGCCGCGCTCCTCGCCGCCACGCTCCTTTCCTTCTGCACGCCGGCCATGGCTCGGGCGCAGCAGGATTCGACGGCCGCGCCCCGGGTAACCTCGAAGTTCAGCCGCACCCCCGAGGAAACGGACCGTTTCGAGCTGGGAGGCGGCGCGGTGCAAGGGTTCTTCGACGCGGTGGGAAGCCTCGGCTACCGGAGGTTCATCGGACAGGGAAAGAGGTTCGAGCGAAGCCTCATGGGAGAGCTGACCGGAGCCGCGAAGAACCAGCTCACCGAGGGCGTCCTCAGCTTCTACCTGCTCATGCGCCCCTCATTCACCTACCGGGAATCGTGGCGCCTCCGGCCGCTGGTGGAGTTCGGCCCCGGAATCCACACCGTGGTGCAGGTCGCCACGCTCGAGGGCCTGAACCGCACGCGCTACAAGGCGGACGTGTACCTCAAGACGCACGCCTACGCGGGGTTCGAGGCGCTCCTTTCCCGCCGCGTCGGCTTCCTGGTGCGGGGGCGCTTGTCGATCCCCAGCCACCGGCCGCTCGACTACGCGCAGGCCGCGATCCTTCTCAGGTAACGCCCCGTCAGCGAGGATTCGCTCCGAGCCAGATCCTCGGGCGTGCCTTCTGCCGTGAGATAGCCGCCGGCGTCGCCACCCTCCGGCCCCAGCTCGATCAGGTAGTCGCACGCCGCGAGCAGGTCCAGGTTGTGCTCGACCAGGACCACCGTCGAGCCGCGCCGCCTCAACTCGCGGAGCACGCGGAGCAGCACCAGGACGTCTTTGCGGTGGAGCCCGACCGTCGGTTCGTCGAGAAGGAAGAGGGTAGCGGCCGAGGTCCGGTCTGCCAGCTCGCGCGCGAGCTTGAGACGCTGGATCTCCCCGCCGCTCAGGGTCGATAGCGGCTGCCCCAGCCGCAGATATCCCAGCCCCACGCGCTCGAGCACCCAGAGCGGCTCCTGGATCTCAGTCTCACCCTGGAAGAGCGCCAGCGTCTCCTCGACCGTCCTGGCAAGCAGCTGATCCATGGAGAGGCCATGAACCTTGACCTCGAGCACCTCCGGACGGTAGCGCCTCCCGCCGCACGATTCGCACGGGACCCAGAGATCGGCCAGGAAGTACATCTCCACGCGATCCACACCGGCCCCTTCGCACCGTTCGCAGCGCCCCCCTTTCACATTGAAGGAGAAGGTGCCCGGCGTGTAGCCGCGCTGGCGGGCGAGCGGCGAGCGCGCGTAGCGCTCGCGGATCCGGTCGAACGCCTTGACGTAGGTCACCGGATTCGAGCGGAAGGAGCGCATCACGGGCGTCTGATCCACGAGCGAGACCCGATCGAAGAGCTTGAGACCGCTGATCGAGCGATGCGCGCCCGGTTCCGGGGCATCCTCGCCGAATGCGTGCGCGGCCGCGCGCCAGAGGATGTCCTCGATCAAGGTCGACTTCCCCGAGCCCGATACGCCGCACACGCCGACGATCGCGCCGGCCGGAATCCTCACGTCGATGGCTTTGAGATTATGCTCGCTGGCCCCGCGGATCTCGATCCAGCCCGCCTTTCGCGAGCTGCCGTAGGACGATCCTCCGTGGTCGGCCACCGCCTCGGCCCATTCGGCGCCCGCCAGGTCGCGTCCGGGCCACGTCTCGCGGGGGCCCTGGTAGAGCACACGGCCGCCGCGCTCGCCCGCGCCCGGTCCGAGCTCGATCACCCAGTCGGCGGACTGGATCACGTCGGGGTCGTGCTCCACGACGAGCAGCGTGTTCTTCCGCTCCTGCAGCCGGCGCATGACCCGGATGAGCCGCTCGGTGTCGCGCGGGTGAAGCCCGACGGTCGGCTCGTCCAGGACGTAAAGCGCGTGGCTCAGGCTCCCGCCGAGCGCGTTCGCCAGCTCGATCCGCTGCGCCTCTCCGCCCGAGAGGGTCTTGGAGGCGCGATCGAGCGTCAGGTAATCGAGCCCCGTTTCGGACAGGTATTCGAGCCTCCCGCGCAGCTCGGGAAGTATGGTGGCCGCGATCGTCTCGCGCATCGGGTCGAGCCTCAGCCCGAGGACAAACTCGCGCAGCTCCCGGACCGTCATCGCGAGAAGGTCCGTGATGTTCCTGCCGCCGACGAAAACCTCGAGCGCCTCGGGCTTGAGCCGGTTCCCGCCGCACCGCTCGCACGTCATGGGCTCCTGGTAGCGCTTCACGAGGAAACGCGCGCTCGACTTGTAGGATTTCTCGCGAAGGCGGTTCAGGAACGGAAAGACGCCGCGGAAGCCGGTGGTCCCCTCTAGGAGGATCTTCTGGTGCTCCTTGGAGAGCGAGGCGAAGGACTTGTCCATCGGGATCCCGAACCGGTCCGAGACGGCCTTCAGCTTCGGCATGAAATGAGCGCGCCAGGAATTGGCCCAGGGGTCGAGCGCTCCTTCCTGAAGCGTCTTCCCGGGATCGGGGACGACGCGGCGGAGCGTGAAGGTCAGGATGTTGCCGAAGCCTCGGCACTCGGGGCACGCGCCGTAGGGGCTGTTGAAGGAAAAGAGCTGGGGCAAGGGCTCGGGGAACTCCCGGCCGCAGCGCTCGCAGGTTCGGCCGTCGTGGTAGCAGAGCGCCTCGCCGTCTCCCTGCTGGACGAAGACCCGCCCGTGCCCCTCGCGCCAGGCGATCTCGAGGCTCTCGCGGAGGCGAGTCCGGACCTCGGGCGCCGGCGCGATCCGGTCCACGTAGATCTGGAGCGGGGCCCTGGCCCCCTTCGGCATCGGCTCGTCGAGCCGCTGCCACGCGCCGGCTCTCTCCGCCGGACGGGCCCGCACGAAACCGCGCGCCAGCGCCCGGGCCCAAAGGTCCTTGGGCTTCTCGCCCGCGTGCGCCGGCAGCGCAATCCAGATCGTCACCTCGGCCGGACCGCGGGCAAGGATCGCTTCGAGCACCGAGTCCACGCTGTGTCTCGGGATCTTCGTCCCGCACCGGCCGCAGACGGTCTCCCCCACGCGGGCGAGGAGAAGCCTCAGATGGTCGGCCACCTCGGTGACGGTTCCGACCGTGGAGCGGCCCGTCTGCGCCGCCGCGCCTTGTCTTATCGCGATCGCGGGGGCCAGGCCATCGATCCGGTCGTAGTCGGGGCGCGGCAGCCGTTCCAGGAATTGCTTGGCGTAGGTCGAGACGCACTCGACGTACCGCCGCTGGCCTTCGGCGTAGATGGTGTCGAACGCGAGGGAGGATTTTCCGGAGCCGCTGACGCCCGTGACCACGGTGAGCGCCGCGCGGGGAAACTCGACATCGATGTTCTTGAGGTTGTTCTGGCGGGCGCCCTGAAGCCGGACGAACCCCGCCTCTTCGGTCTGCTTGGGAGCGGGCACGTCTCGATCTTCTCAGCGCCCCGGGGTTCTGTCAAACCGGCCGGAGACACGAGGGGCCGCCCGGGAAACCCCGAGCGGCCCTGAGGACGTGCCCAATCCACAGCGAACTACTTCTTCTTGGCCGCCTTCTTCTTGCCAGCCTTTTTCTTCGCCGCCATCGTGAAATCACCTCCCCTCACGTTGAAATCAATTCCGGTTCACCCGGATGCCTTGCCTTCTCCATTCCCGATCAAGCTGTGGATCTCTTCCAGCAGAGCCGTCAGATCGAACGGTTTCTTCAAGTAGCGCTCGACCTTGAGCCGCTTCGCCTCCGCCTTCACCTCCGGGGTCTCGTAGGCAGTCATCAAGATCACCTTCGATCTCACCGACTGGTCCCGGACGCGCTTCACCACCTCCATGCCGCTTTCGTTCGGAAGCCGGTTATCCAGCAGGATCAGATCGAAGGGCGGCTCGCCGAAAACATGCTTGTCCGCTTGCTCCGCCGATCCGGCGACCGTGATCCGGTACCCCGCTTCCTTCAGTGCGTTGGAGAGTGTGCGTACGAGCAGCTTCTCGTCGTCCACGATGAGGACGGACTTCGCCAATCCACACCTCCCCTGGTGCACCGATTTGATTCCATCGACTAGATATAGAAAGCAGGAAGCGGGCCAACGGCGTCTTCGAGAGCGCGAAGCAGCGAGCGAACAGCGCATCACACGTGCGCACGAACGTTTAGAAATGTTTCTTCGAGAAGAATCACAGCGCGCGCGATCCGGCGCGCCAATCCGCGGGGTGTCATGGGAATAGACAGCGATCGGCCATCGCACGCGCCGCGCGAATCGATTTCCGCTCGGAGAGATGGGTGGAACACGATGCGATGTCGAGAAAGACGACATCCCAAGAAACGCGACAGGTGTGGGGGCTTGCTTCCGGAGATTTGTTTCGAGTGAAGCGGTCGCGCGCGGCTAACGAAGCAGTCGCGTGCGAATCGCTTCGTCTTGTGCGAGCGATCCACGCGACGCGGCGATTCGCTTGATCCTCTCGATCAAGCTCTGCCGCGAGATTCCGAGGATGCGCGCCGCGCGTGAGCGGTTCCCCTCGGTGAAGTCGAGCACCTTGAGGATGTGCTCCTGTTCCACCTCGGAGAGCGTCGGCATCTCTCCTTCCCCTTCGCCTCGAGCGGTGAGCGCGTCGCGCAGAACGCGCGGGACCGATTCCACCTGCGCCACCATCTCGGCGGGCAGATGGTCCTCGCGAAGGACCTCGTCGTCCTCGAGCAGGACGATCCGCTCGATCAAGTTCCGGAGCTCGCGGACGTTTCCGGGCCAGCGGTAGCCGCGAAGGATCTCCTCTACTTCCGGAGCGATGGACAGGAACCGCTTCCGGAACTTCTCGTTGTAGTACTCGAGGAAGTGCCGGGTGAGGATCTGGACGTCCTCCCCGCGATCGCGGAGCGGCGGCATGAGAATCGATACGACCTTGAGCCGGTAGTAGAGATCCTGGCGGAACCGCCCCTCCCGCACCGTCTCGTCGAGGTCGCGGTTGGTGGCCGCGACGATCCGGATATCCACGCTCAGGTCGGCGGCGCCGCCGACCCGCTTGAACGTACGATCCTCGATGAAGCGGAGGAACTTGGCCTGGGTGGCGGCCGGCAGGTCGGCGATCTCGTCCAGGAACAGGGTGCCCTGGTCGGCAAGCTCCACCAGCCCCCGCTTGGGCTCGCGCGCGTCGGTGAAGGCGCCGCGCTCGTGCCCGAAGAGCTCGTTCTCGAGCAGGCTTTCCTGAAATGACGAACAATTGAGCGCCAGGAACGGGGATTCGCGCCGGCCGCTCTCGAAATGGACGGCCCGGGCCACCAGGTCCTTTCCGGTGCCGCTCTCCCCCTCGATGAGAACGGTCGTGGCCTCGCTCTTCGAGACCTTCGCGACCAGCTCCCAGATCTTCCGCATGGCGGGCGCCTCGCCCACGATCTTGGTCTTGAGGAAGGACTCCAGCTCCCCGCGCCGGAAGGCGTCGAGCTGATTCTCGCGGGCGATGCCGGCCTTGAGCCGCTCGATCGCGAGCACCATCTCGTGCATCTCGTAGGGCTTCTTGATGAAGTCGGTCGCGCCCTGCCGCATGGCCTGGACCGCGGTCGGAAGGTCCCCGAAGGCGGTGATCACCACGACCTTGAGCGACGGCTCGATGCTCTTGAGCCTCGGCAGGAGCTCCAGGCCGCTCCCGTCGGGCAGGCGGAGGTCCAGGATCAGGATCTGGGGAGGATCGTTGCGGACCGATTCGAGCACCTCGGCCGCAGAGCCCACAGCGTCCACCTCGTACCCCTCGGCGCTCAGGAGCTTCACGAGCGACTTGCGGATCAGCTCCTCGTCGTCGGCGATCCGGATTCGTAGCTTCATGAGCGGTTACTCCTTCGCCTCTTCCACGTCAGGCGGCACGATCGCGGGCAGGCTGAACTTGAAGACCGCCCCGCCCTGCGCGCTGTTCCGGGCGGTGAGGTTGCCGCCGTGCTCGCGCGCGATCTGAAGCGAGATCGAGAGCCCCAGCCCCGTTCCCATGGACCGGGTCGTGAAGAAGGGATCGAAGATCTTCTCCTTCACCTCTTCCGGAATCCCGGTGCCGCTGTCCGCCACCACCACGTCCACGTAGGACTTCTTGGAGCGGGTCCGCCGGAGCCCGGTCCCGACTTTCAGGACGCCGCCCTCGGGCATCGCCTGGAGCGCGTTGATGCCGAGGTTCAGGAACACCTGCTGGGCCATGTCCGGGTCGATGAGGACGTTGGGCAGCTCGTCGTCGAAGTCGCGCGCCACTTCCACCGATCCTTCGCTGCAGCGCATGGCCAGGTTGTCCAGCACCTTGTCCAGGATCTCGCGCACGTCGGTGGAAACGGGACGGGCGGCCTGCGGGCGCGCGAAGAGCAGGAGGTCGGTGATGATCTGCTCGATCCGGTCCAGCTCCTTGAGCACGTCGTTCAGATCGTCGCGGCGGGAATCCCCGGCGCGCATCTTGGAGGTGACGAACTGGACGGTGGTCCGCACCCCGGTCAGGGGATTGCGGATCTCATGAGCGACGCGCGCGGAGAGCTCGCCCAGCGAGATGAGACGCTCCGTGTTCCGGAACACCTCTTCCTCGGAGTCCGCGTCCACCAGGTCCTCGACCCGGATCAGGACCCCGCCGGTGTCCCCGAGGGAGCGCACGCTGTAGCGCATGAGCACCTCGCGGTCGGCCACGGATCCGCGGACCTCCCGGGTCCCGCGCCCCGATTCCCCGCGGCCGCCGCGCTCCGGCAGGTACCAGCGCTCGACCTCGGGCTTGAACACGTCGGCGAGCGGCAGCCCTTCGATGTCCGAGCGGTCCACGCCCCAGCCCTTCGCGAGCGTGTCATTGATGGCGACGACGCGGCGATCCTCGTCGAGGGCGAGGAGCCCCGTGTCGAGCGCGTCGAGAATGTGAAGCAGAAGCTCCCGTTCAGCGGCCGGGGCTTCGGCGCGTGGCATCGCGGACCTCCCGGGAGTCTCAGTACCTCATCCGTTGACGTTGCATCGGCTTCCACATCCCGTCAACCCTAAATGCGCCCCGGAGGCGCTCCCTTGCGGATTTCCGGCAGGCGCGATACTCTGGTACGAATTCTGGATTCTCGCGGCGCCCGCGGGCGCCGCTCCTGTTTCGCACGCAATATCCACCGAGGTCCGTTCGCCATGATGCAGTCGATGCGCAACAACATGAAGGTGATCATCTGGGCCACCGCGATCATTTTCCTGGTGGGCTTCGGGATCCTCCAGCTCGGCGGCGTGCTCAACCCGCCCAGCGCTGGCGGACCGGCGGGGGTCATCGCCAAGATCAACGGCGAGCCCATCCGGTACGAGGAGTTCATGCAGGTCTACCAGAACGGGGTCAGCCAGGCCGTCGCTCAGAGCCCGACCCATGAGCTTCAGGAAGGCGAGGACAGCTACATCCGCGAGCAGACCTGGGAGCAGATCGTGCAGTCCCGCCTGGTCGGACAGGAGGTGAGGCGGCGCGGCATCCACGCGACGCCCGAGGAGATCAAGATCGCGATCCGGTTCGCGCCGCCGCAGTTCGTGACCGCCGCGCCCGGATTCCAGACCAAAGGGCAATTCGACTACCGGAAGTACCTGGCGGAGCTGGACAATCCCAACTCCCAGGTTCCGTGGGCGCAGGTCGAGGCGTACGTGGCCGAGACCCTGCCCTCTCAGAAGCTCCAGCAGGAGATCGCCTCCGCGGCCAAGGTCTCCGAGGCCGACGTCCGCGAGCGGTTCCTGCTGATCAACGAGAAGCTCAAGGTCCGCTACGTCAGCTTCGTCGCCGACAGCTTCCCCGTCGACACGTCGCGGATCGGCGGAGCCGACATCGAGACCTACTACAAGTCGCATCCGGAGGAGTTCACCGGTCCGCCGGAGGTCAAGCTCCAGGTGAGCCTCGTGCCGCGCCGGCCCAAGGACGCGGACTTCGCAGTGGCCCGCGAGAAGATGCTCGGCATCCGCGAGCAGATCGTAGCGCAGCCCGATTCCTTCGCGAAGTACGCGCGCACCTACTCGGAGGGCGGCTCGAACATCAAGGGCGGGGACGTGGCGGACATCCTGTACACGCAGCTCCGCCCCACGTTCCAGGCCGGACTCAAGTCGCTTCAGCCGGGGCAGCTCTCCGACGTGATCCGGGAGGAGCGCTCGGTCCACCTCCTCCGTCTGGACAAGAGGTGGATGGATCCCAAGTCGAATCAGATGATGCTCCATTATCACGAGATCGCATTCCGGGTCCTGCCGGGCGCCGACGCCATCCGTGACGCGCGAAAGGCGGTCCTGGCGCTGGTCTCGGACGCGCGCAAGCAGGGGCTCGCGAAGGCAGCGCTCCGCGCCGGATTCGCGACCCAGGAAACCCAGTTCTTCCGCGAGGGCAAGAGCAACAACGATGTGTTCAAGCGCTTCCCGGAGATGGAGACCTGGGCCTTCCAGGGGAAGGTGGGCTCGGTGTCGCACCCGGTCCCGACCGAGAACGGCTGGTACCTCTACGAGATCCTCGAACGTCAGCCCATGGGGCTTCGGCCGCTGACCCAGGCGCGGGTGTTCGCGCGCGAGCGGCTGGTGCATTCCCTCCAGTTCGCCAGGGCCTCCGACGCGGCGACGCAGGCCAGGGCCGCGCTCGGCTCGGGCTCCAACGACATCGAGGCCGCCCGGCGGTTCCACGGCGTGACCGGGATCGCCACGCAGGTCACGAAGAACGGCTATCTCGGCAGCATCGGCAACGAGCCGAAGATCGCGGGCGGGCTCTTCAGCACGCCCGCCGGCACGTGGAGCCGGCCGCTCACCGGAGACTGGGGCGCTCTGGTTGGATTCGTCCTCGAGCACGAGCGACCCACCGAGGAGGACTTCAAGAAGCAGGAGACCGAGATCCGCACCGCCATCCTGAACGAACGCCGCCAGACCCGGTTCACGGAATGGCTGATGGGGGTACGGAAGAAGGCGAAGATCGAGGACTTCCGGGAGAATTACTTCGAGGCGTAACATCCTCACGCGGCTGCGCGAGATCCTGGCCGTTTCCGGCGACCGGGTCGGGAAGGCGAGACGGATTTCGGCCGCGATCCGCGAATCGGGCGGCTACCGGTGGGTGGGAATCCACGATGTCGTGGCCGGACAGACCGCGCTCGTGGCCTGGAGCGGACCCGCCGATCCGGGCGCGCCCCTCTCGGAGATCACGGTCCAGGTGCTGGACGCTCCGGGCGGCCAGATCGTGGGCTTGCTCGAGGTGAAGAGCGACGCGCCGGACGCCTTCGGCGAGGACGACCGCCGCCGCCTCGAGGAGTGCGCGGCGATGCTCGCGCCGCTGTGGGGGTGAGGCTTGCTGCCTCGCGCCCCCTAATTATTGCTCGCCAGACGTAGCAAGTCCCCCTACGCCTGCTTCTTCGGCTCCTCGAGCACGTGCGCCTTCGTCGCCTCGGCCTTGTCGGGCGCGTTGATCTCCGCCTCGACGTCGCGCATCCCCTTCTTGAACTCCTGGATGCCTCTCCCGATCGACCTGCCGATCTCCGGAATACGCTTCGCGCCGAAGAGCAGGATGATGATGAGGAAGAGGATGAACATTTCCTGCGGTCCGATGTTGAACATGGCTTCTTTCGCCTCTCCGGGCCCGCCTTCCGGCCGAGCCCCGTTTCGGTCAGTGCGGCTGCGTCCAGCGCCGCGCGTCCCGGCCCACGATGACCGTGACGTCGATCATTTCCTGGGATCCTGCCTGCTGGATCATGTGGCCGGTCCCCAGGTACTCCGCCACCACTCTCGCCGGCTCAGGATTCTGAGTCCGGTTGACGACCAGCGTCGTCCGGTAATCCGAGCGGTCCGCGTTGGCCACCTCGAGCACGTCGAACCCTCCGTCGCGAAGATAGGATGCCAGCTCCGCGGCCACTCCGGAGCGTCCGCTCCCGTTCCAGAGCTGGATCCGAATCGGCTGCTTCGGCTTCACCGCCGCCTGCGGCCCGACCCGCACCGCCGCTGACACCGCGAGCGCTCCGATCAGGAGGAAGGAGAGCCCCAAGGTCCAGTCGAGAACGGGCGACTCGTTGCGCGACTTCTTGCCCAAGGTCGCTCCTCGACGTTATCGCTGCGCGCGCTTCGCGCCCCGCGCTTCCGACGCGGCGATCGCCCTGGCGACGCGACGGTAGGTCCGGTCGAGCGATTCGGGCAGAACCTTGGTGTTCGCCGTCACCGGCATGAAGTTCGTGTCGCCGTTCCAGCGCGGCACGACATGCCAGTGCAGATGACCCAGGACTCCCGCTCCCGCCACGCGGCCCAGGTTGATCCCGATGTTGAATCCATGCGGCCGGTACTCGCGCTTGAGCGCCTTCTCCACGCGCCCGAGCCACTCCGTGACCTCGATCATTTCCTCGCGTGTCAGCTTCGCGAGCGACGGCGTGTGGCGCCGGGTCGCGACCAGGACGTGGCCGACGTTGTACGGGTACAGGTTCAGCATCACGAGCGTCAGCGGCGTCCTGGCCACAACCAGATTGCGCACGCCGGGTGAAAGCTTCGCCTTGGCGCAGAAGAGGCAGGGGCCCTTGCCCGCGCCCTTCGCGCTCGCCTTCTTGATGTACTCCATCCGCCACCCGGCCCAGAGCACGTCCACGCTCACGTGGCGCCCCAGGTCGTGAGCGTCTTCTCCACCATCGCGAGCTGCTCGGGGTTGTTGACCCCGAAAAGCTCCCGGGAATCGGACGCCCGCTCCACTCCGATCCGCCCTCCACGGCCTTTGATGAAGGAAAGCGTGTCGGTAAGATAATACTCCTGTTGGCGGTTATCCGCGCGGAGGAATCCCAGGGCTTCCCGGAGCGGCTCCCGGGCGAAGCAGTAGATTCCCGAGTTCACCTCGGCGACCGCCCGTTCCTCGGGCGTGGCGTCCCGCTCCTCCACGATCTTCACGAATTGGTCCCGGCCGTCGCGGATGACCCGGCCGTACCCGGCGGGGTCCTCGAGCATCCCGGAGAGGAACGTCACGCCGTTCCCCTCGCGATCGTGGCGTTCGAGAAGGCGCCTCAGGGTGGCCGTCCGGATCAGCGGCATATCGCCGGCGAGGACCAGGAGCGTGTCGGGGCCCTTCTCGACCGCGGGCCATGCCATCTGGACCGCGTGCCCGGTCCCGAGCTGCGGCGTCTGCTCGGCAAAGGCAACGCCGCGGCCGGCCAGAGCCTCCATGACGAGCGAAGCCCGGTGCCCCACCACCACGACCGTGAGCCGCGGCTTCAGGGGGTCGAGCTGGCCGAGCACGTGGAGAAGGAGCGGCCGTCCCAGCGCGGGATGGAGGACCTTGGGCAGATCCGAGTTCATGCGCTTGCCGAGGCCCGCCGCGAGGACGACCGCGGTGAAGGGGGCGTCCGCGGCGCTCACGAGCGCCCCTTCCCTTGCGAGCGCGCCCGGAAGTAGAGGTTGTCGATGAGGCGGGTCCTCCCGAAGCGAACCGCGCCGATCAGGAAGGCCCCGCTCCGATCGATCCGCGTCACGGGGAGGAGCGTCGTGGGATCCACCAGGGCCAGGTAGTCCACCTTGTCGGGGCGCGCCTCGCGGCGGAGGGCGCTCCGCACCCGGGCCAGGATCCGCCGCGCCTCGGTCACGCCGGAGCGAGCCATCTCCCTGCCCTCCCGCATCGCGCGGATGAGCCCCGGCGCGCGCTCGCGCTCCTCCGGGCTCAGGTACACATTTCTGGACGAGAGCGCCAGGCCGTCCCGCTCGCGAACCGTGGGGCAAAGGATGACCCGCGGCGGGAGGTCGAGATCGTGCGTCATGGTCTGGATGATCCGCGCCTGCTGGAGGTCCTTCTGCCCCAGGTAGAGCGCGTCCGGCTCCGCGAGGTTCAGGAGCTTGAGCACGATCGTCGCGACGCCGCGGAAGTGCCCGGGACGCTTTACCCCATCCCAGAGCTGGGCCAGGGGGCCGGGATCGATCATGGTGGAAAATCCGGCCGGATAGAGCGTGCGCAGTCGCGGAAGGAAAAACCAGTCGCAGCCCGCGTCGCGGCAGAGCCGGACGTCGCGCACTTCGTCGCGGGGATAGCGGGCGAAATCCTCCTTCGGCCCGAACTGGAGCGGATTCACGAACACGGAAACCACGATGCGGTGGTGCTGGCTCCGCGCCCGGCGGATGAGCGAGAGGTGCCCCTCGTGGAGGGAGCCCATCGTGGGAATGAAGCCCACGGTCATGCCGCTCTGGCGCGCGCGGCGGGACAGCCCGCGCAGCTCGGCGCCACGGGTCACGATCTTCACGGCTTCTTGGCGGACTTCTCCGGCGCCGCCGCGTAGCTCTCCTCGGCCGATGGGTAGCGCCCGGCGCGCACGTCCTCGCGGAACGCGGCGATGGCGCTTCGGATGGTGTCTCCGGTCTCGGCGTAGCGGCGGACGAACTTCGCCTGCTTCCCAAACGAGAGCCCGATCAGGTCGTGGAGCACGAGCACCTGTCCGTCGCACTGGACGCCGGCGCCGATCCCGATCGTGGGAATCCGGAGCGCCGCGGTGATCTCGCCGCCCAGCTCGAGCGGCACGCCCTCGAGCACGATCGCGAAGCAGCCCGCGCGCTCGAGGGCGAGCGCGTCCTCGAGGAGAGCGCTTGCGGCCTCGGCCTCGCGCCCCTGCACGCGGTAGCCCCCGAACTGGTGGACCGATTGCGGCGTGAGCCCCAGGTGCCCAAGCACCGGGATGTCGGCCGCCAGGATCGCCTGGATCTGCGGCAGCATGCGCTGCCCGCCCTCCAGCTTGACCGCCTCGGCCCCGCGCTTCATCATGCGGCCGCTGTTCCGCACCGCGTCCTCGGGGCTGGTCTGGAAGCTCAGGAACGGCAGGTCCGCCACGACGAGCGCGCGGGGCTGCGCGCGCACGACCGCTTTCAGGTGATGCGCCATCTCGCTCACCGTCACCGGAATCGTGGACTCGTATCCCAGCACGACCATGCCCAGCGAGTCCCCGACCAGGATGAGGTCCACCCCGGCTTCGTCGGCCAGACGCGCGGTCGGGTAGTCGTAGGCGGTGACCGAAACGATCCGCACCGCCTCCGCCTTCATGTCGCGGATGGTGCGGACGGTGACCTTGGGACGCGTGATTCTTGCGTCCGGCGTCGTCGCCGTCACGATCTCTCCTCACCCTTCTCACTCGGGCTCACGTAGGCCATTCCGTCCCGGTGGGTCTCGACCCGTGAAATCAGATCCTCCAGATCCTGCCTCCGGTGCACGAAATTCATCTCGTTTGTGTTCACCACGAGGAGCGGCGCCTCGCGGAAATGAAAGAAGAAGTAATTGTACGCCTCGACCAGCGACCCGATGTACTTCGGTTCCATGAGCCGCTCGTAGGCGCGTCCGCGCTGGCGGATGCGCTCCAGGAGCACCTCGGGGCCCGCCTGAAGATACACGACGAGGTCGGGCGGCACTAAGTCCCGCTCGAGCAGCGGCGCGACCTGGTCATAGAGATGCAGCTCGCGGTCGCTCAGGTTGATGTTCGCGAAGATCCTGTCTTTTTGAAAGAGGTAGTCGCTCACGATCCCCTCGTGAAAGAGGTCGGGCTGTGTCTTTTCTCGGAGTTCCTGGTAGCGGTTCACGAGGAAGAACATCTGCGCCTGAAACGCGTAGCGGCGCGGATCCTTGTAGAAGTCCTCGAGGAACGGGTTCTCCTCGGGCTCCTCGAGGATCAGCTTGGCCTGAAGGCGCTCCGCCAGGAGCTTGGCGAGGCTCGTCTTCCCGACTCCGATGACCCCTTCGACCGCGATGTAGCGCGCCGGCACGCGTCTAGGCCTGGGTCAGTACCAGAACCGGCCGCCCTTGCGGACGGGCGGATCGGGAGGAAGCCGCTTCATGACCTTCTTGAGCGCCTCCCCCGTTGTCGGATGCACGAACTCCGGATCCAGCTCGAGAAGCGGCATGAGAACGAAGGCGCGGCGGTGCGCCTCGGGGTGCGGGATCTTGAGATCCGGCTCGTCCACCGCTTCCTCGCCGTAGAACAGGAGGTCGAGGTCGATCGGCCGCGGGCCCCAGCGCTGCGAGCGCACGCGGCCCATGCGCTTCTCGATCAGGAGGAGCTGCCAGAGAAGCTCGCGCGGCTCGAGCGTGGTTTCCAGCCACACCACGGCGTTCAGGAATGCGGGCTGATCCACCTCCCCGACCGGGTCGGTGTCGTAGAGCGAGGAGACGCGCACGACGAGGGTCCTCGGAAGGTCGCGCATGCACTCCACGGCCTTCCGGATCAGGAACTCGCGATCCCCGAGATTGGAGCCGACGCCCACGAAGATCTTGCTCACGAGCGCGTCCGCTCCACGATGACCTCGGGAATGGCCGTGAAGTCCTGCACCGGGATGTGGAGCTTCCGCACGTGCACGCGCACCCTCGGCGTGTCGAATTCCTGGATGAGCGCCAGCGCCAGCTCCTCTGCGAGGGTCTCGAGCAGGCGGCAGCGCGACATCTCGATCTGCGAGCGCACCATCCGGTGAACTTCCTCGTAGTCGATGGCGTCGTCGATCAGGTCCGGCCGCCGCTTCGCGCTCGCGGCGTAGGCAAGCTCCACGTCGGCCTCGATCTTCTGCCCCAGGTCGCGCTCCTTCTGCGTCACGCCGAGATGGCCGTACGCCTGGATCCGCGCGAGGCGGAGCCAGTCGAGCGTCTCGCGAGCGGGAGCCTTGAGGGCGGCGGAGGTATCAGCGGGTGATCGGGGAGGGCGAGGCATGGGGCGCCTTCCAGGGCGCGAGCGTTTCCAGCTTCTGGAGCGCGCGGCGAAGCGAATCCGCCGATGAGGTGAGGGCGACGCGGAAATACCCCTCTCCCTCGGCGCCGAATCCCGTGCCGGGGGTCAGGAGTACGCCGGTCTTCTCGAATATGCGGCTCACGAACTCCATGGAGGTTTCTTTCTCGGGGACGCGTCCCCATAGGTAGAAGGCGCCGCCCGGCGTCCGGATCGGGCAGCCCAGCCGGCGCAGCGTGTCCAGCGCCAGGTCGCGACGCTCGCGATACACGCCGCGAAGCGCCGGGCCGTGGACCCCAAGGGATTTCAGCCCCTCGACGGCCGCGAGCTGGATGGCCTGCGGCGCGCCGGAATCCACGTTCGCCTTGAACTGTACCAGAGCTTCGACCAGAGGCGGGGCTCCAACGGCAAACCCGATCCGCCAGCCGGTCATGTTGAACGTCTTCGAGAAGGAGTGGAACTCGATCGCGCGGTCGCGGGCGCCCGGGACCGAGAGGATGCTCTGGGACGGCTCGGAGTAGTAAAGCTCCGAGTAGGCGGCGTCGCTCACGATGAGAAGGTCGCGGCGCTTGGCCCAGGCGACCAGCTCCTCGTAGAAGGAAGGCGGGGCCGTGGCGCCCGTCGGATTGTTCGGATAGTTCACGAAGACGAGCCGCGTGCGCGGGGTGACCATCTTGTCGAGATCACCCGGGTCCGGCACGAACCCCGAGGCCTCGCGGATCGGAAACCGGACCGGCTTCGCACCCGCGAACACCGTGCCGGCCGCATAGACCGGGTAGCCGGGGTCGGGCACCAGCGCCTCATCTCCGGGGTTCAGGATCGCGAGCGGGAGGTGCCCGATCCCCTCCTTCGAGCCCAGGAGCATCGCGATCTCGCGGACGGGATCCAGCTTGACGCCGAACCGC
Organism: Candidatus Eiseniibacteriota bacterium; assembly: GCA_043741515.1. Classification (GTDB taxonomy): domain Bacteria; phylum Eisenbacteria; class RBG-16-71-46; order SZUA-252; family SZUA-252; genus WS-7. Next base: position 9,660 of record JAYUAE010000037.1, on the reverse strand, counting down.
TCCTCAAACCAGGCCGCGATCGCGGCGCGCGCCTCGCGCATCCCCGCGCTCGTTGGATAGCGGTGGTTCCGGGGCTCGCGCGCGTGCTCGGCGATGCGATCCAGGATGAAGGCCGGCGTGGGCAGGTCGGGGTCGCCGATCGAAAGATCGAAGACTTCCCTGCCCGCGGCCTCGGCCTCGTGGCGCTTCTTCTCCAGCTCCGCGAAGAGATACCGCGGCAGGGACTGGAGGCGCTCGCTCTTGTCGGTCGGTGGCATGGCGAGGCGACGTTATCGGGCGGAAGGAAGGGGTGTCAAGGACTGCGCGACGGGGGTGCGTCGCGCGCGCCGCCTCCGGCGCCGAGGGCTTGACACGGAATGTTAGCCTCGTCTATCTTTGCTTTTAAGCCATGGCCATCTTTTCGACCTCGGTCGAGGACTACCTCAAGTCGATCTACGAGCTGTCGCGCGATTCCGGCGCGGCCGCGACCACCGAGGTCGCCGCGCGGCTCACGGTCGCTCCCGCCTCGGTCAGCGCCATGGTGCGCCGGCTCACCCGCCAGGGCCTGGTCTCGCACGAGCGCTACGGCGCGCTGCGGCTGACCAAGAAGGGCCGGACGGTGGCGCTCCAGCTCGTGCGGCGCCACCGGGTCATCGAGGCCTACCTGGTCACCGCGCTCGAGTACGCCTGGGACGAGGTGCACAGCGAGGCCGAGCGGCTCGAGCACGCCGCCTCGCCCGAGCTGATCAACCGCATGGCAGCCGCGATCGGCGAGCCCGAGGTGGATCCGCACGGAGCGCCCATTCCGACCGCGCACGGGAAGCTGGAGGAGCCCAGGTATCGCACCTTGAACGACCTCGTTCCCGGCGAGAAAGCCACGATCGTGCGCGTGGAGGACGAGGATCCGGAGCTTCTGCGCTACCTGGCTACGCTGCGCTTCGTGCCCGGCGCGACGGTGAGCTGCCTCAAGAAGGAGCCCTACGAGGGGCCGCTCACGATCCGCGTCGGATCGAAGACCCACATCGTAGGGCCGCCGCTGGCGGCGCGCATCTACGTGAACGCCTCATGATGAGCCTGCCCCGGGACGAGAGCGCGCCGGAGCGCGGCGGGCATCCCTCGCTCGAGGGGATGCACTCGACGGTCCCGGTCCCCCACCACTCGGAAGGCTTCTTCCGCCAGTGGCGCGCGTTCGTCGGGCCGGCCATCCTCGTGAGCGTCGGCTACATGGACCCGGGCAACTGGGGAACCGACCTCCAGGCGGGAGCGCAGTTCAAGTACAACCTCCTCTGGATCGTCGCCCTCGCCAGCATCATGGCCATCTTCATGCAGGTGCTCTCGGCGCGGCTGGGCGTGGTCGGGGGAAAGGACCTGGCCCAGGCGTGCCGCGACTGGTATCCGCGGTGGACCCGCTGGCCCAACTGGCTCCTGTGCGAGATCGCGATCGCTGCCTGCGACCTGGCCGAGGTGCTGGGCAGCGCGGTCGCGCTGAACCTCCTCTTCCACATCCCGCTGATGTGGGCGGTCATCATCACGGGGCTCGACGTGCTGCTCCTGCTCGGGCTCCAGCGCTTCGGGATGCGGACGATCGAAGCGGTCATCCTGCTCCTCGTGATCACCATCGGCGCCTGCTACTACATCGAGATCTTCGTCCTGCCGCAAACGCGCCCCGCGTTCGGCGAGCTGGGAGCGGCGCTGCTCACACCGGGATTCCGGCAGGCGGGGATGCTGTACGTGGCGATCGGCATCATCGGCGCGACCGTCATGCCCCACAACCTCTACCTCCACTCGGCCCTGGTGCAGTCCCGGAGCTTCCAGCGAGACGAGCCCTCGATGAAGAATGCCATCCGCTTCAACACCATCGACTCGGTGGCCGCGCTCGCCGTCGCCTTCCTCGTGAACGCGGCCATCCTGGTTCTCGCAGCCCTCGTCTTCTTCGGCAAGACGAGCGTCGCTCTGGCCGGCGGCGCCGTGGTCCACCTCACCGCGGGCAGCGACTGGATCCGCATCGCGCACCTGACCCTGGCCCCCCTTCTCGGCACCGTGCTCGCCAGCACGCTCTTCGCGGTCGCGCTCCTCGCCAGCGGCCAGAGCAGCACCATCACGGGAACGCTGGCGGGACAGGTCGTCATGGAGGGGTTCATGCACTGGCGCATCAGACCGTGGGTGCGACGCCTCATCACCCGCCTTCTGGCCATCATTCCCGCCATCTTCATCATCGGCCTCCGGGGCGAGGGCAGCGTGACCGATCTTCTGACGCTGAGCCAGGTGGTGCTCGCGCTCCAGCTACCGCTGGCCATGTTCCCCCTGCTACAGTTCACCAGCTCTCGGAAGTTCATGGGGAAATGGAGGCCCGGGAAGGCGCTACTCATCGCCGGCTGGACGAGCGCGATTCTGATCACGGGGATGGATGTCGCGGGGCTGCCGGAATCGCTCCGGAGAGCCTGGCAGGTCATCACGGGAGGTTAGGACATGTATGACAAGATCCTGATTCCCCTGGACGCCACGCCCACGGATCGCGCGATCGTGGACCACATCCGGCCGCTCGCGAAGGCGATGAAGAGCCGGGTGGTGCTGCTCCACGTGGCCACCGGCTGGGCCGCCCAGTGGTTCGGAGGAAACGCCGTCAGCCCCGAGGTGGACGAGGACAAGGCGTACCTCGAGCGGATGCGCGCCGAGTTCGCCGCGGAAGGGATCCCCACCGAGGCTGAGCTGGGATATGGCGACCCGGCGCGGGAAATCGTGCGCTGGATCCAGGAGCACGGCTGCGACCTCGTGGCCATGAGCACCCACGGGCATCGCGCGCTGGCCGACGTTTTTCTGGGAACGACCGCGATCCGCGTGCAGCACCATGTGAGGGTGCCGGTATTGCTGCTCCGGGCGAGGTAGGGAGGATTCGAGTGGGCCCTACACGGCCCCTTCGCGAGCGGGATCCATCACGACCATCACCTCTTCCTCGAGGGTGATGCCGGCGGACTCCTCGACGCGGCGCTTCATTTCTCGGGCGACCCTCAGCACTTCCGCGGCCGAAGCGCCCCCCATGTTCACGATGTAGTTCGCGTGGTAGGCGTGGACCCCGGCGCCGCCCTCGCGGATCTCCTTCGCTCCCGCGGTCTCGAGGAGCTGTCCCGCGGCGACCTTCTGGCCGTCGGCGAGAATGGGATTCTTGAAGAAGCATCCCGCCGTGTTCAGACCCTTCTCCTTCCGGCGCGCGCGCTGGGCGGAGTGCTGGCCCATGAGACGGTCCATCTCGGCGCGGTCGCCGTGCGTCAGGACGAACTCGGTCTCCACGACGATGTGGTCGTTCGTCTTCAGATTGCTGTGGCGGTAGGCGAAGCCCAGCTCGGCCGGAGTGCGGTCCACCAGCTCGGTGCCCTCGAGCAACCGGATCCGGGTCACGATGTCCCCGACCGACCTCCCGAACGCGCCGGCGTTGCCCCGGATCGCGCCGCCGACGGTGCCGGGGATGTCGATCGCGAACTCGATCCCCGCCAGGGAATTCTCGCGCGCGGCCTCGACGACCTCGCCCAGATCGGCGCCCGCGCCCGCGACGATGTGGGTGCCGTTCACCGAGAGGTGCTCGATCCGGTTCACGATAACGAGCCCGCGGAAACCGGTATCCCCGACGAGGAGGTTGCTGCCTCCGCCGATCAGGAGCCACCGCGTCCGGCTCGCAATTGCTTCCCGCACGACCCGCTGCAGCGCGTGCTCCGTGTAGACCTCGACCAGAACGTCCGCAGGCCCCCCGATCCCGAAGGTCGTGTAGGGCGCGATCGCCTCTGATCGTTTGAGCACAAGCTCTTGCCGGTCGAGTGTCAGTGTCTCGAAGCTCAAGCGCGTTCCCCCTGCTGGACGAAACCGCGACGCAGCTGATTATGGGCCTTCACGGGGCAATTTCCATACCAGGTATCTTGCCGGCAGGTCCGGGGCGATCGTGCAAAATGAGAGGCCCCCGGAAAGGGTCCCGGGGGCCTCGATTCGATCCGGTGTCCGAGCCGCAGTTCTAGTCCATGCCTCCCATGCCGCCGCCCGGCATGCTCGGCTTTTCCTCTTCGGGCGCGTCGGTGATCAGGGCCTCGGTCGTGAGGACCAGGGACGCGATCGAGACCGCATTCTGGAGCGCGGACCGTGTGACCTTGGTCGGGTCCACGATCCCTGACTGGAAGAGATCCTCGTACGCGCCCGTGGCCGCGTTGTACCCCATCGCGCCCTTCTGCGTGCGCAGCCGCTCCGCGACGATGGAGCCCTCGGCTCCCGCGTTGGACGCGATCATCTTCAGGGGCGCCTCGAGCGCGTGGCTGACGATGTCGATCCCCGACCGCTCGTCCCCCTTCGCCTCGAGAGCCGCCAGGGCCGGCTGGGCGCGGAGCAGCGCCACACCGCCGCCCGGCACGATCCCCTCTTCCACCGCGGACTTGGTCGCGGCGAGCGCATCCTCGACACGAGCCTTCTTCTCCTTCATCTCCACCTCGGTCGCGGCCCCCACGTGCACGACCGCCACGCCGCCGGCGAGCTTCGCGAGGCGCTCTTGCAGCTTCTCCTTGTCGTAATCCGACGAGGAATCCTCGATCTCTCTGCGGATCTGGTCCACGCGGCCCTTGATGTCCGATTTCTTGCCCGCGCCCTCGACGATGGTCGTGTTGTCCTTGTCCACCACCACGCGCTTCGCGCGGCCGAGATCGGTCAGGATGGCGTTCTCCAGCTTGAGCCCTGCCTCCTCGGTGATGAGGCGGCCGCCCGTCAGGATCGCGATGTCCTCGAGCATGGACCGGCGCCGGTCGCCGAATCCGGGCGCCTTCGCCGCGGCGACGTTGAGGACGCCGCGCAGCTTGTTCACGACCAGGGTGGCCAGTGCCTCGCCCTCGATGTCTTCCGAGATGACGAGGAGCGGCTTTCCGATCTGCGAGACCTTCTCGAGGATCGGGATGATGTCCTTGATCGAGGCGATTCTCTTGTCGTGGATCAGGATGTAGGCGTCCTCGAGCACGGCTTCCATGCGCTCGGGATCCGTGACGAAGTAGGGCGAGAGGTAGCCGCGGTCGAACTGGAGCCCCTCGACCACCTCGAGCGTGGTGTCGAGGCTCTTCGCCTCCTCCACCGTGATCACGCCGTCCTTGCCGACCTTCTCCATGGCTTCGGAGATGAGCTTCCCGATCTCGGGATCGTTGTTCGCCGAGATGGTCGCCACATTCGCGATCTCGGCCGGGGTCTTGATGGGCTTGGACTGCTTCTTCAGCTCCGCCACCACGGCCTGGACCGCTCGGTCCATGCCGCGCTTCAGGAACATGGGATTGGCGCCCGAGGTCACGAGCCTGAGGCCCGCATGGACCATGGACTGCGCGAGCACCGTCGCGGTCGTCGTGCCGTCGCCGGCGACGTCCTGCGTCCTGGTGGCCACTTCCTTGACGAGCTGGGCGCCCATGTTCTCGTAGGGGTTCTCCAGCTCGATCTCCTTCGCGATCGTGACCCCGTCGTTGGTGATCGTCGGGGCGCCGAATTTCTTGTCGAGCACGACGTTCCTGCCGCGGGGTCCCAGTGTCACACGGACGGTGTTCGCCAGCTTGTCCACGCCGCGCTGAAGCGCCTCACGCGCGGCGGAATTGAACTGCAGTTGCTTCGCCATGGATCTCTGCTCCTTCTTGCCTGGCCGGCGCCGTTTCATGCGGCGCCGGACTCACCGAATCGTCTGTTGGCACTATACCCAACCGAGTGCTAATCCTTGTGACTCTACCCGATGCCCCACGCGACACGCAACCCTCTTCGTTGCCCGCGCGTGCTACCGCTACTCATGTCCCTTCTTGCGTTTGGAGGCTGTCCGGGCCGGGGATTTCCGGTTCCGTTCGTGAATGATCCGAAGTCCGTGGAGCGTCAGGTCGGGATCCACCTTCTGGATCGTCTCCGAATGGGCCGCGATCATCGAGGCCAGCCCTCCGGTCGCGATCACGGTGGGCTTGATCCGCTCCTCTTTGGCGATACGCCGGACGATGGCATCCACCTGGCCGACCGCGCCGTAGTAGACGCCGGACTGGAGGCTCTCCTCGGTGCTGCGTCCCACGACCCGCGCGGGCGGACGCAGCTCGAAAGACGAGAGCCGCGCCGCGCGCCGGATCAGCTGCTCCGCCCCGGTCACGATTCCCGGCGCGATCACGCCCCCCAGGTACCGCCGCTCCTTCACGATCACGTCGAAGGTGGTCGCCGTCCCGAAATCCACGACGATGACCGGCGCGCCGTAGAGCTCGAGCGCCGCCGCGGCGTTCGCGATCCGGTCCGCGCCCATGGAGCTGGGATCGCGGTACTCGATCTCGACGCCGCTCTCGGTCTCCGAGGAAACCTCGAGCGGCTCCTCTCCGCAGAGGGCGCGAGCCGCCTGGAGGTAGGACGCGGTCACGGTGGGAACGACCGACGCGATGACTGCGGCGTGGCCCGCACGGCCGCCCAACCCCGGAAAGACCTGCCTGAGCAGGAGCACCACCTCATCCGGCGTACGGCGGGTCTCGCTGCTCAGGCGGAAGGAGCGGGTGAGCCGCCGGCCGTCGAAAAGCCCCAGCGTCACCTCGGTGTTGCCCACGTCGATTGCGAGAAGCACGGCGTCTCCTTCCCTAGCCCAGCTCGCCCGGCTCGCGCCGCGCCTTCCAGCGGCTGCGCCAGATCGCCCAGGCGAATACGAGGCTCACGAAGTAGAGAAGCACGAGCGGGGCCGAGAGCACCAGCATCGACGGCCCGTCCCCGGGGGTCACCACTGCCGCGGCGAGCGCGATGAAGAAGATGGCGTGCCGCCAGTGCCGCGCGAGCACTCGGGGCGACACGACCCCGAACCAGGCCAGAAGGCAGAGCACGAGCGGAAGCTGGAACAGGAGCCCGCACCCCGCGGACATCTTCACCGAGAAGTGGAGGAGGGAGAGGAGCGACATCCGCGATTCCACCTGCTCGCCAGCGAAGGACTGGAGCATGCGCACGATCATCGGAAGCAGAAGCTCGACCGAGAACGCGATGCCGAGATAGAGGAGCCCCGCGGAAGCCACCATCCAGGGAATCGCGAAGCGCTGCTCGGTCTTCCGTAGCCCCGGCGACACGAAGCGCCACAGCTCGAACATCACGTAGGGGAACGCCACGAGCCCGCCCGTCCAGAGCGCGACCTCGATCCGCGCCGAGAAGGCCTCCGTGGGCGAGAGCGCGAGCGCCTTCTGGCCGCGGAGGAGATACAGGATCAGCGCGTCCAGGATCCGCCCGGAAAAGAACCACGCCGTCGCGATCAGGATCAGCGCGACCGTGGCGCTGCGCCAGACCGCCGCCCTCAGCTCCTCGACGTGGTCGAGGAACGTCATCGGACGCTCCGCGGTCGCGGGTCGCTCGTCGGTCACTTGAGCAGCGATCGCAGCTCTTCCAGAAACTGGTTCAGGTCCTTGAAGTGGCGGTAGACCGAGGCGAATCGAACGTAGGCGACCTCGTCCAGACGGTGCAGCTCGGCCATCAGCCGCTCCCCGATCTCGCTCGACTGCACCTCATCCTGCCCCTTCTGCATCAGCTCCGCCTCGAGCGCGTCCACGATGGCGTGGATCCGCTCGGCCGGAATGGGGCGCTTCTCGCAGGCGCGCAGAAGACCGTTCAGGATCTTATCGCGGCTGAAGGGCTCGCGCCGCCCGTCCTTCTTGATCACGAGGAGCGGCGTGGTTTCCAGGGTTTCATACGTCGTGAACCGGCGCTGGCAGCCCAGGCATTCCCGGCGGCGCCGGATGGCCTGCCCCTCCTTGGCCGAGCGGGAATCGATCACCTTGTCCTCGAGATGGCCGCACGAAGGGCACTTCATTCCATGACCCCCGCGGTCAGGGTTTCCACCGCGCCGCTCGCCTCGTTCCGCACGCGCAGCGCCCCGGTCTCGGTCAGCTCGAGAAGCTCCCCTTCGACCGCGCGTCCCTCGAGCGCGATCCTCACCCGGGAGCCCGGGCCCGGGAGCCCGGGCCGCAACCTCTCGAGGAGCGCGCCGGCGCCGCCCCCGTAGGCCAGGCCCAGCTCCCGCGCGAAGCTCGCGAGGATCGCCGAGAACAGCCCACCCATTCCGACGTGGTCCTCGCCGGCCGCAATTGAGAGAGAGGTGGCGCTCTCGCGGAGTTCCCTCGGAAAGTCGCCCTCGCGATAGTTCACGTTCACCCCCGCGCCGAGCACCAGAACGGCCGGCTCCCCCGGCCGGAGCGAGCGCGACTCCGCGAGCACGCCGGCGAGTTTCTTCCCGCGGTGAAGCACGTCATTCGGCCACTTGATCGAGAAGCCGGTCGCGATGCCGGAAGCCGCCCGGGCGATGGAGGACGCCAGCGCGAGCGAGAGGAGCGGATAGGACTGGAGCGGAATGGGAGGCTTGAGCAGGATCGAGAACATGAGCGAACGCTCCGGCCCGTCGAACCACGTCCTCCCCAGGCGGCCCCTGCCCGAAGTCTGATGCCCCGCGAGCACGACGAGCCCCTCGGTGGCTCCCTCCTGAGCGCGGCGGAAAGCCTCGTCGTTGGTCGATCCCAGGCTCTCGTGGACCTCGACCGCAACATCGAGGAAGCGCTGGGCGCGGGCCGTGTGAAGCAGATCGGAGTCCACGAGCGGGCTCGTCAGGAGACGTCGGCGACCAGGAGCGAGAGATCGAGCGCGGGCGCCGAATGGGTGAGCGCCCCGACCGAGATGTACCTCACGCCCGGGAGCGCGAACTCGCGCACGTTGTCGAGGCGGATGCCGCCGGAGATCTCGATCTCGGGGATCACGGACTCGGGCGCGGCCACCGCGGTCCCTCCGCCCTTCGCGGCGCCGCCTTTCCGCGCGCTCGCCGCGACGGCGCGCGGCGGCTCCAGCTTCCCCGCCTTGGCCAGCGCCTTGAGCCGCTTCACCGTGACCGCGACCTGGCTGGGCGTGAAATTGTCGAGAAGGATGCGGTCCACCCCCAGGGTGGCCAGGAGCTCGGCGTCCTCGAAGGTGCGCGCCTCGGCCATGATGGGAAGCCCCATCGAGCGGGCCCGCGCCTTCTCCACGGCCTTCGTGAGCGAGCCGGCGACCTTGATGTGGTTTTCCTTGATGAGCATGGCGTCGAAAAGCCCGAAGCGATGGTTGAGGGCGCCGCCGACCGAGGTCGCGTGCTTCTCCAGCATGCGCAGGCTGGGCGTGGTCTTCCGCGTGTCCAGGATCTGCACGCCAGTGCCTTCGACGGCGCGCACGAATGCGCGGGTCAGGGTGGCCACCCCGGAGAGCCGCTGCAAGAAATTCAACGCCACGCGCTCGGCGCTCAGGACCGCGCGCGCGCGCCCGCGGATCTCCGCGATCTTGAGGCCCGGCCTGACCTCGGAACCCTCGGGAACGAGCCAGTCGATCTCCACCTCGGGATCCAGCTCCATGAAGGCCAGCGCGGCCACGGCGTTGCCCGCAAGGATCCCCTTCCCGCGCCCTTCGATATGGGCGCGGACCCGGGCCTTCGGATCAACGACGACTTCTGTGGTGACGTCCCCGCCCCCGATGTCCTCCGTCAGCGCGATCCGTACCAGAGGGGCGGCGATCGATTCGAGGCGCATTCGTGCGCTCCTTTCCGGCCTCAAGCCGGAGTTCGTCGAGGCGGTCCCGAAGAGACGCGGCCGCCTCGAATTCCTCGCGAGCCGCCGCAGCGAGCATCTCCCGCTCGAGCAGCTCGATCAACGATTCACGGTCCAGGCGCAG
>JAYUAE010000036.1:0-12939 GCA_043741515.1 Candidatus Eiseniibacteriota bacterium | reverse complement strand
CGAGTCAACTGCCCCCGCTGCGGCGAATCGCTTCCGTCCACGCTCGACGTCTGCGACGCCTGCGGCTACGAGCTGGGGGCGCGCGCGGCAGGCGCTTCGTCTCACGCCACGCCCGCTGAGCACGGCCCGGCCCGCGTCCCCGGGATCGCGTGGCTGCTTCTCGTGGTCGGCCTTGCGGTCGGGGGAATGGTCGGGTTCGCGCTCCACAGCGCGGTCGGCCCACGCGCGGAATCCGGGATGCCGGCCGGTCCCGCCGACATCATGGCAGGCGCAGGCGGGGACGCAGGCGCGGGCGGCGGGGCGGGCGCGCCGCAGGGGATGCCTCCGCAGATCGTGCAGATGGTGCGGGGCTACAAGGCGGCCCTCGCGAAGAATCCGAAAGACCTCGACGCCCTGACCGGTCTCGGCAACCTCGAATTCGATTCCGGCCAGTGGAACAAGGCGATCGACTACTACTCGCGCGCGCTCGCGATCGACGGCAAGAATTCGGACGTGCGCGTGGACCGCGCGATCGCCTATCACGCTACCGGGCAGAACAACGTGGCCAGGAAGGAGCTCCTGCAAGTGACCCGCGAGCGGCCGGACCACAAGAACGCCTGGCTCAACCTCGGTGTGGTCAACCGCGATCTCAACGACCGGGAGGGAGCGCTTCATGCCTGGCAGCGGTATCTGGAACTGGACCCTCAAGGAGAGCACGCCGCGAGCGTCAGGCAGGAAATCACGACTCTGAAGCAGGCCGGCTGACGAACCCCAGCTTCTCCTTCAATTCCTCCAGCACTTGCCGAAGCGCCGATCCGGCAGCCGCCGCCTCGTACGCGCGCCGCAGAGAGGCCACGTCGTCGAGGTCGTACCAGGGCGCGAGCAGGCGCACCTCGAGCCGCTCCGTCCGCGCCCGCGCCAGCGTCTCTCCCGCCGCCGCGGCGCTCCCCCAGGGGATCTCGTCGAAGATCGATTCGTGGTTCCCGCTCGTCCCGATGAGGTAGTACCCGCCGTCCTCCGTTGGGCCCAGAGCCACATCGCATACGGCCAGCGCATCGCCGGCTTCCAGGATTCGCTCCGGATCGAGCGTCGGGGAGTCCGAGCCGATGGCGAGCACGCGGCGGGCTCCCCGCGATCGAAGCTCGCGAAAGGCCGCCTTGAGCCGCTCCCCCAGCCCGGGGCCCCGCTGCGGCAGGATGCAAAGGCCGGTTTCCTCCGCGAGCCGCAGCGTGGAGGGATCGGCCTCTCCGTCGAGGAAGAGCGTCCAGGAATAGGGCACCGACGGAACGATGAAGCGCGCGGTGTCCTCGAGCGACGCGCGCGCGACCCGCGCGGCGTCCTCGTGGGTCAGCGGCGGGACGAGCCGGGTCTTCACGCGCCCGGCGAGGGGCGCCTTCGCGAACAGCGCGATCGCCGGTTCGCTCACGCGATCCGCTTCCCCCGCGACGCCGCGCGCGAAAGCGGCGGGAGCGGCGGGAGCGGTCCCTGCGTGCGTCGCAGGTGGAAGAGGATCTGCTGCAGGTATCCGCGCCCCGGCCCGAACCGGGCCGCCCAGCGCGAGAGCTCCTCGTCCTTGGCCCGGCGCTGCGCGGCAAGCTCGAGCGTGGCGCGGCGGATCCACCGGTCCACCGGGTATGCCTCGAGGCGCCCCAGTCCGAAGAGCAGCGTGCAGTCGGCGATCTTGGGGCCGACTCCGGGCAGCTCCACGAGCGCGGCTCGCGCCTCTTGGTAGGGCGCGGTGCGGAGCGCGTCCCACGAGAATCCGTCCGCCACACGGCGGGCGGTCCGGGCCAGGTAGGGCGCTCGAAACCCGAGCCCGGTCGCTCGGAGCCGGCGCTCCCCGGCGGCCGCGAGCCGGTCGGGACCTGGAAACGCCTTTCGCGGCGAGCCCTCGATGGGATCCCCCCAGCGCTCCGCCATGCCTTCCACGCACCGGCCGATTTTCTGGATGTTCGACGCGGCCGACGAGACGAAGGAGGCGAGCGTTTCCCACGGCTCCTGCTCCAGGAGCCTCAGTCCGAAGAGTGGGAGGATTCCGGGAATGGAGCGGAGTTCCTCGGCGTGGTCCAGGTGCCTCAGCGGATCCTGGTCGAGCCCGAAGTAGCGCACCATCGCCTCGGGACCGGGATCGCTTCCCACGACGGAAAGCGAGAGCCGGGCGGGGCCCGCGAGCGCCACCGTGAGCTCTGCCCCGCCGACGATACCGCGCCATGCGGCCCCATCGCGCGTCCAGCGGAAGGCCTGGCCGCACGAGAAGGTGAGGTCCAGATCGATGGGTCCTGAGACCGGAAGCTCGTAGCGCACGGCTCAAGGGTCACGGCGGAGCACGCCCGGCGTCAATTTATTTCCGGCCGGGGGCGGTTTCCGTTGACCCTCGCTCCGGGCGCGTGGGAGACTTCTCGCGCGCATTCGAGACCCCTTGCTCGGAGAATCTCTCCGCGACGGCGCCCGATGCCGGCCCGACCCCAATGAACATTACCCGTACATGGCGGACGTTCGCCGTCCCCGCTTCGCTCTTCTTCCTCACGCTCTGGACCGCGGCCCACGGCGCGCATGGAAGCGCGTCCGAGAGCCGGGCTCGCGTGGGGCTGGTCCGGCTGCTCGAAGAGGTGCCCGATTCGGAGCGGGCGGTTCTGGGAAGCGTGCACGATCTGAGGCTTCGTCTCGAGCAGGGGAACATCCTGCTCCTGCGCCGCGGCGGGGAGTTCGCGGCCATGATGCCGATCGAAGTCATGACGGAGGGAAAGGATTCCCTTCGCTACTTCTACTATCTCGAACATGCTCCCTTCCTCTGGCTGTTCCCGAGGCAAAGGGACAAGGGGATCGGAACGGCGGGGAACGGATCGGTGATCCACATCAACACATTCGATCTTGCCTGGCGGGCGCGACGGGGCGGGCTGGGCTGGATCTATTTCCCGGATGGTCCGTCGAACCAGAACGTCAGATTCTCCGTCGTGAGCGGGCGGACCGTGGACGAGGCGGACCCGAGAGACACCAAGTACTGGATCGAGCTCGGGCCCGCGGACGGCTCGGGCTTCTGACCCACATGTGGGAGCGCGTTCGGGACATCATCTTCGAGAACCTGGGCCTGAAGCTCGCCTCGATCCTGCTCGCGATCCTGCTCTACGCGCACGTGGTGACGGACCAGGAACGGGAATCGGTCATCCAGATCCCGATCGCCGCGGTGGGGCTGGCGGACACGCTGACCGGCGTGGGACAGCTTCCTCCCCGTGTCGCGGTCAAGGTCCGGGGCAAATGGAAGGACCTGATCCGGCTGAACCTCACGCGACCATTCCTCTCGATCGATCTCGCGACCGCGAAGCCGGGTCCGTTCCGTACCTCGATCACGGCCGAGGATATCTCCCGGCGCGCCATCCCTCCTGAGTTGGCCCGGCTGATCTCAGTGACCGAGGTCCTCGAACCGCGCGGAGTGGATCTTGTAGTCGAACCCAAAGCCACCCGGAGCCTGCCGGTGCGGGCGCGCATCGTCGGAAGCCCGGCCCCGGGCTTCACCTTGGAGCGGGACCCGGAGGTGGAGCCGGAGTCCGTGCGGGTCATGGGGCCGGCCCGGCTCGTCCAGGGAATCGACACGCTTTACACAGTCGCGGTTGACATCACGGGAGAACGCGAGAGAATCCAGCGCCAAGTCGCTCTGGCGCTGCCCGCGAACGTCGCGAATCTCGAGACGCGGCGCTGCGTCGTCACGATCCGGCTCGCCAGGGCGGAACCCGATTCGATGTCGGGACGGGCGCGAATCCGGTAGGAATACGAGCAAGAGAGGAGACCGAAAACGATGAAGCGAACGACCGATCCGAATCCTCCCGGGAACCTGTCCGTGGATCAGCAGGGATCGACCATGGTTGGCGACCGGAGGAACGGCGGTTTCAGTCTGGTGCCCACGCGCGTGTTCTTCACGAAGGGGGTCGGGAGCCACCGCGACGAGCTGCGCTCGTTCGAGCTGGCGCTCAAGGACGCCGGGATCGAAAAGCTCAACCTGGTCCACGTGTCCAGCATCTTCCCACCGAAGTGCAAGATCATCCCGAAAGACGAGGGCGTGAAATTGATCGCTCCCGGCAGCATCGCGTTCTGCGTCATGGCCCGCCTCGCTTCGAACGAGATGCGCCGCCTCATCGCGGCTTCGATCGGGTGCGCCATCCCCGCCGACAAGAGCACGTATGGATACCTCAGCGAACACCACTCGTACGGACAGACGGACGAGTTTGCCGGGGATTTCGCCGAGGACATGGCGGCCTCGATGCTCGCCTCGACCCTGGGCGTGGAGTTCGACGAGACCGCGAACTGGGACGAGAAGGAGCAGGTGTTCAAGATCTCAGGGGAGATCATCCGTACGTTCAACGTGACCCAATCGGCCGTGATTTCGGCAAAGGGATACACCACGGTCCTTTCCAGCGCCGTCTTCTTGTTCTAGAGACGCCCTGGGTCGCGGCCGGCTTGCAGCCGGCCCGCGGCGGCTCGTCCCTCCCCAAACGCAACGGAGTTCCACATGTCGTCACGACGCAGGATGTGTTTGATCACCCTTGGTGTCTTCGCCGCCACGGTCGCGCTGGCCCGGCCCGTGCCGGTCTCGGCGGCGCAGGCCGATTCGGTCGCCGCCGTCCATCCTGCGCCGCAGGCCGCGGACAGCGAGAAGGTGAAATCCGAAACGCGGGAAGTCGCGAAGAAGGCCGCGAAGGCCGCGAAGAAGAGCGCCAAGAAAACCAGAAAGGCCGCCGCGAGCGGGAAAGGAACGGTGAGCGTGGATACGAAGGCCTTGCCCGGAGCGATGCCGGTGAAACCCGACGTCATGCCGCAGCATGTGCAGGTGCAGCACATCCTCATCGGCTTCACCGGATCGGTTCCCGGCAAGGCCATCTCGCGCACGAAAGAGGAGGCGAAGAAGCTGGCCTACGAGATCCTGGACCGGGCGCGGAAGGGGGAGGATTTCGACGAGCTGGTGCGCAAGTACACCGACGACTCTCCCCCCGGAATCTACGGCATGAGCGGCACCGGCGTGGCGCCCGCCTCGGGCGAGTATTCGCGCGACGGGATGGTCGCCGCGTTCGGGAACGTGGGATTCTCGATCGGCCCCGGCAATATCGGAATCGCCGACTACGATCCGACGTCGAGCCCGTTCGGCTGGCACATCATCAAGCGCCTGAAGTAACGTTGCCCGCGTCCGCCCCGCGCAACCCCAGCGCGCGGAGCGTGAAGGCGGTGATGTCGGTGAGCCGGCGCGGCGTGACCGCGCCCGGCTCATCGGTCGCCCCGGTCTCCGGCGGCGCGGGTCCCCACGCGGCGAAGAGCGCCGGATTCATCGTGTGCGTGCGCACAGAGAGGTCCTCGAGGTTGCCGTGATCGCTCACGACCAGCACCGTGAGCGTTGCCAAGTCCACGCGGCCCAGCACCGTCTCGAGCGCGCGGTTCAGGTCCCCCAGGCAGTGCATCGCGCGCTCCCGGTCCTGCGCATGGCCGGCGCGATCGGTCTCGAAGTACTCGAAGAGCGAGAAGTCGCTCTGCATCGCCTCGTCCGCGATGATCCTGCCGGCCTCCTCGGGCGTTCGGATCGGGAGGTCGTATCCACGCTCCCGCACCTTCCAGTGGGTCAGATCGTGCGTCACCGCGCGGCCCTCCACGAGGTCCTCCCACGAGCGGAATCGCGCCCCCGATGCGAGCGTGGCGAGGGAGGTGGCCGAGAGGCGGCGCTGCGCATGAGGCATCTCGAAATACTCGGGGCGGAACGCGTTCAGGAACGTGGCGCTCCGGCCGCGCTCCCGGACCTGTTTCAAGAGGGAGCGCTCGAAGAGGACGCGGCGCAGGGTCGGTCCGGGGAAGCCGGACATGTGGTGCCCCATGACGATCGGCGCGTTGACGCCGGTCAGGATCGCGGTCTGGCCGGTGGCGCTCTGGGGCAGGCCCGGGACTCCCAGCGAAGCGTCCAGTCCCCACGCTTGACGGGGGGGGCCGGCGGCGCGCGCCTCCGGCGCAAGCGATTGCGTCAGCCGAAGCGTCGGGAATTCGCCGGTGGCGAGCGGATTCCGATCCGGATCGTCGGTTCCTACTCCGATGCCGTCGATGAAGAAGAGGAGGACGCGGCGCTTCGTGTCCACAGCGGTGATTATACCGACGGCGGGGGAATTGAAAATCGGGAGCCGCAAGCTGACGCAAGGTTGCAGCAGGCCGGGGACGCAGTATCACTAACCTTTGCCAGGCGGCTCCCGAAATTTAGCACTGGACTAGACAGGCAATCCACGTGCCATCCAGAGAGATGAAACAGAAAGAGGTAAGCCTCCTAAGTAACGTTTCGCCAATGCTTTGCGACGTTGCGTGGCGCACGCCTGGGTGCCCGGTTCCGGCCGGCCCCGGACGCGGGCGACCTGCAGCCTGAAGCGGTGCGGAAAACCCGCATGTCGCGGAAACCCCAGCGGGAAAAAGCCTTGACAGCTTTCGCCAGCAGCCTATATTCGCAGATCGCACACCGCTAGGCGCTTATGTTCAATGCCAACTCCGCCTTAGGAGGGGCTGATGACCAAGGCAGAAATCGTCGATGAGATTGCGGAGCGGACGGGGCTGACGAAGAAGGACGTGGCCGACACCGTGGACCAGTTCCTGGAAGCGGTTTCCAGAGCCCTGGCTGCCGGCAAGCACATCGAGATACGCGGATTCGGGACGTTCAAGGTCAAGGACCGCAAGTCGCGCCTGGCCCGGAATCCCAGGACCGGCGAATCGGTGCCTGTGCCCCCTCGCCGTGTCCCTGTATTCAAGGTCTCGAAGGAACTGAAAGACATCGTCGCCCAGGTCTGAGGACCGGGCTGAAACGAAACGGGACGCCTCGCATGCGTGAGGCGCCCCGTAGTTTTTTGCCCGCGCGCGTTCGCGCGGGAGGATGAGGCTCAGCGCCGCTGGCGGAATACCAGGAGCCGGATCAGCTGGAGCACTGCGGCCGCCGCCGCGGCCACGTAGGTCAGGGCTGCCGCATCGAGGACCTTCTTGGCGCCCCGCTGCTCCTCCGGTGCGACCAGTCCGAGCTGGTTCAGCTGGACGAGGGCCCTCCTGCTCGCGTCGAACTCCACCGGCAGCGTGATCAGCTGGAAGATGACGCTGAAGGTGAACAGGAAGATGCCGATGTCGAGCAGGCCGACGCCGAACACGCTCAGCCTGTTCGCGAAGATGAATCCCGCGATGATGAAGATCCAGGCCAGGCCGCTCCCGATGTTGGCGAGCGGGAAGATCTTGGTCCGCATCGTGAGCGGCACATAGTTGTGCGCGTGCTGGATGGCGTGACCGCACTCGTGCGCGGCGACGCTGATCGCCGCGACGGAGTTCCCCTCGTAATTCTGCTGAGAGAGCTGGATCGTCTTGTGGATCGGGTCGTAGTGATCGGAGAGGAAGCCCTGCCCGGGTTCAACCTGGATATCCGACAGGCCGTTCGCCGAAAGGATCGCCTGGGCGATCTCGCGTCCGGTGCGCCGGCTGGCTGAGGGCACCTCGCTGTACTTCGCATAGGTAGACTGGACCTTGGCCTGGGCGTACAGGGCCAGGATGATGGCAGGGATCATCAGAGCCATCGTGGGATCCCAGAACGGCAGAAACATCGAATTCCTCCTCTGGTCTTGCTTCGGGTCGGCTCCCCCCTCCCCTATACTGCCCCGGCTCGGCAACGGTTTCGGAGAGGTCGGTCAATCCTGAGACTATCACCGCGCCACCAGCGATTCAAGAAACCGGAGACCATCTGACAACGACTTACGTCGACCTGAGAAGCGACACCGTCACGCGGCCGACGCCGGCGATGCGCCGCGCGATGGCCGAGGCGGAAGTGGGGGACGATGCCCTGGGCGAAGACCCCACCGTGCGGCGGCTGGAGGAAGAAACGGCCGCGGTGCTCGGGAAGGAAGCGTCGCTCTTCGTGCCCAGCGGGTGCATGGGAAACGAGATCGCGGTCGCCGTGCAGACCAGGCCCGGCGATCACATCCTGCTCGACCGGTTCAGCCATATCGTCACGGTCGAGGCGAGAGCGGTCACCGAGATGCTCGGACGCCGGTTTCTGACGCGCGAGGGAAATCGCGGGCGGATGACGCCCGAGGAGGTGGTCGCCGCCGGGACGAACGGATCGGCGGAAGACGGCAGGATCGGGCTGGTGGAGGTGGAGAACACCTACAACTGGGGCTCCGGCGCGATCTATCCGGCCGCACAGCTTGCGGAGGTGGGCCGCGCGGCGCGCGACCGGGGGCTGCCGCTGCATCTCGACGGCGCCAGGATATGGAACGCGAGCGCAGCGACCGGCGCGAGCCCGGCCGAGATTGCCGCGTGCGCGGACACCGTGATGGTCTGCTACTCGAAGGGGCTGGGGGCGCCGGTCGGTTCGGCCGTCCTCGGCACGCGGGCCTTCATCGACGAGGCTCGCGGCGCCCGGAAGATGCTCGGGGGCGCGATGCGCCAGGCCGGGATCCTGGCCGCGGGCGCGCTCCATGGCCTGCGGCATCACCGCGAGCGGCTCGCCGAGGATCATGCGCGCGCCCGGAGGCTCGCCGAGGCGTTCGCGGCGACGGACGGGCTCCGGATCGACCCGAGCGAGATCGAGACCAACGTCGTGATCACGGAGGTCCTGGGTCCCCACGAGCGGCTGCGCGATTTCGTCCGCGCCGTCGCGGCGCAGGGAGTGCTGCTGGACCCTTTCGGGGGCCCGGGACGGTTCCGCGCAGTGACCCACCTCGACGTGGACGACGCGGGGATCGACCGCGCGATCGCCGCGGTGCGCGGCGCGGCCCGATCGGTTCTCCTCGCGTGAGCGAGTCCGATGAGCCGCGCCCCGGCACGCTCTACCTCGTGGGCACGCCCATCGGCAACGTCGAGGATCTTTCGCCGCGAGCCCAGCGGATCCTGGGGGCGGTGGATCTCATCGCGGCCGAGGATACCCGCCATACGCAGGGGCTCTTGAGCCGCTTCGCGATCAAGAAGCCGCTGGTTTCCTACCATGATCACAACAAGGATCGGCGCACTCCCGAGCTGATCGAAAAGCTCCAGGCCGGGAACTCGGTCGCGATCGTCTCGGACGCGGGCTCGCCCGGGATCTCCGATCCCGCGTTCACCCTCGTTCGCGCCGCCGCAGAAGCGGACGTGCCGGTGGTGCCGGTCCCGGGGCCCTCGAGCGCCCTCTGCGCGCTGGAGGTCTCGGGGCTGCCTACCGACCGGTTCGCGTTCGAGGGCTTCCTTCCCAGGCGCGTCTCGCGCCGGAGGAAGCGCATCGAGGAGTTGCGCGAAGACCCGCGGACCCTCATCTTCTTCGAGTCGCCGCACCGGCTTCGGGAATGCCTGCGCGATCTCGTGGAGGCGCTGGGAGAGCGTCCCGCGTCGATCTCCCGCGAGCTGACCAAGAAGTTCGAGGAGACCCGGCGCGGCACGCTTCGCGCGCTGCTCGACTGGGTGGAAACAGAGCCGCCCCGCGGAGAATTCGTGCTGGTGGTGGGCGGCGCTCCCGGCGCTCCCGGCGCTGGCCGAGGCGGCTCGGCGGACGAAGCGGTGGACGACGGGGAGGAGGAGGGAGCTTGAGTCACGACCAGAGCGGCGGGCACGGCCGGGGGTGGAAGGAGCAGGGCCGCGAGATCTTCAGGCCGATTGGGCGCTATCTCGCCGCGCGGGGTGTCGCACCGGATCATCTGACGGTCCTCGGGCTATGCCTCTCGCTCCTGGCGGCGTTGCTGCTGGGCCGCGGGTCGTTCTTCGCCGCAGGCTTCGTGCTGCTCCTCGCGGGGCTCTGCGACATCCTCGACGGCGATGTGGCGCGCGAGCGCGGAATCGTGAGCTCGTTCGGCGCCTTCCTCGACTCCACGCTCGACCGGGTGAGCGAGGGGGCGCTCTACATCGGGCTCGCGTACTTCTACTTCACGCGCAGCCAGAGCTCGACGGTCTGGGTGCGGGGCATGTTCGAGGGAAGCTCCGAGTGGGGCGACGCCGACGGGCCGACCCTGGGCATCCTCGCGCTGTCGACCCTGATCCTGTCCTTCCTGGTGTCCTACACGCGGGCGCGCGCCGAGGGGCTGGGCATGGAATGCAAGGTGGGCATCATGGAGCGCCCGGAGCGGCTGCTGGCGCTCGGATTGGGCGCGCTTCTGGGGCACCGGTTCATGCCCGGCGTGCTCGGAGTGCTCTTCATTTTGACCCTCGTCACCGTATTGCAGCGCGTGTATCATGTCCGGAAGCTGTCCCAAACGAACTCCACGTAACGATCTATAGAGGAAGGACCGTCATGGGTAAGATTCGCGTCGGCATCATCGGCGTCGGGAATTGCGCGTCATCGTTCGTCCAGGGCGTCCACTATTACCGGAACGCCAAGGACACGGATTTCGTGCCCGGCCTCATGCACGTGAACCTGGGCGGGTACCACATCCGCGACATCGAGTTCAGCGCCGCGATCGACATCGACCGGAACAAGGTCGGCAAGGATCTCTCCGAAGCGGTCTTCACCTGGCCCAACAACACCTACAAGTTCACCGATGTGCCGCGCCTGGGCGTGCCCGTGGCGCGCGGGATGACGCACGACGGCCTCGGACAGTACCTCTCCAAGATCATCCACAAGGCTCCGGGCTCCACCGCGGACATCGTGCGTCTCTTCAAGGACACCAAGACCGACGTGGTCATCAACTACCTCCCGGTCGGCAGCGAAGAGGCGACCAAGTGGTACGTCGAGCAGATCCTCGAAGCGGGCTGCGCGTTCGTGAACGCGATCCCGGTATTCATCGCGCGCGAGAAGTACTGGCAGCGCCGGTTCGAGCAGAAGAAGCTTCCCGTGATCGGCGACGACATCAAGTCGCAGGTGGGCGCCACCATCATCCACCGCGTGCTGACGCGGCTCTTCCGCGAGCGCGGCGTCCGCCTGGAGCGCACGAGCCAGCTCAATGTGGGCGGAAACACCGACTTCCTGAACATGCTGGAACGCTCGCGCCTGGAATCGAAGAAGATCTCCAAGACGAACGCGGTCACCTCGATGCTGGACTACGAGATCGGCGCCAAGAACGTTCACATCGGCCCGAGCGACTACGTCGAGTGGCTGGATGACCGCAAGTGGGCCTACATCCGCCTCGAGGGGCGCACGTTCGGCGACGTGCCGCTCAACGTCGAGCTGAAGCTCGAGGTCTGGGACTCGCCCAATTCGGCTGGCGTGATCATCGACGCGGTCCGCTGCGCCAAGCTCGCGCTCGACAACGGCCTCTCCGGCGCGCTTATCGCGCCTTCCGCCTACTTCAAGAAGTCCCCGCCCGTCCAGTATCCCGACGACGTCGCGCGACTGATGGTCGAGGAGTACATCGAGAAATACGGCCACAAGAGGAAGCCTGCGGCCAAGCCTGCGCCCGCGAAGCGCACGGCGCGCGCCAAGGCCCCCCGGAGCGGCCTCAAGCGCGCCGCCCGCAAGAGCGCCTAGCCACAAACGTGGGCACGGGGCTCCTGATCACCCTGGAGGGGATCGAGGGCTCCGGGAAATCGACTCAGGCCGCCCTTCTTCGCGACACTCTCCTTAGAGACGGAATTCCGGTATGCTTGACACGTGAGCCGGGCGGCTCGCCCCTTGCGGAACGGATCCGGGACCTGATCTTGCAGGCTGGTGAGGAGCTCCTGGCTCCCGGGACCGAATTGCTGCTGTTCCTGGCGGCGCGCTCGCAGCATGTCGCGCGGACGGTTCGGCCGGCCCTCGAGCGGGGCGAAATCGTTATCTGCGATCGGTTCACGGACGCGACGGTCGCCTATCAGGGGGGCGGACGGACCATCCCGGAATCGATCCTGGCGCCGCTCAACGATTGGGCGACCGGCGGAATCAAGCCGGTCCGGACCTACCTGCTCGACGTGCCGGTGGAGCTGGGCCTCGAGCGGGCGAAGCGGCGGACCGGGGCTCCGCCCGACCGGTTCGAGAGTGAGAGCAGGGCGTTCTTTGAAGCCGTCCGCGCCCGGTACTTGGACCTGGCCCGGCGGGAGCCGGAACGAATTGTGGTGCTGCGGGGTACGGATCCAGAGGACGCCCTCGCGCATCAAATCAGGGCAGACGCGCAGAGGATCCTGAGCGGCTGGACACCCAACGACCAGAGGTAAACAGTTCATGAATCGTAGGCAGATCATCGCGGTCGGCGTGCTCGTGGTCGCACTGATCGCCGGCACCTGGGCTGTCGGCCGCGTTCAGGAAACGAACGACAACACCTACTCCAATATCGAGCGTTTCATCCAGGTCCTGACGAAGGTACGTGACAACTACGTGGAGCCGGTCAGCAGCGACAAGCTGATGGACGCTGCGATCCGCGGAATGCTCCGCACGCTGGACCCCTACTCGAACTATCTCGACAAGGACGAAGCCGAGCGCCTGGAGACCACGACCCACGGAGCGTTCGGCGGAATCGGAATCTCGATCGGCATGCGCGACCGCTGGGTCACCGTGATCGCGCCCATCGAGGGGACGCCGGCATGGAAGGCGGGCATCCTGGGCGGCGACCGCATCATCAAGATCGACGGCACCTCCACGGAGGGGCTCTCGCTCGACGACGCCATGAAGAAGATGCGCGGCGACCGGGGGACCAAGGTCACCCTGACCATCTTCCGCGAGGGGCGCGACAAGCCTCAGGATTTCGATATTGTTCGCGACATCATCCAGATCAAGAGCGTCCCCTATGCGGGCATGCTCGGCAACGGGGTCGGCTACGTCCGGCTCTCCAACTTCTCGGAGCGGAGCCGCGAGGAAATGGACGGCGCCTTCGACAAGCTGGAGAAGATGCACCCGCGCGGCGTCATCATCGATCTGCGCTTCAACCCGGGCGGGCTTCTGTCGCAGGCCGTGGAAGTGGCCGAGGAGTTCACACCGCGCGGGAAGAAGGTGGTCTACACGCGCGGCCGCGACTCGTCGCAGAACCGCGACTTCTTTTCGACCGCGGATCACACCCACAGCGACTATCCGATCGTCATTCTCGTGAATCAGTGGACCGC
>JAYUAE010000035.1:0-5633 GCA_043741515.1 Candidatus Eiseniibacteriota bacterium | reverse complement strand
TAGAGAAAGGCTCGCGTAAGGCGCTCGGGCCGCAGATCCGGGTCGAGGCCCGAGAGAAGCCAGTCGATCCAGCGGCGGATCTCCCCGTCCGTGAGGTGCCCCGGGCGGAACTCCACGGCGCCGTAGGAGAAGCGGTCGCGGCTGAAGGCCAGGTTGCTCCGCTTGAAGAAAAAGGCGCAGAGTCGCTCCTTCTCGTCTCTCGGCTGGAAGAGCTTCATGCGGCAGCGGTTCGGCGCGTCCTTCACCTGGTTGAGCGGCACGATCTCGAGACCTCCCGCCGAGGGATCGAGCGCGAACGGATCGGCGGACGCCTCGATGAGCTCGAGCACGCGCGAGATCTCGGGGTTTCTGGCCAGCTCCTCGTTGAGCTTCGCTCGGCTCGATGGTTCCCCGACGTTTGTCAGCACGGACGCGGCGCGGCTCCCGCGTCGGCCGCGATCCTTTGCGGCCTCAGCTTTCGACGGAAGATCGGGCGGGCAAGGCGCTTCATCACCCGGAGTCGGGCCTCGTAGAGCCAGGTGGAGGGCGTATGCCTCGCGAGGTAGCGGGTGTCGTCGGGCTGGCAGATGAGGCTCACCTCGATGTTCGGGGCCACGCCGATCGGAATGCCGTTGCGCTTGCACGCTTCGTAGACGTGCTCGAAGACGGGCCGCATATCCTCGTATCGCGGCGAGGGATGGTTTTCCATGTCGGCTCCGATCACGGGGCGGAACACGCACACCGTGGGGAACGCTCCGACGCTGGTGATGTAGTCGATCGCCCGGAGCGTGTCCTCGACCGGCTCGACGCCCGCGATGATCTCGCCGGAGACCGCGCCTTTGCCGAGCTTCCTGGATGTGTATTCGAGCGCCGTGAAAAAGGTCCCCTGGCCGACCGTCTTGTGTTTGCCGGGGAGGTAGCGCTCGAAGTACTCGGAGTTCTGAAACTCGTAGCAGAACGAGAAGTGGTCCGCGCCGAGCTCGATCAGCCAGTCGTACTTCCACAGTTCGCGCGTGGGCATGAGCTGCACGCCGACGAGCGCTCCGACCTTCTCCTTCACCGCCTTGACGTACGGCGCCACCTGCTCCAGGTCGCGTCCCGCCTGATAGCCGCTGTTGAAATGGACGAACGTGACTCCCGACTCCGCCCTCGCCGCCTGGCAGACCTCGACGACGTCGTCGAGGTTCTTCACCGCGACCTCGTTCACGCCGACGTTGGAGCCGGTCGTGCAGAACTTGCAGTTCAGCGAAGGGTTCGAGTACCAGTAGAGGCAAGAGTTGGAGATGTAGATGCCGAGGTAGGTCCCTTGCAGCACCCCCACGCGGCACATCTCCGTCCCTCTGCTCGTGCGCATCGAGTACCAGCGCGGCTCCACCGGGATGCGGACCGGATACCGCATGCCGGTCCGGTCGTCCCGCACGAAATAGCCACCGTCCTTGAGGAGGAGATAGGGCGAGTGACGGGCGAAGTCCTCCTCCACCGGTACGTTCATCCAGATGTCCTTGAGCGGGCCGGGAATCAAAATCTCGAGCCCGGAGCCGAGACCGGCGCGGGTCCGGGAGACTTTGCGGGCGTCCTCGACGAGGGTGCACGATACGTCCACCCGAAGACCATTGCAGAAGAGGTCGATCTCCAGCTCGCAGGGATTGAGGCGGCTCGAAGGCAAGACGCAAACCTCGGCACGTGATGGAAAACTCTTCTTCTACCTCACGGAGATTTTGGTGGTAGGGCGTCGGTCGCCTTCTTGACGTCCATGATCTCGATGATCCGCTGCCCTTTCCGCTCCATCGCGTAACCGCTCAGGTCCACTCTCTCCGCAATCCACCCGCGACATACGTTGAACGGGTCCGGTACTCCATTGAAGCCCAGGGGATCCATCGCGCGCAGGTGATTCACGGAGATCATGTAGAGATCCCCGTCCGTCGTGAGGAGCCCCATGCAGACGTCACCCGCAACGCAACGAGTGCCGCACGCCTTGTGGGCCGGCCCGGTGAGCCCCTTCTCGATGTAGCAGTAGTAGTCGACGATCTCGCCGCGCATCGTGACGTAGCGCCGGTTCGAGCCCATCGGCTGAGCGGGCGCGGCCTTCGCGGCCTGAGCCGGCTGAGCCGCGGGAGTCTGGGGCCCGGCCCCAAGCCCGAGGACCAAGAGCAAGGCCAACGGAGCGGTCCGGCCCATCGATCGGAAACCCACGCGCGTCACGGCGTCGCCCCCGGCGGCGGCGCGGGCTTGGACGCGAGGACCTCGAGGAACTTCACTCCCTTTCGCTCCCACACGAAACCAGAAACCTCGACCTGAAACGAAGGCCATGCGCGACATTGCAGGTAGAAATCAGGAGGGGGGAAATTTCCGGGAGCCATGGCGCGATCGTGGTTCTGCGTGAGCACGTAGGTCGTGCTGTCCGCCGTGATGAGACCCATCGGAACCCCCATGGCGATGCACTTGAGGGCGCAATCGCGGTGGGCCGGGCCGCGGAGCCCGCGCGCGGTGAAGCAGCCCATGTCCAGAATTTCGCCCGTGACGGTGACGTACTTCCTCTGCCCCGGTCCTCCCGGGCCCGCCCGCTGGGCCGCCTGGGCTGCCGGCCCCTTTGTGGCGACCGTCTGGCCGTACGACGCAACGGCTACCGGGAGAAGCAATGCGAGCAGAAGAGGCAAGGCTACACGGACTTTCCGGGAGGAGAACATATCCGAAAGCATACGCCGCGACCGTCGCGGGCGCACGCTACCCAGAGGTACCCCCTCGGGGTAGCCGATGGTAGTAAGAAGCGCGCGGCGAGACTACGGGTTCCGGCAAGGCGAAACCACGATAGTCGCCCAAAGTACCATGGCGCGGCGTTCCCGAGCAGTGGAGACTCCCGAGCAGTGGAGACTTTAGAGAAGGAAGCTGCCGTCTCGACCGCAGAACCTGTGAGGGGAGGGTCGCATGAAGAGAGTCCTCGCGCTCGCCGTCGTCCTCCTCGCAGCCAGTGGCCCGTCTCCCCCTGCGTGGATCTCGTGCGCTACATTCAATCGCTGAGCCAACGAGGTCCAACCATCGCGCGGAAATGAGGGGTAGAGCCGCGGTGCCCCTGATCATCCAGGGCGGAATGGGTGTTGGTATCTCCACCTGGCGGCTGGCGCGTGCCGTTTCGGTGCGGGGTCAGTTGGGCGTGGTTTCGGGCACCGGGATCGACACGGTGCTGGTGCGGCGGCTTCAGGACGGCGACCCCGGCGGACACATGCGGCGGGCCATGCGGAAGTTCCCCATGCCGCAGGCCGAGGCAGACGCGCTGCGCCTCTATTTCCGCAGCAAGGGCAGGCCTCCGCGCGCGCCCTACAAAGCGCTTCCCATGTACAAGCAGGTTGTAAGCAGGGCGCGCCAGCGGCTCACCATGCTCGCCGCCTTCGTCGAGGTCCACCTGGCGAAGGAGGGGCATGGGGGACTCGTGGGGATGAATCTGCTCACCAAAGTGCAACTCCCCAATCTTGCCTCGCTCTACGGGGCCATGCTGGCGGGCGTCGATTACATCCTGATGGGTGCCGGAGTTCCACGGGAGATCCCCGGAGCGCTCGACCTCTTGGCAGGACACCAGCCCGCCTTGCTCCGGTTCGAGGTGGAGGGACTCCCCGCAGGCTCGGTCGAGCACCTGAACCTAGATCCGCGAGGGCACTGGGACGGAGCGCCTCCAGAGGTCCGGCGCCCGCGGTTTCTCCCCATCGTCGCGAGTAACTCCCTCGCGGCCGTTCTGGCCCGCAAAGCAAGCGGCCGGGTCGACGGGTTCGTCATCGAGGGGCCGACCAGCGGGGGGCACAACGCGCCGCCTCGCGGCGAGCCGCGACACAACGATCGGGGCGAGCCGTTGTACGGCGTGCGGGACGAAGTGGACCTGGAAAAGATCCGTGAGCTGGGCGTTCCGTTCTGGGTCGCAGGTGGAGCGGGCCGGCCCGAACGCTTGCGAAAAGCGCTAGAGGTCGGGGCCGCCGGCGTCCAGGTGGGCACTCTGTTCGCGTACTGCGACGAATCAGGCCTGGCGGAGGACCTCAAGCGCTCGGTTCTAGCGCACGCCGCGCGCGGGGAAGTGGACGTGCTCACCGACCCACGTGCGTCACCGACCGGCTATCCATACAAGGTGGTCAATTGGAGCGCCAACCCCGCCGCCGGGGTGATTCGGGAGCGGATCTGCGACATCGGCGCACTCCGCGTTGCCTACTCCACGCCGGAGGGAAAGATCGGCTACCGCTGCTCCGCCGAGCCGACGAATGCGTACGTCCGCAAAGGGGGCAGGGTGGAGGACACCGAAGGGCGCAGGTGCCTGTGCAATGCTTTGATGGCCAGCATCGGGCTCGGGCAGGTGCGCTCCGATGGATGGGTCGAGCCGCCTCTGGTGACGAGCGGGGAGGATCTCAAGTCGATCTCGGACTTCCTCGCTGGGCGGTCGTGCTATTCCGCCGCTGACGTGATCGACTACCTGCTTTCGAAACTGTCGCCCGATTCCGAGATCCTCAAGCCCTGAATCGTCTCTCGACCGAAAGACGGATGTTCGCTACCGTCAAAATCTCGCGCTGGCGTTAGAGCCCGCCGAGGAGTAGCGTCCCGCTTCTCCCCACGAGACGACCAGGCGCCAGATCTTCGGAGGTATTCATGCCCCGGGTCCTGCCGGTGCATCGTCCTGTGCCTGTCCTTCCCGGCACGGCGGAGAGTGCCTTGAGCGGCCCCCTATTCGCGACGTCACGCGATGTCACAGGTTGAGCCAGACATCTAAGATGAACCGGCGTCGACTCAACCAGGTTGATTTCGAGTTCCTACTGACGAATGCGCGGGCTGCTGAAACTTTAGGCTTGGGACACTTCCTTCACCTTGACCAGCCAATCGGCATTTGGAACTACATCAGAATAGCCGATGACATTGCTCAGCAAATACCAGCTGGGCATTTACTTGACTGGGGATGCGGCTTTGGTCAGATGACTTACCTCCTCAAACGGCGGGGGTTCCAGGTCACTGCGTTCGATATCGGGGAGCCTGGTAAAGCTACGTTGCCGAACATCCCGCTCAGTCGTGAACTCAACGTGGTATTCACGTCCCACCGATCGAACCTGCCGTTCGTAGAAAGTAGTTTCGACGCAGTGCTGAGCTGTGGAGTCCTCGAGCACGTGGACGAATTCAGCCAGCCTGGAAACGAATTGATATCTCTGCGGGAAATCGCGCGGGTCCTGCGCCCACACGGGCACCTTCTCGTCTATCAGCTTCCGCAACGCTACGCTTGGCAGGAGGCAATAATGCTCACCCCCGCCGCTATGGTGCCCCAGAGATCACGGGTATGCTCCAGGAGACGGCGTATGCAGTCCAAAGACTACGCCGCGCAAATCTGATACCCAAGAATCTTACAGGTATGCCGCCCATGCTACGGGCAGCATATAGCCGCTCAAGCAAGGTGTTAATCGCGCTGGATAGAATCTTATGCAGGATGCCAGGGCTAAACCGGCTCGCGGGCGTTATGGAGATTACCGCCCGACGGAATCCGAAGTAATGAGAACCGATCAAGATGGCGACCTGTGCGAGGTAACCTCATGAGGCCCCAACTTCTGGCCCTTTTCTCTCTCCTGGTACCGGTTTTCCTCCTCTTACAAGGCTCCGCAACTGGGCAGGGCTTGAGATTCACGTATCCGATCATC
>JAYUAE010000034.1:0-2362 GCA_043741515.1 Candidatus Eiseniibacteriota bacterium | reverse complement strand
GCGAAGAGCCTGCCGCCCCACGTTCCGCGGCCAGGCCACTGGAGCGGGTTCCGGATCGAGCCCCGGCGGATCGAGTTCTGGGAAGCCCGCCCCAACCGGCTCCACCATCGCGTGCTCTACACGCGCGAAGGGCGTGGATGGGAATCGAAGATCCTGAGCCCGTAGGGGTGGGCCTGATTCCCTGAGGCGGAGAAACCAAAGAGGGGTGCCGCGATGGACGCACATGCATATCTCGGACTCAAGCTGGTCCATGTCCTTGCCGTGGCCTTGTTCCTCGGCAACATCACGACCGGCATCTTCTGGAAAGCGAACGCCGACCGGACGCGGAACCCTCTCGTGATCGCCAACATGCTGGAGGGGATCATCCAGGCGGACCGGCTCTTCACGATTCCCCCCGTCATCCTGATCCTGATCGGAGGCTTCGGCGCCGCGGTTGCCGGGAACTATCCTATTCTTCGAACGGGGTGGATCTTCTGGTCGATCGTCCTCTTTACCCTCTCCGGGATCGCCTTCATGGCGCAGGTCGGACCGCTGCAGCGGAAGATGCTCTCGCTCGTGCGGCAATCCTCCGGCGGAACCCTGAACTGGCCCGCGTATCGAGCGCTCTCGCACCGCTGGGAGATCTGGGGCGTGGTCGCGCTCGCGGCTCCCGCGGTCGCCGCGATTCTCATGGTGATGAAGCCCGCGATCCCGGGGCTGGGAGATCTGCTGGGCCGGTAGAGGACGCGCCTCGCGCCTACGCGCCCTTCGCCGTCGCCTCCGCCGAGCCGGCCTGGATCGCTCGCGCAAGGAACGCCGCCCCCACGGCCTCCCGTCCCACGGAGCGGAGGAGTCTACCTCACAATGGCGAATCTCCCTCGGGCGACTCCTTCCGGAGTCTCGATCCGGTAGTAGTAGATGCCGGACGGCAACGCCTCCCCGGAGCTCCCATGGCCGACCGTCACCTCGTGATAGCCGGCCGGGAGCCGGCCCTGATCGATGGGGTGATGCGCGAGCCGCCCTGAAACGTCGAAGATCTTCACGTCCGCCGGCCCGGGCCGGCTCGTGACGAAGGAGAGCTGTCCGACCGGGTTCAGTGGATTGGGTGATGTGCCCGCCGAGAGGACACCGCCATGGCGAAGGATCCTCATCGTGAGCGGTGCGCTGAACCGGCCTCCTCCCGAGAGCGGCCCGCGAATCGTGAGCGCCGCGGTTTCGCCCCTCCGGTAGTCTCCCAGGAGGCTCGCCACCTCGCTCGCGGCAAAGAGAATCCCCCTCACCAGAGTACCGTCCGGATTGATGCCGGTATCGCATCCGATCGCGGTGATCTCCCCCCCCGAGTCTCTCGAGAGGTGGAAGGACGACAGCGCGTCCGCCGATATCTCACCGCCCGAGAACGCCCCTCCCGCCGCCTGTACCCGAACGCTGACGGTCGAAGCCGTCCCTGCGAAGATCGCACCCGTGCCTCCTGCAAGGTACGCGCTGGCGGGCGCGAACGGGGCGATGTGCACGGTCTTGGTTGCGACCGCAAAGAGATCCGGGTCGTGAACCGTGAGCCCAACGGTGTAGTCCCCCTCCGAGGCGTACCGGTGTTCGGCGAGGATGCCGGTCAGCCCCGGCGTGCCGTCTCCGAAATCCCAGGCGAAGCTGATTCGATCGCCGTTCGGATCCGACGAGCGCGATCCATCCAGGGCGACCGGCCTTCCGGCGATCCCCTCGGACGGCGCCGACAGGATCGCGACCGGTGTGGTGTTCGCCCCTTCCCTGAGCACCTCGACCGAGAGGCTCTTCTCGTCGCGGATCGTCCCGTTGGTCACGCCGTAGGTCACATTCCAGACTCCCAGGTCCTGCACCGTGGGCGCGAAACGGAGCTGCGTGCCGTAGTTGCCCGCCTGCACGGTCACAAAGGGCGGACCTGAGGCCACGTAGTAGGTGAGGTTGTATCCCAGTGGATTGTCGGCCCCGAGGTAGCGGCTGAACGCGGTCCCGGTGGTCACGGTGATGTTCGGTTGTCCCTGCACCGCAAGCTCGCGCTGGACGCTGACCGGGATCGTGCGGTCGCACCAGAAGATTCCATCGGAGACGCGGACGGTCGCGCTTGCGGTGCCAATGTCCGCGCTCGCAGGAGCCACGTGAACCAGGCCCGAGGCTTGCCCAGCGCCGGAGTTCACGGTCGAGACCGTCACGTAGTCGGGACCTGAGAGGATCGAGAACGAGAGCAGCTGCCCGTCCTCATCGTTGGCTGTCAGGGTCTCATCCGCGGTGTGGTTCTCGACGGCGAGAATGGATCCGGGCTGGGCGAGCGTGGGCTCATGATTGATCGTGCCGCCGTAGAGGATTCCATCTGCGTCGAACCAGTCGACGCCGTACACGTAGGAATTGG
>JAYUAE010000033.1:0-13070 GCA_043741515.1 Candidatus Eiseniibacteriota bacterium | reverse complement strand
CGGGCTACAAGGCGGTGCTGATGGCAGCGGACACGCTCCCCCGGCTCTTTCCCATGCTCATCACCGCCGCCGGCACGATCGCTCCCTCGCGGGTGCTGATCGTCGGAGCGGGCGTCGCGGGGCTCCAGGCGATCGCGACCGCGCGGCGGCTGGGCGCCGTGGTCGAGGCGTACGACGTGCGCCCCGCGGTGAAGGAAGAGGTCGAGAGCCTGGGCGCCGTCTTCGTCGGGCCACAGCTCGAGGCGAGCGAGGCCCAGGACGAGCAGGGATACGCCAAGCCGCTCTCGGCGGAGGCGCAGAAGGCAGGGACGCAGATGCTGCACGAGCGGACCGCGCTGGCCGACGTCGTCATCACGACGGCGCGGGTGCCGGGCTTGCCCGCGCCGCGGCTCATCCCCGCCGACGTCGTCGCGCGGATGAAGCCGGGCTCGGTGATCGTGGACCTGGCCGCGGACATGGGCGGCAACTGCGAGCTGACCCAGCCCGGCGAGACCGTCCTGCATCACAACGTGACCATCCACGGGCCCGTGCGCCTCGCGAGCACGGTCCCCGTGCACGCCACGCAGATGTACTCGCGCAACATCACGAGCTTCCTCCTCCATCTCACGAAGGACGGGGCGCTCCACTTCGACTGGGCGGACGAGATCACCGGCGCGACCTGTGTGACCCGCGACGGCGAGATCGTCCACCCCGCGACACGGTTGCGGGCCGAAGGCGCCGCGACCGCGGCGGCGGGATAGAAAGGGGGAGCCCCCTCGATGCTCGAGCAGCTGCTCACCGACCTGACCATCTTCATCCTCGCGATCTTCGTCGGCTACGAGATCATCTCCAAGGTCCCGGTCATCCTCCATACGCCCCTCATGTCGGGCACCAACGCGATCCACGGGATCGTCCTCGTGGGCGCGATGCTGGTGGCGGGGGCGCCCGAAGGCCCCTTCGTCACGGCGCTCGGATTCGTGGCCGTCGTGCTCGGAACGATCAACGTGGTGGGCGGGTTCCTCGTGACGGACCGGATGCTCCAGATGTTCGCGGGCAAGCCCAAGGACGCGCGCACGCCGTGACCCTTCCGCACCTCGCGCCCAACATCGTCCGCGCCGCCTATCTGGTCGCGTCGGTTCTTTTCATCTTCGGCATCAAGCAGCTCAGCTCTCCCAGATCCGCCCGGAACGGGAACACACTCGCCGCGATCGGCATGCTTCTCGCCATCGTGGTCACGCTCCTCGATCGCGCGATCCTGAGCTACGGCACGATCGCGGCGGGAATCGTCGTGGGGGCGGTGATCGGCGCCGTGGCCGCGCGCCGGATCGCGATGACCGCGATGCCCCAGATGGTCGCGCTCTTCAACGGCTCCGGAGGAGGGGCCGCGGCGATCGTCTCCAGCCTGGAGTACCTGGCCTTCGCGCGGGCGGGCAACCCGGTGCCGCCCGTCGCGGGCGTCACGATCCTTCTCGGCGCCCTGATCGGCGCCATCTCCTTCACCGGGAGCATCGTGGCGTTCGGGAAGCTCCAGGGGCTCGTCACCGAGCGCGCCGTCACCTATCCGCTCCAGAAACCGATCAACTTTATTCTCTTCGCGGGGATCCTCGCGGTCTCGGTCTGGCTCGTGGCCAAAGGGCAGCCGAACCCGGCCGTCTACGCCTGGTTCGCGGGCGCCTCGCTCCTGTTCGGAATCCTCTTCGTGATCCCGATCGGCGGCGGCGACATGCCGGTTGTGATCTCGCTCCTGAACTCGTTCACCGGCCTCGCCACCGCGGCGACCGGCTTCTCGCTCCACAACTACGTGCTCATCATCAGCGGCACCCTGGTCGGCGCTTCGGGTACGCTTCTGACCTACCTCATGTGCCGCGCGATGAACCGCCCGATCACGAACGTGCTCTTCGGCGCCTTCGGCTCGATCGCGAAGACGGCGGGGCCCGCCGGCGCGGGAGCGCCGGGGATGGCGGGGAGGCCGGTGCGCGACGTCTCCGTGGAAGATGCGGCGACGATGCTCGCGTACGCGCGCAAGGTGATCATCATCCCGGGCTACGGTCTCGCGGTAGCGCAGGCGCAGCACGGCGTTCGCGAGCTTGCGGATCTCCTGAAATCGAAGGGCGTCGAGGTGAAGTACGCCATCCATCCCGTCGCGGGCCGCATGCCCGGTCACATGAACGTGCTCCTGGCGGAAGCGAACGTTCCCTATCCGGAGCTCTACGATCTGGACGCCATCAATCCCGAGTTCGAGAGCGCCGACGTGGCGCTGGTGATCGGAGCGAACGACGTGGTGAATCCCGCCGCGCGCAACGACACGTCGAGCCCGATTTACGGAATGCCGATTCTCGACGCGGACAAGGCGAAGCACATCATCATCATGAAACGGAGCATGAAGCGCGGGTTCGCCGGGATCGAGAACGAGCTCTTCTACGATCCCAAGGCCATGATGCTCTTCGGCGACGCGAAGGACAGCATCACGAAGCTCCTCCAGGCGGTGAAGGCGGCTTAGATGAGGGCCGCCCGGTGGCTCTGCACACGCGTCCTGCTACTGTCCATCGCGATCACAGTGCTGCCTGCCCCGCCGGCCTCCGCACACCGCGATGACTACATCGACGAAACCTTCGTCTATCAGACCCTCGGCGCGCATGAGCGCGAGGTCGAGGGGTGGGCCGAGGTTCACGCGGGGCGCGACCAGCTCCCTCGCTTCGAGTACACGGGCGCCTTCGAGTACGGGATCACCTCGCACTGGACGCTGGACGCGGCCGGCCAGTGGGTGCACGACCGCGAGGGGATCGCATTCGGCCGGCTCCGGTCGGAGACGCGATACCGGTTCTCCGAGGAGGGCTGGCATTTCGTGGACGTGGCCGCTTCTCTCGAATACGAGAGCGAGACGCGCCGCGCCACGGAGGGCCCGGCTGAGCGCGTGCTCACGCCGCGGCTGGTGATCTCCCGGGATCTCTCCTCCGCGCTCAACACGACCCTGAATCTGGATTTCCCGGTCACGCTCTCCCCGGGCGGCGGGACCGAGTTCCGTTACGCGGTCGGCGCCCGCTATCCGGCCGAGGGGTTTTTGCGCGTCGGCGCCGAGTTCAAGCAGGCTCCGGGCGAACGGAGCGCGGTCCTCTTCCCCCAGGTCTGGTTTGCCCTGCCGAAGGAGATCACGTTCAAGCTGGGAACCGGTATCGGCCTCGCGTCGGAGGACGATCCCTTCATCGGGCGAGCCGTCCTCGAGGGAGAGTTCTAGGGCCCGCTTGTGGAGCGGCCGAGGCGCTTCAGACCTTGGCCCGCCTGAGCCGCAGGGCGTTCCCGATCACGGATACCGAGCTGAAGCTCATCGCGGCGGCCGCGATGATGGGCGAGAGGAGAAGTCCGAACCAGGGATACAGCACCCCCGCCGCGATCGGGACTCCGAGCCCGTTGTAGACGAAGGCGAAGAAGAGATTCTGCTCGATGTTGGCCATGGCCTTCCGCGAGAGGCGGCGCGCCCGCACGATCCCGCGCAGATCCCCCTTCACCAGGGTCACGGCCGCGCTCTCCATGGCGACGTCGGTCCCGGTCCCCATCGCGATTCCCACCTGAGCCTGGGCCAGCGCGGGAGCGTCGTTGATGCCGTCCCCGGCCATCGCGACGAACTTCCCCTCGGACTGGAGCCTCTTCACGACGTTCACCTTTTCGTCCGGAAGCACCTCCGCGATCACGTCTTCGATACCGAGCTTTCGCGCGACAGCCTCGGCGGTCGTGCGGCTGTCTCCCGTGAGCATCACGATCCGCACCTTCTCCTCGTGCAATGCCCGGATCGCTTCGGCGGTGCTCTCCTTGATCGGGTCGGCAACGCCCAGGACCCCGGCTATCCGTCCGTCCAGCGCCACGAACATCGCCGTCTGCCCATCGCGCCGCAGTCCTTCGGCCCTCGCGGCCCACGGCCCGAGGTCGATCCCCATCTCCTGCATGAGCGCCTGGTTTCCGAGCGCCGCCGCCCGGCCCTCGACGCTCCCGCGAACTCCCTTGCCCGTGGCGCTCGTGAATCCCTCGACGCGAGCAGGGCCCGCTCCGCGCTCTTCGGCTCCCTTGACGATGGCGGCCGCGAGCGGATGCTCGCTCAGGCGCTCCAGGCCCGCGGCGAGCCGCAGCAGCGTGGCCTCATCCACACCCTCCCCTGCCGAGACGGTCACGAGACGCGGCTTCCCTTCGGTCAAGGTTCCGGTCTTGTCCACGACGAGCGTGTCGACCTTTCGCAGGGTCTCGATGGCCTCGGCGTTGCGGAAGAGGACGCCCATGGTGGCGCCCTTGCCGGTCGCGACCATGATCGACATGGGCGTCGCCAGCCCCAGGGCGCAGGGACAGGCGATGATGAGCACCGCCACGGCGTTGATCAACGCGTGAGCCAGCCTCGGTTCCGGTCCCACGAGACTCCAGACGACGAACGTGATGGCTGCGACGGCGAGGACGATCGGGACGAAGTATCCCGCGACGACGTCCGCCAGGCGCTGGATCGGGGCGCGACTCCGCTGAGCCTCGGAAACCATCGCGACGATGCGGGCCAGGAGCGTCTCCGCCCCGACCTTCTCCGCGCGCATGACGAGCGACCCCGTCCCGTTCAGGGTGGCGCCCACCACCTTGTCGCCGGGCTGCTTCCCGACCGGGATCGGCTCTCCGCTGACCATGGACTCGTTGATCGCGCTCCTGCCTTCGAGGACGACACCGTCCACGGGGATCTTTTCGCCCGGACGCACGCGAAGGCGGTCGCCGGAGCGCACCTCCTCGAGCGGGATGTCCTCTTCTCCCCCGCTGTCCGTGAGCCGCCGGGCCGTCTTGGGCGCGAGGCCGAGCAGCGTCCGGATGGCCTTCCCCGTCTGGGTGCGCGCGCGAAGCTCGAGCACCTGGCCCAGGAGCACCAGCGTGACGATGACCGCCGCCGCTTCAAAGTAGACCCCGACCTCTCCTGTCCCGTCGCGGAAACCCTGCGGGAAGACGCCGGGGAGAAGGGCGGCGATCACGCTGTACACGTATGCCGTGAACACCCCCAGGCCGATCAAGGTGAACATGTTGAGGCTCCGGTTCTTCACCGAGGCCACGGCGCGTTCGTAGAAAGGCCAGGCGCCCCAGACACAAACCGGTGTCGCGAGCGCTAGCTCGACGAGCGTCCGCACGCGCATCGGGAGAATCCCCATGGGATCTCCCCGGAACATGTGAGCCATCGCGAGAAGCACGAGAGGCGCCGTGAGCGCGGTCGATATCCAGAATCGCCGCGACATAGCGCGCAGCTCGGGATTCTCCTCGTCTCCGGTCGCGACCAGAGGCTCGAGCGCCATCCCGCAGATCGGGCAGCTCCCCGGACCGTCCCGCACGATTTGCGGATGCATCGGGCAGGTGTAGAGAGCTCCGTGCCCGGACGCTGCCGCCGGGGGCTTCGCGGCACGCGCTAGGTATTTCTCCGGGTCCGCCGCGAATCGCTCCCGGCAACCGGCGCTGCAGAAGAAATACTCGACCTCGCGGTAGGTGTGCCGGTGCGGGCTCTCCCGCGTCACCGTCATTCCGCATACAGGGTCGATCAGCCCCGGCTCGCTTGCCTGGAGGGTTGTCATGGCGCTATCGCAGCTCGATATGGGTGAACACCAACCCGGACGTGGGATTCTTCCCGTAGGCATCCCGGATATCCGAGGGAACGCTGGAAATGCTTCCGAGCGCTCCTAACCCCGCCGCGACGTGCGACCTCCTCCAGAAGTCGAACCGGTACCCCGCGCTCGTTGTGCCTACGTCGAAGGTTCTGCCCGCTCGCGGATCGGCCGCCAGGAACAGTTCGTTCTTCTCGGCGCGCTCCACGCGGGCGAACAGCGTGTGCTTCCCGTGCAGCTGAACCGCCGTCTCCGCGTCGAAGGCATCGAGAGTCGCGCCGGGCCGATTTTTGTTTCGCCCCCAGGCAAGCGTGGATTCCCAGTGGGCCGTCCGCCCGTCGCGTGCGTAAACGACCGACGCGGTCGTGCGATCGACGTCGATACCGGGCTCCAGCTGCTCGGGGCTCTTCAGGCGCCCATGGCTCACCTGTAAGGCCCATGCGGGCGTGGGGTTCAGCGACACGCGGAACGAATGGGAATCGAGCTTGGGGGATTCAATATTGAACCGGTTCTGGTCTGGCTCGCGTCCGCGAAACGCCGACGCCTCCAGCTTCAGACCGCCGAGGACGGCCCCCGCCGTCACGACGCCGAACGTGATGTGCGACGAGTCGAGCCAGTGGTGCGTGATCGGCGCCTCCGGGATCGCCATTCCGGAGAACCGATGCATGAACGCCGGCGGCCCGAGCGCCGGCTCGCCGGGCAGGCCCGCATAGAGAAAGAGCGAGCGGTTCCCGCTCGAGACGCTGTAGGCGCCCGCCAGCTCCATGAAGAGGTCGTGCGGGTGCTGCCGGTCGATGAGCGGTGTGACCCCGTTTGCGGTCTCGCCGGTCTGGAGCAGCAAGGGGTAGCCGCTCTTCCCGATGGTCACGGGCTCCGCGGAGATCATGGCACGAAGCCCGAGATGGCCCGGCCCGAGGTCGCGCTGCGCCATCCCCATGAGCATGTTGGAGCTGAAAACCTTCTCGTCGCCCCGGTTTCCTCCCTGGTGGTCGAACACAACGTCAGCCGTCCCGTGGAGCATGAGCATCCAGGAGCCCCTCATCGTATGAATGCCCATGTGGCGGGCCCGGTCCGGCTGCCAG
Source organism: Candidatus Eiseniibacteriota bacterium (assembly GCA_043741515.1). Classification (GTDB taxonomy): domain Bacteria; phylum Eisenbacteria; class RBG-16-71-46; order SZUA-252; family SZUA-252; genus WS-7. Next base: position 6,403 of record JAYUAE010000033.1, on the reverse strand, counting down.
GAGGTGCCGGAGGCCTCGCGCGTCATTGGGTATGGCCCGTACATACCCTTCATTTGCATGTGCTCATGCACGCCCTCGTGCATCTGCATGCCCTGCATTTGGGCGTGAGCGGGCGTCGCCAGGAGGACTCCTGCGGCGAAAGCAATCCCAGCACATCCTCCTGAAACACGAATGGGCATCGTTCCTCCAGCGCTATTCGAGCTTCACCGTTGCCTTGACCGAATCCAGGATCGCATTGAGCTTGGCGGCCTCCGTCTGGGTGCCGCTCAGATTGCCCGCATCTCCCATCTCGTCGAGCGCGCCGGCCGAGGCCTTGACCTGCTCCACTAGGCCGTTCACCTTCGGGGCCGTCCCGGGGGAGGAGACGTTTGCCTTTTCCGCCAGCGCCACCACGAGATCCCGGATGCCGAAGGCATGGTGATGCACGTCCTTCAACTGGCCGTTCTGGATCGCGGACGCCAGCTTCTCCCGCTCTGCCATGATCTGCGCCCAGATTTCAGGGACGGTTTGAGCGGGCGCCATCGTTTCACCGGTCTCCACGCTCCCGGCGGCCTCGCCTTTCTCCGCGGCTCCACCGGACGGCTGGGTCTGCTCCGTGCCCTGGGCTGAAGTCTGCGACTCGGTCTTCTTCTGTCCGCAGCCGAGCAGCCAAAGCGTTCCGATCGCCGCCAATGCCAGTACCCACCAGCGTGCCTGAATCTTCATCGTTTCCTCCTCGTGACTAGATGTGGGTTGTGCCGCCAACATGAAACGCTTCGCGCACTGCTCAGGGTTCTTCCGTCTCTCCGGCTCCAGCCAGGTACTTCTCAGCGGACTTCCGGCCGAAGCGATAGAACACAGCCGGCGTGACGATCATGTTGAGCAAGGTCGAGCTGAACAGCCCTCCCAGGATCACCGTCGCCACCGGATAGAGGATTTCCTTGCCCGGCTGCCCTTTGGCCAGCACCAGCGGAATGAGCGCGAGCCCGGCCGTGAGGGCGGTCATGAGCACCGGCACCATTCGTTCGAGTGTCCCCCGGATCACCATGTTCATGTCGAACTGCTCGCCCTCCACTTTCATCAAGTGCAGGTTATGGGAAATCATCATGATGGTGTTACGCGACGCGATGCCGGTGAGAGTGATGAAGCCGATCAGGGACGCGACAGAGAACGTGCCGCCGGTCAGGAAGATTGCCACCACGCTTCCAATCAAGGCCAGTGGGATGTTCAGCAAAATTTGCAGCACGATCGGGACCGAGCGGAAATGGGAATAGAGCACGAGAAACATGGCCGCCAGGGAGAATAAGCTGAGAAGTCCGATCGTGCGGGTGGCCGACTGCTGGCTTTCGAACTGCCCGCCGTAGGTGATGAAATAGCCGGCCGGCAACTCGACCTGCCCGGCGATCCGCGTCTGGATATCCTGCACCACGCGGCCGAGGTCGCGGCCGCTGACGTTTGCCGACACGACGATGCGGCGCTGCACGTTTTCGTGCTGAATGACGTTGGGCCCGCGAGACTCTTCCACGGTCGCCAGCGCCGCCAGCGGCACACTGGCGCCGGAGGGCGTGTCGATGAGTGCGTTCCGGATCGCTTCCAGACTGGTGCGCGACGCGTCGTCGAAGCGGACGAGCAGATCGAAGGTCCGCTGCCCCTCCAGTACTTCCGACACGACCCTTCCATTGAAGCCCGTCTCGAGCGCCTCGTTCAGGTCGCTTACATTCAGGCCGTAGCGCGCCAGCGCCGTGCGGTCACCCTCGATACGAATCTGCGGCACCAGCACCTGTTTCTCGGTTTGAATATCGACGGTTCCCGGGACGGTCGCCATGACGGCCTCGATCTCGGCGGCCTTGGCTCGAAGAATGTCCAGGTCGTTGCCGAACAGCTTGACGGCGATCTGGGCGCGGACGCCGGAGAGAAGGTGGTCCAGCCGATGCGATATCGGTTGGCCGATGTTGACGAACACGCCTGGGATCTCACCGAGCTTGCCGCGGATGTCGCTGAGGATCTCCTCGCGTGAACGCTTCGAGCGCCGGAAGTCGACGTCAATCTCCGTGTAGTGGACGCCCTCTGCGTGCTCGTCCAGTTCGGCGCGCCCCGTGCGGCGTCCCGTCGAGATCACCTCGGGAACACCCAGGAGAAGCTTCTCGATGATCGTCCCGATGCGATTGGACTCGACAAGCGACGTGCCGGGCGCGGCAATCACATTGATCGTCGCGGAGCCTTCGTTGAAGGGCGGCAGGAACTCGCGTCCCATCAGAGGAACCAAGGACGCGGCCACGACGACCAGCACGACGGCCCCGCCGATCACGATGGAGGGGTGCGGGAGAGTGCGCAGCAAGAGTTTACGCTCGACGTTTTTGAGGTGGCGCACGACGAAAGAGTCGGCCTCGCGCGCCATGACCTTTGCCTTCGGCAGGAGGTAGAGACAGAGCGCCGGCGTGACGGTCAGAGAGACTAGAAACGACGCCAGGATCGAGACGATATAGGCGACGCCCAGCGGCGCAAACAGCCGTCCCTCGATTCCGCTGAGAGAGAAGAGCGGAAGGAAGACGAGCACGACGAGAATGGTGGCGTAGACGATCGAGTTTCTCACTTCGGACGAAGCGCGGTAGACGACCTCGAACGCGGGGCGGGGCGAAGGCGAATGTTGGTTTTCACGGAGCCGGCGAAAAACGTTTTCCACGTTGACGATGGCATCGTCCACCAGCTCGCCGATCGCGACGGCGAGGCCCCCCAGGGTCATGGAGTTGATCGAGAGGTGAAACATCTGGAACACGACGGCCGCGGTCACGAAAGACAACGGGATCGCCGTGAGAGTGATCGCGGTCGTCCGGAAGTTCAGCAGGAAGAGGAAGAGCACGATAATGACGAGGATGGAGCCGTCCCGAAGCGCTTCCTCGACGTTCCCAATGGATGCTTCGATGAAGTTCGCCTGCTTGAACAGCGGACGCATCCGAACGTCCTTGGGCAGCGACGGCTGGAGTTCCTTGAGCGCCGCCTCGATGCTCCTCGTCAGGTCGATCGTGCTCGCGCCAGGCTGTTTCTGGATCGAGAGGATGACTGCCGGCCTTCCGTCGACGCTCCCATCTCCGCGTTTCACGCGCGTTGCGGTACCGACGACACCGACCTCTTTGAGTAGGATTGGCACGCCGTTCCGCGTGGCAACGACCGTATTGAGCAACTGTTCGGAGCTCCGCAGTCGACCCAGATTACGGATCAGATACTCCTGGGACTGAGCCTCGAGGTATCCACCGGTGCTGTTCTCGTTGCTGGCTCCCACCGCGTGCTCGACTTCCTTGAGTGTCAGCCCGAGCGCGGCCAGCCGCTGCGGATTGACCTGCACCTGATACTGCTTCACCCCACCGCCGATCGGAATCACCTGCGACACGCCGGGGATGGTCAGCAGGCGACGGCGGACCACCCAATCCGCCAGCGTGCGCATCTCCATCGGCGGGGTCACGCCGGTGCTGCTTTCCATACCGAGTAGCATGATCTCGCCCATGATGGAGGAGATCGGGCCCATGGCCGGAAGGACGCCGCCCGGCAATGCGCCCGAGGCGAGTTGCAGTTTCTCGCTCACCAGCTGACGGTCCCTGTAGATGTCGGTCCCCCAAGCGAATTCGACCGTCACCACCGAGAGTCCGATGCCGGACGTTGAGCGAACCCGTTCGACTCCTGGCGCGCCATTGAGCGTCGTCTCGATCGGCAAGCTGACGAGGGTCTCGACCTCTTCGGGCGCCAGCCCCGGTGCTTCGGCCAGGATCGTGACGGTCGGCCGGTTGAGATCCGGAAAGACGTCTACCGGCAATTTAAGAATGACCCCGATCCCATAGACGAGGAGCAGCAGCGCCGCGGCCACAACGAAGAGTCGGTTGCGGAGCGCGAACAGGATGATTCGATCGAACATGGATGCGCTCCTTTAGCGGCCGACGACCGGCGCCGTGAGCAGCGAGTAGCCGCCCGCGGTGACGATCCGATCGCCGGGAGTGAGTTCGCCGCTCACCGCCACATTCATGCCGAGGCTGGTGCCGAGCGTGACCTCCTTGGCGGTAAATCGCTCCGGCGCGGTGTGCAGGAAGACCAGCTTGCGCCCCTCCTTATCGAAGACGGCGCTCCGCGGAATGACGAGCATCGCATTGGTGCCGCCTTGCTCGATGCTCACGTCCACGAGCGCCCCTACCTTCAAGTGTCCGCCGGGATTCGGCACCTCAAACCACGCTTCGACCGTGCCAAGCACCTCACCCTGCGTCACCCCGATCGCTACTCGCCGTCCCGAGAACGCCAACTCGGGCGTGGTCTGCGACGAGATAACGGCCCGCGTGGAGTGCTGTACGCTCGGCACGTCTTGCTCGTAGACGTCCGCGTGAACCCAGACGACGGACGGGTCAAGGAGCGTCATGAGCTTTTGCCCCGCTTCGACCAGCTGCCCTTGCACGACGAACACTCCGGTTATCACACCCGTGATCGGCGCTCGAAGATCAAGGTCGTCGACGACCGTCAAGCGCGCCACGGCTTGACCCTTTCCGACGGCTTGGCCGATCACGGGCGCCTGGCTGCCGCCGAAGTAAATCCGCCCGGACTGGGGCGCGACGATCACCACCTCGCCGCCGCCGCGCGGCGCCACACGGCCGAGCACGGTCAGCCGTCTTTGCACCTGTTGTCGCTTGACGGTTTCGGTGCGAATACCGAGCAGAAATTGAGACTCCTTGGCGACGTAAACTTGCGAACCCGGCCCCACCTGCACGCCGGAGGTCCCCGGTGCGTCGTCGTGTCCCGCGTGCGCCCAGGCGTTCGCCGCGAGCAGGACTCCGAGCACTACGGCCGCGCTGCCCGGCCTGGTGCGGCGACGGGAGAGCGCGAACAGAGCGGCCAGCACGACAACACCCGCACCAACGATCCACGGCCACCGCGGACCGCCGCGCGAGCGGGCTCGTCCCGCGGGCTCACGCGCGGTCACCTTTAGACCGCTGAGAACAAAACGGTCCTGGTCGCCGAGACGCTCCACCGTCGCGAACATATTGAAGCTGCCGGTGTCCGGTGGCGCCTGGAACGCGGCAGTGTAGACGCCCGGCCGATTGTCGGCAGGCCGCGCGGGCCTGCTCCAGAGTTCGCGACTCCCGGCGTGGAGGCTGAGGGTGATTGCCGCACCGACGACCGGGGCGTTGGTCTCGAACTCACCGACGAAGAGTTCCAGATCCGTCTCCTCGCCCGGCCAAAGCCGGTCGATCTTGAGTAGGAGTTCGTATCGGTCGGAGGCCGCAGTCAGGATTTGACGGCCTGAGGCCGGAGCCCCGCTGCCGCCCGGAGCCTTGTTTTGGCCTTCGGACGCGCGGGGGAGAACTCCTGTCATGGCCGCCACGATCAGAGCCAGTACCGCGATGCGGCGAATCATCTCTTTCTCCGTTCGTTGAGCCGGTCGAGGGCGAGGCCCGCCGCGCTCTCCAGCGCGCCGCGAGCCTCCCAGTAGCCGTCGGCGGATTCGAGCTGCGCGAGAAATGTATCCACGAGACGTCCCTTCTGCGTGAGATAGGAATCCAGCGGAATCCTGCCGTCCGCGTAAGCATCCCGGACCAAGGCCAGGTCTTGCCGGACCCGGGACGAGCGTTCCAGGTACATGCGATAGATTTCCGCCGCGCCTTCGAAGCGGCGCACCGCGGCAATCGTTTCGAGCCGGACCCTTTTGACGAAAGCCTGGTATTCCGCCTCGCCGCGCGCGACCTCGGCAGCGGCGCGCGCGCGCGCGGGCTGGTTTCGCTGCCAGAGGGGGATCGGTACGCTCAAGCGGGCGCGCCAGAGATGGTCGGTGCCCTTGGCGCCGGTGATGCCGCCTACAACGGTCGGGTCACCCGTGAAATCGCCGCCATCGAACGATTGGCGTTCGACGGAAAGTCCGGCCCCCAGAGTGATGTTGGGGCGACCTTCCCGATCGGCGAGCTTGAGTTCAGCCCGCCGCTCGTCCAAGCGTCGAAGCAGCACGCCGCCCTGAAGGCGGATGCGTAGGGCCGCGGTGACCACAGAATCTTCCGGGGCCTGAAGCGAGTCGGCTTGGATGACACCGATCAACCGAACCGAATCCGGTAGCGGCTGCCCCATGGCCAGCCCCATGGCAACGAGTTCCTGCCGGTAGTCGCTACGGCTGCGGCGAAGTTGCGTGTCGATACGCAGAAAATCCAGCTCGGTCAGGCGCCCTGTCAGCGGCGTTATGGAGCCATCGCGGACACGAGCTCGCGTGGAAGCGACAACCTTGCGGTCGAGTTCGGTCAGCTCCGCGAGGATGCGGAGACGATCCTGCATATAGAGAGCCCGCTGAAATCGGGCCCGTACCTCGGTCTCGATCTCCTGGAGCCTCGCAGCGAGCTCGGCCTCCGCCGTTCTCGTGCGTGAATTCGCCACATTCTGCCTGGCGCCGCGCTTTCCCCCGAGC